>NZ_VPBQ01000008.1:0-111016 GCF_013418635.1 Acinetobacter sp. YH12131
TTTCATGTACTTATATTAACAATCAAAACTCAAGGAAAATAGTCCTTAGTTAAATCAAACGACACTTCATGTCGTGTCGCTTATATCTCTGACCTGAAGGACTGAGTTTTACGCTCCATTTGATAAAGCATGCTAAACTGCCAAACATAGGGATTAAACTGCGTTAACCATGTCAAATATCAATAAAAAGTTATTTAAGCGCTTACATTTAAATCATGCTTATGGACAGCTGATTGCACTTATTTTTGTGCCAATTATGGTTTTGGCATGCGTCGGCACGATGCTAGTTTTATCTGAAACCTCGAATGCCGCAAAAGCACAGCAGCGACAAATGGCAATTGCGATTTTGACCCGTTTTGAGTTGCCATCTGAAGCAGCTTTGCATCAACTGGCTAGCTTTCCGTGGAAGTACGAAGAAGCACGTACTTTTATGCAAAACATGATGAACGAAAAGCACTTGATTCGTACTGCACTGATTGATGCTTCTGGTACACGCCGTTTAAGCATGGGCTTTCAAGACCAAGCCGAATGGCCCAAATTCCCTAAAAATGCCGATTTTTTTGGCCCAATTCTGTATAAAAATAATCATGTGTATGGCATGCAAATTCAGCAAGACATCAACCGTCCTGCATGGTTGCTGATTGAACTGGACAATCAGCCATTACAAATTGCCCGTTATCGGGTCATGATTGTATTAATTGCCACAGGCTTGCTGACCCTGTTGTTGTTATTGCTGTGTCTGAATTTCTATTCACGACGCTGGATTGCACCCATGTATGAAATTCGCATGCAGCTACAACGCCTGAATGCCGATACGCTCGATCAACACATGGTCATTAACAGTACTGGCGAATTACGCTTACTGCAGCGGGATATTGCCAATGTGGTAAAACGCCTGCATTTCAGCTTTTTAGAACTCAAAGAACATACCGAACAAACCGAAGATGACTTGCGCCGCACCCTCGATACTTTGGAAGTGCAAAACATCACTTATCGTCAGGCACGTGACCAAGCGATTTCTGCCAACCAGTCTAAATCGGTATTTTTAGCCAACATCAGTCACGAACTCAGAACACCATTGAACAGTATTGATGGCTTTATTCACCTGTTATTGCGTCAGGAAAATCTTAGCAATGAACAGAATTTATATTTACAGACCATTCGTAAATCATCGGCGCATCTTTTAGCACTCATTAATGACGTATTGGATTTTTCTAAAATTGATGCAGGCAAACTGGAACTGGATACCGCACCCTTTGATTTAGAAGAAGCCATTTTTGATGTGATGGATATGCTCTCGCCTTTGGCTGCGCAAAAACACATCAACATGGCCTTTTATTTTGCCGATAACGTGCCGCAATATGTGCTGGGCGATGCTTTACGTTTCAAGCAAATTTTAACCAATTTAATTTCCAATGCGATTAAATTCACCCCCGATGGTGAAATTATTGTACGGGCGCGGGTAGAACATGACGATATTGGACAATGCTTAATTCACTTTAGCGTCCAAGACAGTGGCATTGGCTTAAGCGGTACAGACCGTAAAAAATTGTTTGAGTCTTTCTCTCAAGGTGATACTTCGGTCACGCGTCAATTTGGTGGTACAGGTTTAGGTTTGGCCATTTCCAAACAGTTGGTGCATTTGATGCAAGGTCAAATTGGCTTTGAAGACAATCAGGAACGCGCCCCAACCGAAAAAGGCTCGACCTTCTGGTTTACTGCCATGTTTGCGGTAGATGAAGCGCATGCACAGCAGCATCCAAACTTTAAAGAGATTCAGGTGGTGTCGTATTTGGCGCACCCTGCCACAGCGAATGTCTTGCGTCATTATCTTGAAAATTATGCGGTGCGACATATTGAAGCCGCTTCAATTTTAGATTTATTTAGCCGCTTAAAAGATGTATCCGACCTGCAAGACAATACTTGGTTGATTGTTGATCATAGTGGCGACACCGAAGCTTTATTAAAAGAAATTCGTACCCGTTATCAAGGTAACTTGGCAGTGTATGGCTATCAAATGGCGCTAGACCCAAGTCTGTTAAATGAATATCGTGCGCGCGCTTTGTATCAACCGCTCAGTCGTTCAGCCTTAATTGACTTACTCAACAATGAAAACAGTTTTGATGAACAGGAGTCTGCATCATTTGATGGTAAAGGCCTGCACGTTTTAGCGGTGGATGACCATCTACCAAACCTGATTGTACTCGAAGCCTTGTTGGGCGAACTGAATGTGACCACCACCAAAGCGCAAAGTGGTCAGGAAGCTTTGGGGATTTTGCAGCAACGCATTGAGCAGGGACAGCAACCATTTGACCTGATCTTTATGGATATTCAAATGCCTGTGATGTCGGGGGTAGATACCACCCGTGCGATTCGTTCTTTAGAATCGACTTTGGAAAATCACAAACGCTTACCTATTATTGCCCTCACCGCGCATGCTCTTGCCGATGAAAAGCAAAAATTACTCAAAGTCGGTATGGATGACTATGTCACCAAACCGATTCAGATTGAACAAATCATCCAAATTTTAACCCATTGGACCACGCAAAGTTTTAATAAGCCACCTGCAGTCGATAAAGCCATTGTGATTGAAGCGCTAGATCCACAGGTGTTGGATTGGCAACAAAGCCTAATGCTGGCAGCCAACAAAGAAGACCTTGCAGTGGATTTACTGAAAATGCTAGTGGATAGCTTTGCCACAGAATTACATGAAATTGAACAGCTGATTGAACTGGAAGATTTCCCACAACTCGAGCATGTGTTGCATCGTCTGTATGGTGCGACCCGCTATGTTGGCACACCGAACCTGCAAGAAGTAACAGGCTCATTTGAACAGTTTGTTTCGACCTTACGTAAAGAACGTCGTAAAGCCGATGATCTGTTTGTGCAAGAGGTCTTAAACCGTTATCAGGAATTACAAACCTGTATACAGCAAGTTGAACATGCAGCAGAACACATTTTTACCAAACACAATGCGGTGAGTTAGCCAACATCAAAGTGACATTCACCGCGAACGCCTCAACGAGAAGATACAGTTTGTAAGCACGACTCACCCAGCACTATTCACAAAAAAAAGTCACTTAATCAAAGGCAAGGTCGCAAGGCTTTGCCGTGACTCTGCTGTCATTTATCGCACTGCTGCCCATGTTATGCTTTGCCCAGTAAAAACAAGAGCTCACATCATGACCTTACTTCGTATCGAAAAAAATAACGGCATCGCCACAGTTTCCCTGAACCGCCCAGACAAACGCAATGCCATGAGTTTTGCCCTACTTAAAGAATTGGTGCGGACTGCCGAAAAACTTAAAAAAGACCGCAGCTTACGTTGTGTAATTTTAACAGGCGAAGCAAAGGTATTTAGTGCAGGCATTGACTTGGCCGACCTCAACAATCCACAAAACCGTGCATTTGCGGCTTGGGAGTTAATTAAGCCGGGGCAAAGCCTGTTTCAAAAAGCATTTCTCGTTTGGCAACAATTGCCTGTACCTGTAATTGCTGCAATTGAAGGCTATTGTTTTGGTGCAGGGATGCAATTGGCTTTGGCTGCAGATATTCGTATCTCGCATCCTGACACGCAAATGTCGATTATGGAAAGCCGTTGGGGCTTAGTGCCTGATATGGGGCTAAGCCGTTCATTAAAAGGTTTAATTGGTTTAGACCTTGCCAAAGAACTGACCTTAACTGCACGTATTTTTGATGCCAACTATGCCAAAGAAATTGGCTTGGTCACGCATTTAGATGCAACACCTTTACAAAAAGCACAAGCCCTTGCTGAAGAAATTGCACAACGCTCCCCAGATGCATTGGCTGCAGCCAAACAAGTGCTGGATGCTATGGAACATGCGCCAAACAAATCTTTACGTTTAGAAAAAATTTGGCAATTAAAATTATTGCTGGGTAAAAATAGCCAACTGGCACGTAAAAAGGACAAGAACCCTGAAGTGACCTTTGCACCGCGTCAGTTTTGATTCAGTTCAAACACAACAGACTTTGACCAAAGGCTAAATTGACATTTCAAGCCAGACTTGTACTGTAGGCAAAAACGGAGAATCAGCGCTATGCATTTTGATCGTGACACAAAAATCGCTTTTTTAGGTATGGGACTCATGGGTACGCGCATGGCAACCCGCTTAGTTCAGGCAGGTTTTGAGGTCGCGGTGTGGAATCGTAGCCCTGCGGCTTGCGAATCTGTGCTCAGTCTGGGGGCAAAGTCGCTGCAATTGAGCGAGATCGGACAATATCCAGTGATCTTGAGTTGCCTTGCCGATGATAATGCCGTCCAAGCTGTATTAGATCAAATTGAGCCTTTTTTGACTGCTCAACAAGTCATTGTCGATTTTTCCAGTTTGTCTGTAGATCAAACCCAAAAGCTAGCGCAGCAAGCCAGCCTCAAACAGGTCACATGGATTGACTCACCTGTATCGGGAGGCACTGCGGGAGCCGAACAAGGTAGTTTAGTGATTTTTGCAGGGGGTGATGCAAACACCATCGAAAAATTAAGCCCGATTTATGATGTGCTGTCACAACGTGTAACCCGTATGGGTGAAACAGGCACAGGACAAGCCACTAAAATCTGCAACCAACTGATTGTTGCTGCCAATAGCACCCTGATTGCCGAAGCCGTTGCCCTAGCTGGACAGGCAGGTGTAGACACCCGTTTACTTGCACCTGCTTTGGCGGGTGGTTTTGCCGACTCGAAACCGTTTCAGATTTTAACTCCACGTATGGCAACTCACAGTTTTGAGCCTGTGCAATGGAAAGTCCAAACCCTGTCTAAAGATTTAAACAATGCCTTACAACTGGCAGCGCAATTTCAGTTACAGATTCCTGTGGCAGAAAAAGCCCTTTCACAACTGCAAGCCCATCAAGCCAAGGGTTTTGCAGAAGCAGATTTAGCCACCTTTATTCATCAGGTCGAAGCTTAATCGGCTTGATTCCTGATCCAACCTTTGCCTGCAAGGAGCACCTGCATGTCTAAACTGGCGGTTAATCTGTCGATGATTTTTACCGAAGTGCCTTTAATTGAACGCTTTGCCCTTGCACGCGAACATGGTTTTCAGCATGTTGAAATTCAATTTCCCTATGAGCTGAGTATTGAGCAGATTCAAACCCAACTCACACTCCACCAACTCAGCCTGTGTTTAATCAATGTCCCTGCGGGTGACCTCATGCAAGGCGGCAATGGTTTGGCGGGCGTACCCGGAAAAGAGATTGAATTTCATCATGCCTTAGAGTTAGCCATCCGCTATGCCACGGCATTAAATGTCCCTAGCGTCAATATTTTGGCAGGCAAACAACCTGTCGATGCCGATTTACTGCCTTGCTTAAACACACTGGCAGAAAACCTAAAACTGGCCTGCTCGATGCTCACTCAACATCATATTCAGCCTGTCTTTGAAATGATTAATGGCACCGACATGCCACGCTTTTTAGTACAAAATATTGCGCAAGCTCAAGAGATGCTAGAAGCAGTCAAACATCCTGCTCTTAAAATGCAATACGACTGTTATCACATGGCGATGATGGGTGAAGATGTGCTGAGCGCATTGCAAGAAAACATTCAGGATATTGGTCATATCCAGTTTGCCGACAATCCAGGACGCCATGAACCCGATTCAGGCGAGCTAGACTATACTACTATTTTCAAATGGTTACAGCACAGTGCTTATTCAGGCTATATCGCTGCAGAATACCGCCCAAGTCTGGCGTCAAATCAATCATTTGCATGGAAAGACAAATACTTTCCCTCAAATCAAAGTGGTTAAAATTAAACCGATTTGAAATTTCAGGCTAAAACAGCTATATTAGACGATGAATAATTTTAGGAAATTATACACCCCATGAATTTAGAACCATCGCCCGGCGCTTCTAATTCTCACGATCTTGCAATGAATACCCAAAAGCATGACGTACAAACTTGTCTTAAAGTTGTACATGAAGCTCTCCTTGATGTAAAAGCCAAAGAAATTGTTGAACTTGATGTCAGCAGCATCAGCAATGTTTCAGATGCCATTGTGATTGCTAGCGGTACATCAACTCGCCACGTAAAATCTCTTGCCGACAATGTTGCCGAAGAAGCGCGCAAAGCAGGCTTCCGCCCAATTGGTATTGAAGGTGAACGTGATGCAGAATGGATCTTGGTCGATCTTGGTATGGTAGTGGTTCACATAATGCTACCAACAGCACGTAAATTCTACGACCTAGAAAGCTTATGGCGCACTACGCCTGAGTCTGTTGCTTAATACAACAGCTCACTTGAGCAGCCTTAAAGATACACAATAAGCGACTTTCAAATAAGTCGCTTTTTTAATGCAGATCTTTTGAAGCTCATATCCCTAATCATTTTTATATCGCATTAATTTACCCACCAAATATTGGTTTATATCATCCCCTACCCAATACATTGCTTCAAACCAATCCTATAAAACTCGCCCGAACTCAATCTGCCTGATCTCAATTAACCACTTTACATCAGCCATAAAAAAAACCGCCCGAAGGCGGTTTCATATCTGGAAACAGTGTCTTAGTGACCTGTACCGTTGATTGATTTAGTCATATCTTCCACAACTTTCTTGGCATCACCAAAGATCATCATGGTCTTGTCGTTATAGAACAAGTCGTTGTCTAGACCCGCATAACCTGTTGCCATTGAGCGCTTGATGACCATAATGGTACGTGCTTTATGCGCTTCAAGAATTGGCATGCCGTAAATTGGCGAGTTTGGATCGTCTTTTGCCGCAGGGTTAACTACGTCATTTGCACCAATCACCAACACCACATCTGTTGCAGGGAAATCTGAGTTGATTTCGTCCATTTCTAAGATGTCTTCATACGGTACGTCTGCTTCTGCAAGTAATACGTTCATGTGACCCGGCATACGACCTGCCACTGGGTGAATCGCAAAACGAACAGTTACACCTTGCTCTTTTAACAAGTTGGCCAATTCTTTGACCGCATTCTGTGCACGACCTTGCGCCATACCATAGCCCGGTACAATTACTACGCTGTCTGCATTTGACATCAAGAAGCCAGCATCATCAGCAGAACCTGAACGGTAGTTACGTTGTACTTGCGCACCCGCTGCTGCCGTTGGTGCTGCTGCACCGCCCATCGCACCACCAAACAATACGTTGATGATTGAACGGTTCATGGCTTTACACATGATGTAAGACAGAATCGCACCTGAAGAACCGACCAATGAGCCTGCAACAATCAGCATGTTGTTTTCAAGTGTGAAACCAATACCTGCTGCCGCCCAACCTGAGAACGAGTTCAACAATGACACCACAACTGGCATGTCACCACCACCCACTGGTGCAATCCATACCCAACCGAATGCCAATGCTAAACCTGTCATTGCCCAGAATGAAGTCATGTTGCCGCTCAGGAAGAAGTGAATCCCAAAACCGAGCATGGCAAGGAAAATTAACGCCTGAACAGGTTTTACCCATGCACCCGAAATAGTTTTTGCCCAT
Organism: Acinetobacter sp. YH12131; assembly: GCF_013418635.1. Taxonomy (NCBI): domain Bacteria; kingdom Pseudomonadati; phylum Pseudomonadota; class Gammaproteobacteria; order Moraxellales; family Moraxellaceae; genus Acinetobacter; species Acinetobacter sp. YH12131. The sequence goes on from NZ_VPBQ01000008.1 coordinate 7,476, forward strand.
TTCTTCGCCGCCAATTTACCGTATGCAAAAACAGATGCAGTAAAGGTAATCGCCCCCACGAAACAGCCCACAAACAATTCAAATAAATGAACTTTGCTCATTTCATGGAAAGTAATGCCATTTGTAGCCAACAAGTCTGGACCAAGTTCAATCAACTTGTTGTTATGAATAATCGCAGCTATCGCAATTAAAACTGCAGCCAAACCGACTAAAGAGTGCATTAACGCTACAGTTTCAGGCATTTGAGTCATTGGCACCGTACGTGCGCGGGCAATACCCACCACCGCACCTGCTGCCATAGCTGCCAGAATCATCCACACAACTGGATTGTCTGCCACAAAGAATGTAGTCAAGACTGCAATCGCCATTGCGATCATGCCGTAACGGTTGCCCGCAATCGCAGTTTTAGGCCCAGACAAACCACGTAAAGTTAAGATAAAGAGCACAGCCCCGATTAAATAGAACCAGTCTGCATATTCACGAATAAATTCCATGCATTAGCCCTCTTTTTTCTTTGCTTTTGGTTTGAACATTTCCAGCATACGTGCAGTCACTGCAAAACCACCGAAAATATTGATGCTTGCCAAGAACACAGCAATCGCACCCAGTACACTCACCACATTAATTGTTTGGAAATCGACACTGCCTTCTACACCCATGATTGGTAGACCAACAGTTTGAATCATCGCACCGACAATAATGATTGAAGAAAGTGCATTGGTTACTGCCATTAATGGCGTATGTAACGCAGGTGTTACCCCCCACACCACGTAGTAACCTACGAAGATGGCAAGGACAAAAATCGTAATTGTTTCAACCATGAGAATTCTCCTTAACCACGCTTTAACAGCACTTGACCGTTATGAGTGACCAGCAACGCTTTCTGAATTTCTTCTTCAGGATTCAATGCGAAGTTCTTGTCGTTATCAAATAATGTTTCAACAAAATTCAACACATTACGCGCATATAGTGCAGATGCTTCTGTCGATACAGTCGATGGAATGTTTGGAATACCCAAAATTTTCACACCATTGGCAGTCACTACAGTTTCACCGCATTGTGAACCTTCGACGTTACCGCCCGTTTCGACTGCCATATCTAAAATCACAGAACCCGGCTTCATTTTTGCCACAGTTTCCGCTTTGATTAAGCGCGGTGCATCACGACCCGGCAATAACGCAGTGGTGATCACGATATCCGCATTAGAAACGGCTTTATCTACAATCACAGCTTGGTCTTTAATGTATTGTTCACCAGGCATCCAGCCATAACCATTTTTGGCAGCATCGGCAGCTTTTTGTTGTTCTTCTTCAGACATTGGTACGTCTAACCACTTACCACCTAAAGATTCCACCTGATCTTTTGCCGTTGGACGCAAGTCAGTTGCTTCGACTACAGCACCTAAACGCTTCGCTGTTGCAATCGCTTGCAAACCAGCAACACCCACACCCATGATTACAACACGCGCAGGTTTTACAGTACCCGCTGCTGTCATTAACATTGGGAACATGCGTTGATATTCTGCTGCAGCCAACAACACAGATTTATAACCTGCCAAGTTGGCTTGTGATGACAACACGTCCATATTTTGCGCACGCGACAAGGTACGTGGCAAAAGCTCTAAAGCAAATGCAGACACTTGAGCCGCAGCAAATTGATCTAATTCAGTATTGCGGTAAGGATCAAACATCGCCACCACAGTGCTGTTCGGTGCAAGTTTTTGAATTTCTTCACCCTTTGGGGCACGAACTTTCAAAATCATTTGGCTACCGCGATAAGCATCATCTGTCATGGTCGCGCCTACTTGTTCGTAAGCGCTGTCGATATAAGCGGCTTTTACGCCTGCACCACGTTCAATGACTACGCTATGACCCGCGCTAATCAACTTCTTTACTGTTTCTGGCGTCGCAGCGACACGATTTTCACCGACAACAGTTTCGGTTGGAATTCCGATCTGCATGAGCGTTCCTCAAGCTAGTTTTTCTTAAGTCAACATCGTGGATAACGATGCTTTCCCCTCAGGATAAGTTTTGTTGAATTTTTGGATTCTAATGCAACATTTTTAAATTACCACCCAATATTTATTTAATAAATACCCATATTTTGAACTGATGATTCATAAAAATATTGTTGCGAGATATAATTGATAAGTTTTGCTTCTTGAATATAAGTCTAATTATTCAGCAAAACTTCGATTTGACGTGTCTAAAAGAAAAAAAGCGATGCTTTGAGCTTGCAGTTGACCACATTTAAATGAATTAAGCATTGATCATTCTGACATCCATTTCACTTAATTGGGAAAATCCGACTTAGCGCCAAAAGATTGCATATCTATACATTTAAGCGCTAAAAGCAAAAACTTAAACACCAAATTGACTTTTTTGACAATTTTTACACCGCACAACACAGTTCAATTTAGAAGTGTTTTGCGCATCTGAAAACCTTAGAAAAACCTACCTTTGCCTTATGAGTAAAATCGAATATTTGAAACAGTAAAACTTTTAAAAGAAGCTTGAATTTATTCAACTCAGGTCTAAGTTAAGTGCTGCTATTTTTTTCATTTTTTTTGTGCGTCATTTTGTCTGATGATGGATTTTCTCTGTTTTGCAATATTTTCAACTAATTTGCACCATTATCGTGCAAATCCCATTTACTCTACTTTTCACAAAATTTATGCCATCTCAAGCAGACCATCTGCATAAAATCGGCTATGCTTGCTCAAATACAGCACACACAGCTTGATCCATGCAGTCGCATCTGCCTTTATCTATCATGCAACTTGCATTTGTGTGCGCGGCATGTGTCACTTCTCTTGCATCCACCTTGCTCGACAGCATTTTTCATGATCAGACTTAACGCCACACAATGGGGCTCCATCTTTGCCTTATTTGCAGCCTTTTTGTTTAGTACCAAAGCCATTTTTATTAAACAAGCTTATGCACTTTCACCGTTGGTCGATGCAACCGTACTCATGGCTTTGCGCATGGCAAGTGCCCTGCCTTTCTTCCTACTGATTTGTTGGCTCAATCGCTACCACAGCCGCAACATCTCTACACGCAATTGGCTGCTGCTGATCTTTGCAGGTTTGATGGGCTATTATTTTTCCAGTTGGTTGGATTTTTTAGGGCTGATGTTCATTAGTGCCTCATTAGAACGGATTATTCTTTTTTTATATCCAACTCTGACTGTATTGGCGTCTAGCCTGATCTATAAACAAAAACTCAGCTGGTTGAGTTTACTTGCCATTGCTCTGAGTTATGGCGGCACAGTCATTGTGATGCTACAAGAACAAAGTAACACACCACACGACTCGTACTTTTGGCTAGGCAGCAGTTTAGTCTTTGCCAGTGCGGTATGTTTTGCGGGCTATTTGTTGCTGACTCGACGCTTGATTCAACATTTTGGCTCATGGAATTTTACAGGCTTGGCTTTAAGCATTGCCTGTTTAGGTACCTTGGTTCATTACTGCTTGGCCACACCGCATCCTCTAGCTTTGATTCAGCAACTGCCATTACAAGTGCTGGGCTACGGCGTTGCGTTGGGCATTTTTGTGACAGTATTGCCTACCTTGTTAATGGCGCACAGCATCGCCCGTTTAGGTGCAGCACAATCAGCTATGATTGCCTCAATTGGCCCCATTTTAACGATTTTATTAGCTACAGCATTTTTAGGTGAGCACCTGAATGGCATACAATGGTTGGGCTGTCTGCTGAATATTGTAGGGGTGATGATGATTACATTATCCAAAAACAAGTTTTCACATTGAAGACTGAAAACATCAGCATAAAATTTAGGATACTCACCGATTTTTTATTGCTCAAACTCAAACAGCATCCTATTTACTCACAGCATCACACTGCCTTATAAGCTAGGAAGACTATGAATACTGCACCTGACATTAGCCAAGACAAAACCCTTTTATGGTTAATGGCGATTGCCTGCGGTTTATGTGCAGGTGCAAATTATTATTGCCAACCTCTGATTTACTCCATTCATCAATCTTTTCAAATTCCACAGTCACAAGTTGCACTGACTGTGACTTTTGCACAAGTGTCTTATGCACTGGGTTTATTGTTCATTGTGCCCATGGGCGATATTATCAATAAAACCAAATTCATTCCCTTATTGATGTTTTTGGCCTCGATTGGCTTATTTTTATGTGCCTTTTCCAGCAATTTAAGCATGCTATGGATTGGCACGATTATCACAGGGCTGTTTTCAGTTGCAGCACAAGTCTTAATTCCCTTTGCCACCATGACCGTAAAACCTGAAAAAATGGGTGAAGTGGTCGGTTTATTGATGAGTGGTTTATTGGTCGGTATTTTACTTTCGACCAGTTTGGCAGGTTTGCTGTCCAACTTATTCCATTGGAAAGTGATTTACCTGATTAGCGGTGTGCTGATGCTTTGCATTGCCGCGGTACTCAAAGCACGCTTACCCTTTATCTCAACCAGCAAACTCAGCTATTTGGCCGTATTTCAGTCTATGGGCAAACTCATTTTAGAAGAACGTCGTTTGGTCTATCGTGCCTTACTCGGTGCGTTTGCTTTTGCAGCGATGAGCGTATTGTTTTCCACCATTGCAGTATTACTTAAATCTAGTTTTGGCTTAGCTGACTTTATGGTGGGCATTGTGGCAATGGTGGGTGTATTCGGTGCTCTTTCAACCAAACACGTGGGGAAAATTGCAGATCGTGGCTATGTTACAGCGCTGACGTGGGGGGGGTTGGCGTTATTGGCAATTAGCTGGGGCTTTCTATACAACGGACAATTTAGCTTATGGAGTTATATTCTTGGTTTTGGCTTAATTAACCTTGGGCTTGCTACCGTACACAGCAGCAACCAAAACGTGATTTTTCGCTTACGCCCCGATGCCAAATCGCGGATTAACTCAATTTATATGACCAGTTATTTTACTGGCGGTGCTTGTGGTTCTGCTTTGGGGATCTATGCTTGGCAACACGGTGGATGGTTGTGGAGTTGCCTAGTTGGTTTGTGTTTTGTTGCCGCCGCAATGAGCTTTGCCCTGCTCGACTGGCAGCATCAACGTCAACACACCGCCATGCCTTAAACGCTGCTATTACAATCAAGCAAGTCGCTTAAGACATTTGCATCACAGGGTAAAATGGCTGACTCAACTCCACATTTTCTAAATTTTCCAATAAGATTTGGATAAAACACGGCATCAACGCACACAGTAAAGTATTGGCATGGCTGAGTTGTTTGCGGTTGATTGCACTGTTATAAGTTGCACCACCTTGTAAAAGTTGCTGCTGTAACGTCAATAAGCGCTTAAACAAACATGCCAAAATTGTAGCTGAATCATGGATGTGCAATGCCTGCATAATCTGCTGTTTCTCTGCTTCATAATCTGCACGCCATTCAGCTTCAGTCATTTTTTGATTACGCCAATCCCAAAAACTTTGATACAAATAAGGATTGGTCAGCAATACCTCTAAACTTTGTGGATATTTTTCCCAAATGATTCTCGCCATGCGCTGATCGACATCTTTTTGATACATGCGCTGCACAAATTGCTGCAAAGTCTGTTGTGTATGCTCTGCCGTCTGACCTTGCGCATACAAGGCACTCAACGCCACCCATGCTGTCATAAATTGCATATCGACATCATCATGAAACTCAATGGCTTTTTTCCACCAACTTAAACTGCGCTGCATGCGTAAATTAAATGCCTTTGAAAATTCATTTTTCTTAGTTCGATAAATTTCTTCTAATACCAACATTTTATTCTCACTCTTATGCTGCGTTATCGTTATCTTTTCAACATACTAAAAAACGGCTACGCATACAAATACTGAGCAGTTCCGCTTTAGCACCTACGGTTGCGCTGCTGTGTTCATAGCGAACAAAGCAAAGTTGATGCCAATGGATGTGGGGTGGGGACACTGTCGATTTTCATTTAAACCCCGTATAATGCGCGGTCTTGTGCTTTTGTTTTTCAATTCAGGTGGGTTATGACACGTGCCATCCAAACTTTACAACCTCGCATTTCGGTTGCCCCGATGATGGATTGGACTACCCGAGATTACCGTTTTTTTGCACGTTTATTTAACCCCAATATCATTCTGTATACTGAAATGGTGACCACAGGCGCAATTTTATTTGGTGATGCCAAGCGCCATTTAGATTACAGCAAAGAAGAACATCCTATTGTCTTGCAGTTGGGCGGTTCAAATCCGAAAGACCTTGCGACCTGCAGTAAAATGGCACAAGACTGGGGTTATGATGAAATCAACCTGAATGTTGGCTGCCCAAGTGATCGAGTACAAAACAATAAAATTGGTGCGTGTTTAATGGCAGAACCAGACTTGGTTGCAGAGTGTATTGCCGCCATGCGTCAATCGGTTGATATTCCTGTGACCGTAAAACATCGGATCGGGATTGATGACATGCACTCTTATGCAGAGATGCTGCATTTTGTGGATACTGTGGCTCAAACAGGTTGCAATAACTTTATCGTGCATGCCCGAATTGCCTTATTACAAGGTTTATCGCCTAAAGAAAACCGCGAAGTTCCGCCTCTGCGTTATGAGGATGTGTATCGCCTAAAACAAGACCGCCCCGAATTGTTAATTGAAATTAATGGTGGAATTAAAACGTTTGCCGAAACCCAACAACACCTCAAGCATGTCGATGGGGTGATGATTGGTCGTGAAGCCTATCACAACCCTTATTTACTGGCAGAGCTTGGGCAATTATGGGGGCTAGAATTACCTGACCGTTTTGAAATTATGCAGCGCATGTTGCCGTATATTGAACAACGTCTACTACAAGGTGCACCACTTTCTGTCATTACCCGCCATATTTTAGGTTTATTCCAAAACCTGCCAGGTGCACGTAAATGGCGTCAGGCACTAAGTGGCGGCAATGCCAAAACATTTGCAGATGTAGAGCAAGCATTGGTCAATATTCAAGCAGCAATGCAGCGTACGGAAGACTATTTAAAAGAGCAGCAGCTACAACGACCTACTGAATAAAGTCATTGGCGATAAGAAAATCAAAGAGAATTTTTTATAAGCCATGCCTTGCATGGCTTTGATTTATGAATTTTTAGCTTGTAAAGCATCTAACTTTTTTAGCACTTCTGCCACCGCCACCATCGCAAAACTGGAGGTAACCACGACTGACGAACCATAACCGCCACAGCGCAAGCCTGCACTAGGGCAAACATTTGCACTAGAAAATGGATTGTCGATGGAATACACACAGGTAATCCCAAACTTTTCTTTTGGCTTTTTACAAATACCTTTGCTGCGTAATTGGGCGCGCAATTTGGCCAACATTGGGTCTTGTTCGGTTTTAGATAAATCTGCCACTCGAATTTTCAACGGATCAAGTTTGCCACCTGCACCACCCGAAACAATCAGTGGAATCTTGTTAAAACGACAATGCAGCATCAACGCTAGTTTAGCTTTTACGTCATCAATGCAATCTAAAATCAAATCAGGTGCAGTCGCCAATAACGCTTTGACGTTATCTGGACTGAGGTAATCATCGACCAAATTAATTTTGATACGTGGATTAATGGCGCGACAACGCTCTGCCATGACATTAATTTTTTCATGCCCCAAGGTTGAGCTCATGGCAGGCAATTGACGGTTAATGTTAGATGCTGCGACCACATCCATATCCACCAATGTCAGCTCGCCGATACCTGTACGTGCCAACGCCTCAACTGCCCAAGAGCCGACACCGCCAATTCCAATCACCATGACATGACTTTGGGCATAATGCTGAAAAGCACTGTCGCCATAAATCTTGGCCACACCCGCAAAACGGCGTTCATATTCATCATCTTGAAGAAGGTCTGTCATGCTGCAATCAAATCTAATTTCAAAGTGTGGGCATTTTACTGCGTTTCGCAGACTTCGTGTTGTTTCATCTAAAGTTTAGGCAAGTCTAATATTTGAATGCTATTCTGCCAAATCTGTGCGGCTAAAGTTTGCGGTGCAATATCTAAACAATCCGCTAAACCTTCAAGCACATAAATCAGGTTCGCAGGGGTATTTCGGGTTCGTGATTGAGTATCTGTCTGACAACATAAAGGCGTCATATCGGGGCAGTCGGTTTCCAAAACCAAATGTTCAGCACCAATTTCCTGCACAACACGGCGCAGTTTTTTTGCATTGGGATTGGTAATCTGCCCTGTCACACCAATTTTAAAACCCAATTTGATCAGTGCTTTAGCTTCTTCCACCCCACCGCTAAAAGCATGTGCGATGCCACCAAACTGAAATTGTTGCTGTTTGAGTGTTTTTAAGGTTTCGGCATGGGCCTTACGAATATGTAGCAGTACAGGTTTATGTCGATGGCGTGCGATTTCCAATTGTGCAGCAAAAAAATCTTGCTGCTTTTGAAACGCTTCAGGCTGTTTATGTTCAGCCAAAAAAGTATCTAAGCCAATTTCACCCACCGCGACACAATGCTGTTGTTGCAAAAACTGTTCTAAATCTTGTAGATGTTGGTCTTGATGCTGTTCGATATAAAAAGGATGCAAGCCTGGTGCAAGATGACTTTGTGGCACATGCTCAAGTTGGTTTAAAAACTGTTGTGTAGAGATTAAATCTTGAAAACGTGATTGTACAAAGCCAATCAGTACCAAATGTTCTACGCCTGCTGCCTTGGCCGCATACGCCAATTGCTCCCGATCTGAGTCAAAATCAGGTACATCAAAATGGGTATGCGTATCAAACAGCGCAATGCTCATATTAAGATTTCGCTTTGGTTGTGTTTACTGCACTGGCTTCGGCAGATTTTGCGGTTGCTTCAGAGGCTGCTTCTGTTACAGGCAAATACGCAGCTTTTAAAATCCCCTGCAGTTCTGCATACGGAATGGTTAAACGCGGTAAACCAACGACATAAGGGCCTATTTCATATTCTGCGTATTGCAGAATTAAACCCTGTTGACCTAAATAGTAATTTTCCGACAGCTTAAATTTCCACGCTTGTTCATATTCTTGCACATTGGTGGAAAGTTCAGATGCGATGACCCATTGTTTAAACGCTTCGTAGGCTTTGCGCTCCAATTGTGGACGCTGCTTCTCTAACAGAATGTCATTTAACAATACTAATTTTTTCTGTTCTAAATCAAAATTATAGTATTGCTGTGCCGATGCACCATGCGCTCCGCCCAAATAACTACTGCTATTCAGTACCACGGTTGCCAAAGGCTGATCTGCATTCAAAATTTTAGGCTTAATCATCAAACTGATTTTATGATTTGAGCTTAAAGCTTTCAGTTCCTGATCAAGTACCAAAAAGCTTTGCACATAAGGCACAGTTTGTTTTTCTAATTTTTGCGCCAAAGTTTCCACTTGTGCAATGGCTGCTGCAGTGGGGTTGCTGGCAGGTGCATCTGCAGCACTGGCTGCTGTATTTTCACTGGCTGCATTCTCAACTGCTATAGCCTCAGAAGCCGCCTGCTGTGGTGCAATTTCTAAAATTTGTGCCAATTCTTGAATAATTTTCTGATCAATAAAATGGTCGATAAAGGCCTGATTACTATTCAAACGCTCAATTGAAATTTCAGGGCAGTTATTCCTTTCACATTTAGGCAACGACAAATTCAGTTTTTCAGTATCCCCGACCAGTTTTAAGCTTTGTTGTTCCGCCTGCGTCTGCTCTGGCTCGACTGTTTCTGGTTCGGTTTTCTTTGGCTGACATGCAGTAATCCCTAGCGTTGTAATTAAAATACTGATCGCCAAAATACTTTTATTTTTCAACATGGATCCAACCTTGATTTCATCTATTTTTGCTTGTCACCGTACTCACCTACTAAAACATAGATGGATAGATGTCTGCTTTTAAAACTTGTTGTGTTTGTGCTTTGCTTAGGTAAATATCTAACTGCGTGCCATCTTTGACAATTTCATGGGTGCGATAATGCAATCCTAAGCCCTGATCATCAAAAAACCAATCTGCCTGCCCCCAGTATAATTTGGCAGGTGCTGCTTTTTGCACGTCACTGCTTTGTATTTTGAGCCAATCCTGATAGGCCTGCTGTACAAAAGTATTCATACGGGTTTGTTGTTTGGCATCAATCACATCTAAAACAGACAAGGCTTTTTGCTGCTTCCGATCTGCCACAAAGAAATAATAGCGTTCCTTGACTTGCGTGCCTTCCTGTTTGCTATCTACCCCGACTTGCAACAAAACATATTGATTGCGTTGATATGCCATACGGGTGTACATCGCCAATTCATAAGCTTTATTTTGATCTAATTGTGCCTGCCAAGCATCGGATTTTTTCACATAGGCATCTACTGCTTGCTGCAAATTCATGTTTTGTTTTAAGCCAATTTGGTCTTGAATCACCATGGCCTGATTTTTTGCAATCCAACTGTTGAGCCATGTATCTTGGGTATTTAAAGTTTGTACTTCTAATTCAATGCAGTTTTTATTTTCACAAAAAGGTAAGGCAATTTCTGCCGCCTGTTGTTTGATATTCAAATACGGCAAAACATCTGCTTGATCTTTCTGAAAAATAGACGTTTGCTCATCTGAGTTTTGATCTTGTTTAGATGAGTCACAGGCGCTAAGCAAAACCATCCCGCTCAAAATTGCACCCAGATAAACCGATTTTTGCTGCATGATTTCCCCAATTCATTTATCAAAAATAATCTTTAATCTTTTACCGCCCCCATAATAAAACAGCTTCCTAAAGAAGCTGTTTTAATTTTGAAACTTTTAGGCATGCCGAACATTCATCTGCGCTACGCTGATTGCATCTGCCAGATTAAGCATCATCAACCTGAGGCTTAGTGCTCGCGTGTATTTCTAAACTCAATGTCAGGGTAACGCTCTTGCATTAACTGTAAATTCACACGGCTTGGCGCGAGATAAGTTAAGTGACCACCACCATCGACAGACAACTGATCGTGGGCTTTTTTCTTAAATTCGTTAAACTTTTTCTCATCGGCACAAGACACCCAGCGTACCGTGTTGATGCTGACAGGCTCGTAAATACAATCGACTTTGTATTCTTCTTTCAGGCGATAGGCGACGACTTCAAACTGTAGCACACCAACAGCACCTACGATTAAATCATTGCTGTTTTGTGGCATAAAGACTTGCGTTGCACCTTCTTCTGAAAGCTCTTTAAGGCCTTTTTGCAGCTGTTTGGACTTTAATGGGTCTTTCAAGCGTACACGACGGAACATTTCAGGTGCGAAGTGCGGAATCCCTGTAAATTGCAACTTTTCACCCGAAGTGAAGGTATCGCCAATTTGAATCGTCCCGTGGTTATGTAGACCAATAATGTCGCCCGGCCAAGCTTCTTCGAGGTGCTGACGGTCACCTGCCAAGAAGGTCAAGGCATCGCTGATACGTACATCTTTATCAATACGCACATGCTTCATTTTTAAGCCTTTTTCATACTTGCCTGAACAGATTCGCATGAAAGCAATACGGTCACGGTGCTTCGGATCCATATTGGCCTGAATTTTAAAAACAAAACCACTAAAGCCTTCTTCATTGGCTTCTACAATACGGTCTTGCGTTGGATGTGCTTTTGGCGGCGGCGCATATTCACTGAATGCATTCAATACATGATCTACACCGAAGTTACCCAAAGCAGTACCAAATAGCACTGGTGTTTGACGACCCGCTAAAAACTCTTCACGGTCTAAAGGCTCATTCGCCATTTGTACCAATTCAAGTGATTCTTCAAATGCCGCCCATGCCAATTCACCTACTTTTTCACGTAGGTCTGCATGGTTATAGCCATCACGTACTTCAATTTCAGGAATGGTTGAACCAAAACCTGATTTGTACACATAAAACTTTTCTTCGATGAGGTTAAACACCCCTGCGAAATCACGCCCTGTACCCATTGGCCAAGTGATTGGCACACACTTAATTTTGAGGACATTTTCAATTTCATCCAACAACTCTAATGGTTCACGAATTTCGCGGTCCATTTTGTTGACGAATGAAATGATGGGTGTGTCACGCATACGACACACATCCATTAATTTAATGGTACGGTCTTCGACACCTTTCGCACCATCAATCACCATCAGTGCAGAGTCCACCGCAGTTAGAGTGCGGTAAGTATCTTCAGAGAAATCTTCGTGCCCTGGGGTATCGAGCAGGTTAATCATTTTGTCTTTATACGGGAATTGCATCACCGAAGTTGTAATGGAAATACCACGTTCTTTTTCCATTTCCATCCAGTCAGATGTTGCGCCACGATCTGACTTACGGCTTTTTACCATCCCTGCAACTTGAATGGCTTGTCCCCATAACAGCAGTTTTTCTGTCATGGTGGTTTTACCAGCATCGGGGTGGGAAATAATCGCGAAAGTACGTCGCTGTGCGACCTGCGCCGCTAACTCATCTTTAAAACTCATGCAAGACACCTACTGCAGAACTGCAGTGTATAAGATCAAAATGATCAATATGAAAAATTGGCGTAATTGTAGCAGATTTGAATCAAATTTTATTGATTGTTGATATGTTCTAATTTATCCATAACTGAGAATATAGTTATTTTTTCAATCTATACTTTTGCTTTGGGCTTTTCGGTTTTTCTGGAATCGTACGCTCAATCAAACCTAATTCTATGGCAGTATTCAGATAATTCTTTTGGAATGTTGCTCTATGAGTTAAACCTAACAACTGCATTAACTCAGCCAAGCTATATTCACCTTGTTCCATCACTGAAATTAAACGTTGGACTTGGTCGTTCACTTGTACGCTAGCTTGAGCGGCAGCATGATCACCATTTTGAGCGGTTTCATTTGAACTCAACATTGCATCCAAAATCATTTGCAAAATAAATTCTATAAATACTGCTGAATCAGTCCGATCAGTGCTTGCTTGTAAAGCTTCGTAATAAGCTTTTTGATTTTGGTAGATCAGACTTTCCACAGGAATATTGGCAAAGATTGGATTCCACTTGCTCAAAATCAATGTCTGCCACAGCCTTCCCATCCGCCCATTACCATCTGCGAATGGATGAATAAACTCAAACTCATAATGGAATACTGAACTTTGAATGAGTGGATGCACATCACTATCATTCAACCAACCAAGTAGATCAGCCATAAGACGATTGATCTGATTCGCAGGTGGCGCCATATGCACCACACGATCACCTGACATTACACCGACACCACCATGACGATATTGACCGACTTCATCAATCAAGCCTGTCATCAAAACTTGATGTGCTTGTAATAGGTCTGCTTCTTGGCTCGGTTGCCACTGCTGAAATGCTTCATAGGCTTTGATAGCGTTACGCACTTCCTGTACTTCTTTTGGAGGTGCAATTACTGTTTTACCATTAAGGATTGCCGTGATTTGCTCAGTGCTAAGCGTGTTACCTTCAATCGCAAGTGAACCTTGAATGGTACGAATACGATTAGCTTTTCTAAGTTTTAAATTTTCTTGGATTTCTTCTAAAACAGTCAAACGCCCTATATTCTCACTGATCTGAGCAATCAAATGAATGATTTTTGAGGTGATAGTATAAGGCGGTTGGTATTTCATATTCCCTCAGTGCGCACCAGAATTATTCATCAAAACACTAATATTTATAAACTTATTAAAAAATAAAAGAAATTACCGTATAAACTCATTTTTCAAAACAACCTTACCACCTATCAACTGCATATATTCATAAAAATCTTCAATCATCTGTTTTTGATAATAGCTGATTTCATGTTCATGCCAGTGATCATTTTTATATGCCACTAACTTAAGCCGAATGTTTAAACAACTCTTCTAAACGCTCAACATCCATAGGTAAGCCTAATAAATAACCTTGCAACTGCTGACAGCCTAAACGGGTTAAAATTTCTGCTTGTAACGGCGTTTCCACCCCTTCAGCGGTCACAGTTAAACCCAGTTTAATCGCCAACTGAATAATACTTTCTAAAATTAATTCTTCTTTGCTGTCCAAACACAAATCTAAAATAAAAGCACGATCAATTTTCAACTCATCGACTGGCAATTTTTTCAAATATAAGAAGCTCGAATGTCCTGTGCCAAAATCATCAATCGCCAATTGAATCCCCATTTGACGCAAACGCTCAAAACTACGAATACTCGATTCAATATGATGCATTGCTGTACTTTCAGTCACTTCAATCATCAAGTGTTGGGGTTGAATCTCATAGCGTTTAAACAAGTTTTCTAAAGTCGAAAATAAGTGTTTATGTTCAAACTGCACTGCCGATAAATTCACAGCCACAGGAAATAACGGTGCACCCGATCTTTCCCAAATTTGAATTTGTTTAAAGGCTTCTTCTAGCGTCCAATAGCCAATTTGAATAATCAACCCCGTCTTTTCAGCTCCTTTAATAAACATATTTGGGGTAAGTAAACCATGTACGGGGTGATACCAACGAATTAAAGCTTCTACGCCACAAATTTTATGGTCAGCGGCTTTAAACTTTGGCTGATAGAACAACGCAAATTGTTGTTGTTCAACTGCTTTATATAAATCATTAATCAACTTACTTTGGCTTTTAGCCTCAAGTAACTCCAGATCATAATTAAATATTGAACTGGTGTTACGCCCCTGATATTTAGAGGTCAGCATCGCCGCATCAGCATTCATTAAAATATCTTGCAAATTGGTGCCATGCTCTGGATACATCGCAATGCCAATACTGCCTGAAATATTAATGACCTTGCCTGCAATTAAGAAACTTTGCTGAATCAGTTCTAATATTTTTTCAGAAATGAGCGTGGCTTCTGCGATATCGGTATGTTCAATCACCAAAAGAAATTCATCGCCACCAATTCTTAATAACTGGGTATTTTCGCCCAAGTGGGATTGCACACGTTTAGACAACTGAATCAGCAATTGATCGCCAACATGATGCCCAAATACGTCATTCACCGCTTTAAAGCGGTCTAAGTCGATATACAAAAATGCAATTTTAGTGTTTTTTTGCCGATGCTCAGAAAAAAGCAATTGTGCATATTCAGCTAAATATAAACGGTTGGGCAATTTGGTCAGGTTATCTTTGACTGCCTGATTGGCCAATTCACGGTTGGCTAAAGACAATTGTCTGCTTTTTTCTTCTAAGCGCAGCTCCAGCAGAGATACGCCCACCGCAGCAGCAAAAATCAGACTGGTCACTAAAATAACCACCAACAGAGCTGGCCCTTGCCCGATCTGGAAGTGCCCTGATTGAGGCAAATCTGCTGTAGAGTAAAGATGCAGTGCTTCCATGCCTATATAGTGCATGGCAACAATGCTCAGACTCATGAGCACCGCAATGAAAATTTTATATTGTGCCTGACGCCCCATTCTGCACTTGGAATGAAACATAAACCAAAAGGTAAGTATTGCACCGCCAATGGCCACTAATACAGACAGCAAAACAATGGTAGGATCATAATAACTACGGTAGCCTTCTACCTGAATTCCCATCATGCCCGTATAGTGCATGCCTGAAATACCCAACCCCATTAAAATGCCGCTCAGGATCAAACGCGCCACAGGCAGGGTCGATTGCGTGGTCAGCCAAACCGCAAACGTAGAAGCGATAAATGCAATAACAAAAGATAGGGTCGTAAAGCTAAGATCAAATTGATACGGTGCAGGTAACTGGCAGGCCAACATGCCCACAAAATGCATACTCCACACTGCCGCACCCAGCAGCAAACCACTCATGATTAATGCAATTTTTTTTAGTTGTTGTTGTACATTTTGAAAAAGCATTTGCCCAACAGACACTGCAAAATAGCAGGCCAATACTGAGATTGCTACCGAGCCAATTACCAAGCTCAGATCATAATGTACATGCATCATTAGATGTATCCATCTCTGTCATATTTTATTGTTTTTCGGCTACTCAATCTCACACTCTCTTATAAATAATAACTAAAAAGCAACCTGAACGACGGATTGATCTAGCAAAGACTGCATTGACTTAAGAGTCTAATACTATTCCGCTTTGGTCAATAGTCAAATATATAATATGTCATCATGAAATAATGGCAATTCAAAACTGCTAAAAATAGCTGTCTGACTCAAAGCTATATGCATCTTGTCACTTTACTTTTCGCTTTAGGATGAAAAAAACCAGCAACTTTTCGCTGCTGGTTCTATTTGATTAAGATTCTAACATTGTTTTAAGGTTGATTCGGCTCAGAAACACCTTTTTGTAACATGGCATAGTCTTGCAACACCTGCGCTGCTTCAATCACAAAAGCTTCTTCCTCAGGTAAAGCAGGGCGTTGTGCCGCTTTCATTTTGGCACGCGCTTCTGCCAAAGCATCAATAGATGCCTGATAGCTTTCCCAATTAGCAAATGGTTTCAAACCTGTTTCCTGACGGCGTTTGTTTTCCGCAGTCAGCGTTTGTTGCTCCAAAGCTAACAACTCTGCTCTGCGTTGTTCAATATCTAACACAATGCTTTTGCGATCTTCAGTTTGTTTGGCAATTTGCTTACGTTGTTCCAAATATTGAAATTGTGGATCAAGCGTGACACGTTGCTGTGACAATTGACCCAACTTGGTGATGTACGGCTGTACTGAACCTTCACGCTTAAATGGCGCAGTTGGAATGGTATCCCACTTCAAGGCATTTTTAGCTTTACGCTCACCAAACTCCTCATTGTAAATATCCACCAGTTTAATATCTGGAATCACACCTTTGTTTTGGGTACTTCCACCTGTAATACGGTAGAACTTACGTTGAGTTAAGGTCGCCTGCCCATAAGCTAAGGTGTCGAGTTGTACCTGCGCTGTACCTTTACCTGTGGTGGTGCTACCAATCACAATCCCGCGCTGATAGTCCTGAATTGCAGCAGAGTAAATTTCACTGGCCGAAGCAGAAGCAAGGTTAATCATCACTGCCAATGGGCCTGCATAAGTCTGTGCACCGCCATCGTCATCTTCAAATACGCTCACGTTGCCATTGCCATCACGAATTTGCACTACAGGGCCTGATTTGATTACTTGCCCAAGCATACGTGCCACTTCTTCTAGTGAACCGCCAGGGTTGTTACGTAAATCGACAATAATCCCTGCGACATTTTTGGCCGCCAAACTTTTCAGGGCATTGTTGGTATCCTCCGACACCGAGCGATATTCATTGCCTGCACGACGTGCACGGTAATTCAAATAAAAGGATGGAATTTCAATCACACCATAGGTATAAGTTTGACCATCACGTTTGATGTCAATCGTTCGTGAGCGAACTCCCGCATCTTCTTCCTGAATCACATCACGCACAATGGTCACATTACGCGCCTGATTCATCGCCGCACCCGCACCCAACAAACGCACAGTGACTTTGGTGCCACGTTTACCACGAATCAGCCCAACAATTTCATTACTCGGCCAACCCACAACATCCACCATTTTTTCGCCATCTTGCGCCACACCAATAATGCGGTCACCCGATTTCACCTGCCCTGTTTTACTGGCAGGGCCACCTTCAACAATGGTTTCAATTTTAGTGTAGTCTTCATTGCCCCGTTCAGGACGAATCGACACCCCAATTCCTTCAAGCTGCAAAGTCGTTTGACGGTTCAGCTCCATCGCATCGACAGGTGGGAAATAATTGCTGTGCGGATCATAAGTCAGCATCATCGCATTCAAAGTTTTATCCAGCACGTCATCGCTCTTTAAACGATCCATTCGCTCTAACTGGCGGGTATAACGCTTGGTTAAAGTCTGAACTGGTGTCAAATCTTCTGGACTTGCCAAATCCTGCCCATTAGTCAATTCAGGGTTATCTTTAATGGCTTTTTGTTTTGCCAATTCTTCTTCTTTGCTAATGGTCAGGTTAATGAGCTGTGACACCAACATTTTTTGCCAATGCTTACGCATTTCTGCTTCAGTATTAAAGAACGGTGCTTTTTCACGATCTGTTTCAATCGTGACATTTGGCTGTTTTAAATTTTGTGGTTTTTTCAGCTCTGCCAACATGAAATGATAAAACTGTTTTAA
The DNA here is from genome assembly GCF_013418635.1 of Acinetobacter sp. YH12131. Taxonomy (NCBI): domain Bacteria; kingdom Pseudomonadati; phylum Pseudomonadota; class Gammaproteobacteria; order Moraxellales; family Moraxellaceae; genus Acinetobacter; species Acinetobacter sp. YH12131. The sequence continues at coordinate 25,409 of NZ_VPBQ01000008.1, forward strand.
GCGTTCACGATACTGTGCATGAATTTGATACGGCCCCGCCAAATTGCCTGCTTTTAATGAAGCGCCAAATGTTGCTGCATATTGTTTGCGGTATTGCTCAACTTCTTTAGCCAAAAACAAAGTATGGTCTGGGTCTAAACTGTCGATATAAAAATCAAAAATGCGCTGCGACGTCGCAGCATCTAAACGCTGATTTAAATAATGCTGACGATCGACCAAGGTCGCCAATTGACGCGAAACCAAAGCTTGTTCCTGCGTCGGCACAATACTGTTAGCAACGACAGCGGTATTATTGGCTGCAATTGCCTCGTTAATGGCGTGAGAAAAGAAAAAACCGCCAGTTGCTATTGCAACCGCACAAGCGATGGTTTGAAGTTTCATAAAAATATTTACGTCCTTGGTTTTTGACCAATCTCTGCTTTTCACAATGAATTGAGCAGATTCAAAATCTTATACAACTTAATTTGGATCTGTCGTGTAGTTTTATCATAATCTGTGCTGTCAAAATGTAGCAAATCATTGCAGAATTCAGGTATTGTTTTTTTATTGATAAAAATCGAATACGGACACCCAATATGATTGGCGCATTGATGCTCGACATCGCTGGCACAGAACTTACTCAAGAAGATATTGAACTATTAAGCGCTCCGCAAGTCGGTGGAGTCATTTTATTTGCCCGAAATATCCAATCTCCTGCGCAAGTACGCGCCTTGACCGACCACATGCGTCAGGTACGCCCTGATATTTTAATTGCAGTCGATCAGGAAGGCGGACGCGTACAACGCTTAAAACAAGGTTTTACCCTATTGCCTGCTATGGGTAGATTTGGCGAGTTATACCAAAACGAACCTGAACGTGCCTTAGATTTAGCCGAAGAATGTGGCTGGTTGATGGCCACCGAAGTATTAGCCGTAGGCATTGATTTTAGTTTTGCACCCGTTTTAGATTTAAATGACATCAGTGATGTCATTGGAGATCGTGCTTTTGCTGCGCGTCCTGTCGATATTATTGCTTTGGCAGATGCTTTTTTACGTGGAATGCATCGTGCAGGAATGGCAACCACAGGCAAACACTTTCCTGGACATGGATCGGTTAAAGCAGACTCTCACGTTGCTGCCGCGATAGATTCACGTTCTTTTGCCGAAATTCAACAACAGGATATGCAAACCTTTATCCAACTGCAAAATCAACTGGATGCGCTCATGCCTGCGCATGTCATTTATGATCAGGTCGATCCGAACCCTGCAGGTTTTTCTGAATTTTGGTTACAGCAAGTGCTTCGCAAAGACTTGGGCTATGATGGTGTACTCTTTTCGGATGATTTAAGCATGCAGGCGGCTTGTGTAGCAGGCGATGCCGATGCACGTATTCATGCCGCTTTGCTTGCAGGCTGTGACATGGGATTGGTCTGCAACAACCGTGCTGCACAACGATTGGCTTTAAATGCAATTGCCGATTTACCCCTACCTAATCAGGCACGTTTAGAACGCATGCGTGGTAAAATCCCTGAACTTAGTGCGGAGTTTAGCATTGCTGAAGTTTTAGACTTGGGTGATGAATGGCGAAGCGTCCGTGATCGTATCTTGGTATTTAAAGAACAAAGTGCCGCGCTACTGGCAGCACAAACTAGTCACGACCCGACCAATTACTCAAGTACCACTAAAAACGCTGCAACGTGAGATCACCACAAACTAACTAGGGTCTGTTGACAATTCGTCTATGTTTGCGACGTGAGAGATATATCTCGCAAGATTTTTTAGCTGATATAAGGCATGGGACAGGAAATTTAGTCATTCTAAATGACTGGCACATAACGCAATAGCAGCAAAAAATATGCTCGTCCCCTTGCGCAGCAAACAAAGCAACGCTTTGTTCTTGCTCATGTGGCTAAAACTTTCTCAGATTGCGTTATGGAACTTGAAAATAGGTCCACTATTCCCTGCATTTTATGCCTGATCTGCTCAGTTTTAGCCTACAGCGCAAGCCATTTATGAAATGTCAACAGACCCTATACGCCTTCACTTTTTCACAGCATTTATACGACAAAGGAACACGACAGCTTGTTCCTTTTTGATTATGATAAACTTATTCTATTTTGAGTATATGCCTGACACCGCAGCTTGAGTGTCAAAGCATGCCTAAAAAGACAACGACCACCATACAAACAATTAAGGTCTATACGAAAATGACAAAAACATTGCTGAACAGCAAAATCACGACAGAAAAAAGGACTGAAATGCACAACTCGGATGCCAAGCCAACTCGCTCAGACACGACTGCATTGTCCAAACATCGGCATATTTCTTTTACCGCACATTATACGGGATATATCTGGTATCAAAGGGGGATTTCACATCCTGTATTTGCGACCCGAAAAGGCAAGTTTTTAGCCAAATTGGTACATCCTTTAGAAAACTGGGCAGAACGTCATGTGGGCGGCAGTATGCGCAGCACCCTCAAACAACGTCACCAAATGATTGATGCACACTTAACCGCACTGATTCAGCAACATCCGCAATTACAAGTGCTCGAAATTGCATCTGGGCTGTCACCACGCAGCTGGAACTTTCGACAAAAATATCCTGAACTGAATTACCGTGAACTGGATTTGCCTGATATAGCGCAAATTAAAACTCAAGCGTTACGACAAATTGACCACGACGCACCTGAAGTTCTCACCGCCGATATTTTTAGTGAATCCTTTCAACAGGCCTTTGAATATTTTGATCACTCGCAGCCCTTAGTAATTATTAGTGAAGGTTTAATTAACTACTTCAGCAAAGACATGCTACAACAGCTGTTAAATGGCATGTGTAACTACACCCAAGACTTTCCAGAACTGCATTATTTAACCGATATTTACCCTGAACCCGTCAAAAACAAGCTCGCCAATTTTATTTGGAACTGCAGCCGATTATTGAAATTTATGTCACGCAGTGCTTTCACCTTTCACTTTCAATCTCCGCAGGAATTAACTCAGTTTTTTCAAAATGCAGGTTTTGAGCAAGTGCAGCTACAACAACCACAACTGTATTTTTCCAACAGCTCTTTAGAAAAAACAACCGCAGAACATTTAGGCGATTTAGTCTGGATGGTTCATGCCTACAAAAAAAATAGCGTGGTTTAACACGCTATTTTGATTCTATTTTCTTTGGATAATTTTAAACCAAGCACTGATTTTATCTACTAACGGGCATATTCCAAATTTTGTGCAGCCGCTTTTTGACGTTCCACATAACGCAACAAACGCTCTGCCACCTCAAAACTACCATGCTTAAATAATGCGCGTAGTTGCTGCCCTTGGCTTTCAAAAATTAAACATTCAATGCTAAAACTGCCTTCCTCATCCTGTAATTCTAAGGCCATATCTCGTTCAAACTGTGCTGCTTGTGCCGCCAACGCAGCATTTTCAAAATCAAGCAATACACCAAAGAAGTTTAAATCGACAATGTGCGTGGCAATTTTCAAATCAGAATGACGATACTGCAAATGACTTTGCGGATTTTGCACCCGAATACGCGCTTCTCCACGGCGTTCCATCGTCAATAGTTGCGCACGTGTCATTGGAATAATGCCATCTAAGTCCTGAATAGATTCATCGCTTAAAAAGGTCGCAAATAAATTCATGGTTTCTTTACGGCGCTGTAATTGCGGCACATGATCTGCATTGGCAATCATGGCAAATTCCATGTTCGGGCACTGTAAGGCAAAATTGGCATTTTCATGCGGCAAGGTAAAACTGTCATATTGCCCACACGCCACCAAAACCTTACATTGCGGAATAGGCACATTGGTTAACCGCAATAAACGGTTGCAGTTCACATCGTAGCGATCTTGCTCTGTAGCGGTAAAGTCGGCCATTTGTCGGTAAAACAAACGCTTTGCAGTCGGTGACATGCGAGTTTGTTCCATTTTGGCATGATTGACCAAGTATAAAATCACCGCCTGACCAAATTCATCCATGCGCTGCTCTTTCATTAAATGCAGTGATTCTTCAAGCAACATGCGCCAACTTTTACGGGTCTTTTGCATAACCCCCATTAAAATCATGCGATCAATCAATTCAGGACGCTGATCTGCTAGACACGATGCCACCACCGAACCCAATGACATGCCCATGACGGATACTTTATCTAAGCCGACAATATCCAGCCAATCACCCAACATCTGACCTAAATCATGCAGTTCTAGCGTTCCTGCCGACTCACCTGTTTCCACATTGGTCATTTGCTGATTGGCGCCCATAGATGGCATATCAATTAAAATGATTGGCCCTGCACGAAAAAGCTGCTCGACACAATATTTATATGAATTAAAGTTTTGGAATGCACCACCAATAATCACAATTGGAGTTAAATGTGCGGTTTCTGGCTGAGCAATTGCCATGTATTCCACTTTCCAGCCGTTGATCCAAGTGGTACGAGCGGGTTGTTTAAAGCTGTGTTTATCGTAAATATCAAAAAAACAGACATGCGAACTTGCGTCCTGTACATCCGTGTCCATCTGGATCATGGAATTCATATTCCTTACCTCCATGCGCATTTTATTTTTATTGTGCAAGTGTTCGTCATTGAACGATTACCCACTTATCTGAATTAAAGTGGCATCCTGCTTATTGTTGTGAATGACATCAATGTCGTTATCGCATCATTCTATACAGGTGCTGATTTTATACGCAACATTTTCTATGACCGCTCATCTACTTTTAAATCATAAAGCATTTCAAAATATTAATTTTTGTGATGAAAGCATTGAAAAATATGAAAAGATTGAACAATTTAGTCGATTTTCCGCTGAGACGCTTCATTGTGCAGGCACAGACTGTTAATATCGAGTTGAAATTTCTAAGTGATCAAACCGCTATGCAAGAGTCTATTGAACAATATATGCAAACGGTAGGACAACAAGCACGCCAAGCCTCTCGTGTCTTAGCAAGCGCTTCTACCCAATCTAAAAACAATGCGTTATCGGCTATTTATACGGCATTGGAAAATAGCGAGTCCGCTATTTTAGCTGCCAACCAAATTGATATGACCAAAGGTCGTAACAACAACTTGGATAGCGCACTGCTTGATCGCTTAGAACTTAACCCCGCACGCTTTAAAGGCATGTTACAAGGTCTGAAAGATGTGATTGGTCTCATGGATCCAATTGGTGAAATTACCGATATGGCTTACCGTCCATCTGGTATTCAATTGGGCAAAATGCGTGTACCGCTAGGTGTGGTGGGCATGATTTACGAATCACGTCCAAACGTAACCCTTGAAGCTGCGTCTTTGGCATTAAAATCAGGCAATGCGATTATTTTACGTGGTGGTTCTGAAGCACTGGAATCTAACCAAGCGATTGCTGCCGCGATTCAACACGGCTTAAAAGCATCAGGCTTGCCAGAAACATCGGTGCAAGTGATTAACACCTCAGACCGTGCTGCCGTTGGGCAATTAATTACCATGTCTGAATATGTAGATGTAATTGTGCCACGTGGCGGTAAAAGTCTGATTGAACGCATCAGCAATGAAGCGCGTATTCCAGTGATTAAACATTTGGATGGTAACTGTCACGTATTTGTAGAAGCACAGGCCGATTTACAAAAAGCCCTGCCTATTGCCCTGAATGCAAAAACTCACCGTTATGGCGTCTGTAATGCCATGGAAACATTGTTGGTCGATGAGGCTGTTGCCGCACAATTCTTGCCACGTATTGCCGAGCTATATGCAGAAAAACAAGTCGAATTACGCGGCTGTCCTGCAACCCAAAAGATTTTGGGTACAAGTGTTAAAACAGCAACCGAAGAAGATTGGTACACCGAATATTTAGGCCCAATTTTGGCAGTTAAAGTGGTTTCAGGAATTGATGAGGCAATTGAACATATCAATAAATATGGTTCACATCATACTGATGCCATTATTACTGAAAACTTTAGTTTGGCGCGTCAATTCTTGGCTGCGGTAGATTCTAGTTCAGTCATGATTAACGCTTCTACACGCTTTGCTGATGGTTTTGAATATGGTTTAGGTGCTGAAATTGGAATCTCTACCGATAAAATTCATACCCGTGGCCCTGTCGGTTTGGAAGGTTTAACCTCACAAAAATGGATCGTGTTTGGCGATGGTCAAATCCGCCAATAAAATCCATCTGTAATTTTGCAATATCCAAATATAATGTTCAGTTTCACAGGAAGCTGAACATTATTCCCTTCTATTTTTTAGACATTGTTTTAAGACACAGTTCCACTACACATTTCTGCCTCACGCTCACTTAAAATAAAAACACCATCAAGATTAGAAAAATCATCAAAAAGAGTGGCGATGCTTATGTTTTATTATTTGATTATTAGTACCTTTGCTTTAGCACTGTTGGTGTCGTTCATTGTCATGCGTCTGTTTTCCAGCTCCATCAATGCAATTTTGGCGCGTATCATCCACGACCCAATTCATGAAGCATGGGCAAAGTACACCAAATTTGCAGGCATGGTGGTCGGCACATCTTCAGGCATTCGTATTTACGATATGGAAAAATACATTACCCCACTCACCTATGCCGAAAATGACAAAAGAATTGTGATTGAACTGACGCAAGAACGCTGGGTATTGGAAATTTACCGCACCATTATTGAAACCTTACAAGGCTTGGCGTGGATGATGTTGGTGTTTTTTATGGTGGCACTGATTGCTTATGTGATTGTCCGTTGGTCGGAAATTAAATACGCTGCCAAATCAAAATAAACCGACAAAGATTGAGGAAATAATTTAAAACAGTTTGCCACTCGCCTGCAGAATGAAGTGTGCTATGTTAAGAGAATACAACAGGAATTAAGCAGAAATTTTAGACCATCATTTCATGAAAAAATGAAAGTTTCGGGCTGATAAATTTTAATTATTTCTGATTTCATGGTCGATAATGCTTAAGTCTAATCTCCTAAAGTCTATCTAGGAGCAATAAAAAACCCATGATAAAACATACGTAATGATCAAGATTGCAACACAATAGATTGCCGTTTGCCATATCTTGCAATGCAGCTTGATTGACTAGGGATAACTTCAATTAGAATTCGGGTACATAAAAGTGACTACATCAGTATTAGTGATTAACTGCGGATCTTCTTCTATCAAATATGCGCTTGTATCTGAAAGCGTTGGAGATCGTATCTTTGGTTTGGCAGAAAATCTAGGTTCTGCTGATGCGCGCATTAAAGGCATTACCGCAGGTGGTGAGCCGCTCGAACTTTCTATTCCACATGCTGACCATGAAAAAGCACTGGAAACTATTCTTGGTCGCTTATCTCAATATAAGCCACAAGCCATTGGTCACCGCGTTGTACACGGCGGTACTTTAACCAAAGCAGAATTATTAACTGAAGAAATCGTGCAACGTATTCGTGAAGCAACTCCGCTTGCACCTTTACACAACCCTGCACACTTGGTGGGTATTGAAGCAACAATGCGTTTGTTCCCAGAACTTCCGCAAGTGGCTGTATTTGATACTGCATTCCACCAAACGATGCCTGCTCACGCTTACCGTTATGCAGTGCCTAAATTCTTATATACCGACCACAACGTACGTCGTTATGGCTTCCACGGTACAAGTCACGCATACGTTTCAGAGCGCGGTTCAGAGTTGGCTGGCAGCTTCAAACAAGGTGGCTGGTTAACTGCTCACTTGGGTAACGGTAGCTCGACTTGTGCAATCTGGAATGGTCAAAGTGTAGACACATCGATGGGCCTAACCCCACTTGAAGGTTTGGTGATGGGTACTCGTAGTGGTGATGTAGACCCAAGCTTACACAGCTTCCTTGCAAGCAACTTAGGTTGGGATATCTACAAAATTGACAAAATGCTAAACAGCCAAAGTGGTTTACTTGGTTTGTCAGGCTTATCGAACGACATGCGTACCCTGATTGAAGCATCTGAACAAGGCAATGAAGATGCAACGCTTGCAATTGAAGTATTCTGCTACCGTTTAGCTAAATCTTTAGCTGCACTTAGCTGTGGTTTACCACGCTTAGATGGCTTATTCTTCACAGGTGGTATTGGCGAAAACTCTGCGTACATCCGTGAAAAAACTGTATCTTACTTGCCACACTTTGGCTTTAACTTCAGCAAAGAACGCAATGACAGCTTAAAACGCGGTACTGAAGGTCGTATTGATGCAGGTACAGGCGGTCCACAAATTTGGGTTGTACCAACTGACGAAGAAGGCCGTATTGCGAAAGAAACTGCGCAAGTTGCAGAGGAGCTAAAGTCAGCTGCAAAAAAGTCTGAATGTGACGCTGCGATTGCTTAAGCAATCGTAGTGCTCAGCCACTTTCAATCAGTCCCTTTACGATTTAGAAAAAATTATGAAAACAATACTTTTGGTTCCTACAGAAATTGGTGTTGGTTTAACATCAGCATGTTTAGGTTTAATTTACGCTTTGGAATGCCAAGGCGTAAAAGCAGGTTTCTTAAAGCCTTTTTCACAAGAATTACAACCTGAAGCAGACCGCACAACTGCGTTGTATCGTCACCTGTTCAAGCATGAAACAGTTGAGCCGATTTCTTATACTGCGCTGACTGAGCGTTTAAAAAATGATGAAAATGACGAATTGCTTGAAGATGCAGTTCGTTTACATCGTGAAATTTCTAAACATCACGATATCATTATTGTAGAAGGCGTGTTGCCAAACGGACGTGATCCATTTGCAACTGAATTGAATGCAAATTTGGCTAAAGCACTTGATGCAAAAGTCATTATTGTCAGCAATGCCGACATCAACAATGCTGTTAAAACAGCGTCAAAAGTAGACAATCAATTACGTTTCTTTGGTGGTGCAACTTGTGAGCGTACTGCGGGCGTATTGTTTATGCGTACCAAAGGTTTACCAGAAGATTCTGCACAAATTCCAGTTACACTTGATCCAAACTTACGTTTGATTAGCGACACCAACCAATTCGTTAGTGCGATTCAAACCACGCACCCAATGATTGGTAAAGACTGTATGCCTGTAATTGGTTTAGTACCATTCAGCAATACTTTAAGTGTGCCACGTATGTCTGACTTGGCTGCGCACATTTCTGCTGAATGGATTAGCCAAGGTGAAGCTGCGCAGCGCCGTGTATTACACAGCAGCTTAATTGCATCGAATATTGAACACGAAATGCATAAATTCGTTGCAGGCGAGCTGATTATCAGTGGTTCTGACCGTGTCGATGTATTGCTTGCCAGTAGCTTAGCCAGCAGCAATGGTATTCCACTTGCAGGTTTGGTGTTAACTGAACATCAAGCACCAAGCGCACAAGCTTTAGAGTTCTGCCAAGCAGCAATGAAAAATGGCTTGCCAATTTTACATACTAAATTGAGCACCTTTGAAACTGCACAACAGTTATTAAACCTGAGCAACGAAATTCCTGTAGATGATACTGAGCGTGCAGAACAAGTTACCCGCTTTGTGGCCAGTCACATCAATGCAGAATGGTTAACCCAATTAATCAGCGATACGCATAAACCACGTTTATCGCCTTCTGCGTTCCGCCATGAATTGGTGCAAAAATCTATTGCAGCGAAAAAACGTATCGTGCTTCCAGAGGGTGATGAGCCACGTACCGTTCAAGCTGCAGCGATTTGTCAATCACGTGGTATTGCCCACTGCGTATTATTGGCAAAACCAGAAGCGGTAGTCGATGTTGCCAAAGCACGCGGTATTGAGCTTCCACACGACTTAGAAATCATTGATCCTGACTTGATTCGTGAAAACTATGTCGAAAAAATGGTTGCGATGCGTAAAGGCAAACTTACTGACGATCAAGCACGTGAACAGCTGCAAGACACTGTCGTATTAGGTACGATGATGTTAGCACTTGATCAGGTTGATGGTTTGGTGTCTGGTGCTGTGCATACTACAGCCAATACAGTTCGTCCCGCATTCCAGCTCATTAAAACTGCACCTGATTATTCATTGGTATCTTCAGTATTCTTTATGCTGTTACCAGATGAAGTATATGTGTACGGTGACTGTGCGATTAACCCAGACCCAGATGCTGAACAATTGGCTGAAATTGCGATTCAATCTGCTGACTCTGCAAAAGCGTTTGGTATTGACCCACGTATTGCCATGATTTCTTACTCAACTGGTACTTCGGGTGCAGGTGCTGACGTAGAAAAAGTAGCGAAAGCGACTGAAATTGCGAAACAACGTCGTCCTGACTTACTGATTGATGGCCCATTACAGTACGATGCAGCATCGGTTGAAAGTGTTGGTCGCTCTAAAGCACCAAACTCTCAAGTTGCAGGTCGCGCCAATGTGTTCATTTTCCCTGACTTGAACACAGGTAACACGACGTATAAAGCAGTACAGCGTTCTGCTAACGTGGTGAGTGTTGGCCCAATGCTACAAGGCTTGAACAAGCCAGTGAATGACTTGTCACGTGGTGCATTGGTAGATGACATTGTGTTCACGATTGCATTGACTGCGATTCAGGCAGAGCAACAAGCAGCTCAATAATTCGTAAAGTTAAGTTTTACAAACCACCTGATTGAAAAATTGGGTGGTTTTTTTATTCCACACTGTAGATTCATAGATCACTACAAAAATTGATTAGCTCCATTTTTAAAACCTCTGCACCAACCACACCGTATGCCCTGCACAGTCCTGATCTTCCGCGAGCATTTTCACAACTTTAAAGCCATAATCTTTTAACAATTGCCGATATTCATCCTGCGACAAACTGGCGTGATAAAGTGCTTCACCAAACATTTCCCCAATCGCCTCACCCGCAGCAGGTCCACTGCTAAACATTAAAACTGTATTGGCGGTAGACCATTGCGCAAATTTCTCGAACATGCAGCGCTGATCGTTTGGCGTTAAATGAAAAAAACTATCCCACGCCAAAATAGCATCAAAGTGCTGACTCAATTCTACAGAACGCATATCGGCTTCAATCCAACATTGTGATGGAAAATGTTCTCGTGCCATTTCCAGCATGGTGTCTGAACTATCCACACCTGTAAGCTGATGCCCATGTTGTAATAGATACGCTGCAATTGGACGGCCTGAACCACAACCTAAATCTAAAATTTTGGCCTGCGCAGGTAAATAACGCAGCAAACGATCCAGCCAGTTTTTCTCATATAGCACCTGACCACGTAAAGCCGTCCACGCTCGGGCATGCCTTTTATACATTGGGATAATCTGAGCCGCCAAAGCAGAGGAATCTGTCATCACATAACTTCAATATTGAGCAAATAGAGTTCTGAACATAGCGGAAAATTTAGCCTTAAAGAAGCAAAATCAGTGCATATCGCAATGTTTATTTTTGCTTGATCTTTCATCAATCTCCCACAGCCCATGTGCGATATTAAACTTTCGCCCAAAGCTTGATCAAAGTGCCCACAACGACCACATTTTGTCTTATAATTTAGTCCGCTAGCTATTCGCCCGCTCAAGAGATTTTTGATATGACAACTATTATCAAGCAAGATGACTTGATCACTTCGATCAAAGACGCGCTTCAGTTTATTTCCTACTATCATCCACAAGACTTCATCCAAGCGATGAGCCGTGCTTATGATCGTGAAGAAAACAAAGCTGCGAAAGATGCGATTGCACAGATCTTAATTAACTCACGTATGTGTGCAGAAGGCCATCGTCCAATCTGTCAAGATACTGGTATCGTAAACGTATTCCTTGAAGTGGGCTTAGACGTTAAATTTGATTTAACCATGAGCTTAGATGATACGATTAACGAAGGTGTACGTCAGGGTTACCTAGAAAACTCAAACGTGCTTCGTGCATCTGTATTGGCTGATCCTGCATTTGGTCGTAAAAATACCAAAGACAATACCCCTGCAGTAATTCACTACAAACTCGTTCCAGGTAACAAAGTTGATATTACGGTTGCTGCTAAAGGTGGTGGTTCAGAAAACAAATCTAAATTGGCCATGCTGAACCCATCTGACTCAATTGTAGACTGGGTACTTAAAACTGTTCCAACCATGGGTGCAGGCTGGTGTCCACCGGGTATGCTTGGTATTGGTATTGGTGGTACTGCCGAAAAAGCCATGATGCTTGCAAAAGAAGCACTCATGGAAGAAATCAACATGGACGAATTATTGCGTCGTGGCCCACAAAATAAAATGGAAGAACTCCGTATTGAGATCTTCGAGAAAGTAAACGCATTGGGTATTGGTGCTCAAGGTTTAGGCGGCTTAACTACAGTACTTGATATTAAAATCAAAGACTATCCTTGCCACGCTGCGGGCAAACCAGTGGGAATGATTCCAAACTGCGCTGCAACACGTCACGCACACTTCCAGTTAGATGGTTCAGGTGTTGCACACATTCAAGCACCTAAACTGGATGACTACCCAGAAGTGACTTGGGACTCTTCTAAATCTAAACGTGTAGATTTAGACAACATCACTCAAGAAGAAATGAACACTTGGCAGCCGGGCGATACTTTATTATTAAACGGTACGATTTACACAGGTCGTGACGCTGCGCACAAACGCATGGTTGACATGATCAACAATGGTGAAGAATTGCCAGTCGACTTAAAAGGCAAGTTCATTTACTACGTTGGCCCAGTTGACCCTGTAGGTGATGAAGTGGTTGGCCCTGCTGGTCCAACAACAGCAACCCGTATGGACAAATTCACACGCCAAGTATTAGAACACACTGGTTTGTTCGGTATGATTGGTAAGGCGGATCGTGGTCCTGCAGCAATTGAAGCGATCAAAGATCACAAAGCAACTTACCTCATGGCTGTTGGTGGCGCGGCTTATCTTGTATCTAAAGCTGTACGTGAAGCAGAAGTGGTTGCTTTTGAAGACTTAGGTATGGAAGCAATCTACAAGTTCAAAGTTGAAGATATGCCTGTTTCTGTTGCGGTGGATGTAAACGGTACATCAATCCACGCCATTGCACCAAAAATCTGGCAAGCTAAAATTGGTAAAATTCCTGTTGTAGATGCTGCAGCAGAATAATTTTCCAACGCAGTGATAAAGAAAAAGCACCCAACTTTGGGTGCTTTTTTATGCGTGCTAGAAATGAATAAAAGCAATGCACGAGATAAAGATGAAAAACCTTACCAGGTTCTAGGATCCCACAACTTAAATGGCTGAGTTAAATGCACATCTTCTGCAGGGTCATATTTCTCATGCTTGATTTTTTGTGGCTTTTTACGCAACTTACCTGTGGTTTGATCTTCCGCGACAAAGTTATAGCTTTCGGTTTTCAATTGAGTAAACGCGATTTCCTGTTGTGCCGTACTTGAAGGCATAAGAATTAAAGGCCCTGAAACCTCTTTGCGAGTACTTAGGTTTTCTTCATCATATTTAATAAAATACGACTGCCCTGCCTGTACCTGAAAATCCAAATACTTTGGTTTTTGGAAATGTAATGCACCCAAAGGACGACTCACACTCAGACGATACGCGCCCGGTGCCAGTTCAACCCAGTAATAATGATTGTGCAATAAACTTGGAATCCGATGCTTATTGATAAACATACTGGCAGCGACAATTTCTTGCCTATTCCACTTAGAGTCAGGGCGATACAAATACACAATGGCCGCATCTTGATGCTGTGCCTGAATGGGCTGAAAACGCTGCCCCAGTTTTTGATTAACCCAACCGCCAATGGTCATCATGCCCAAGCGGTGCTGCTCTACAAAACCCGGTTTCTGTTCTAAATCTAAAACTTTTAAAGTACTCGGTGGTTGTGTTTGTTGCACCACGTTTTTTTTGCCATGACATCCCACTAACATTAAACTGGTCACGACCAAGATTGCGACACCACGCATGTCTATCCCTCACTGCGTTTCTTATTTTTGTAAATCACGTTTTTGAAATCACGCTGCAAATTCATTTTGCAATTGTTGTTTTGAATAATGGGCATCCACGCCTAGGTCTAAGATTAACACTGCCTTGATTTTTTTGACAATAAAAAACGTGCCGAAACCTAGCGTTTCGGCACGTTTCAGACGAATAGCGTATTAAGCAGTTTTGCTGTCTAATACTTTTAAGTCAATTTTTTCTGCTGCAGGTTCTTCTGTTTGAGGCTGACGTTCGGTCTGAAATTCAGGTTTAGCACCTTCTTCAATCACCGCTTCAGTCACTACCACTGTGCCAACATCGGTACGGCTTGGCAAGTCGTACATGGTTTCGAGCAAGGCATTTTCCAGAATTGAACGCAAACCACGCGCACCTGTATTACGTTCAAGGGCTTTTTTCGCCACTGCACGTAATGCCGCATCTTCAAAGACTAAATCGACATTTTCCATCTCGAATAAGTATTGATATTGACGAGTTAAGGCATTTTTCGGCTCGGTCAGAATTTGCATCAATGCATCTTCATCTAGCTCGTCTAGCGTTGCAATTACAGGCAAACGACCAATGAACTCTGGAATTAAGCCAAATTTCACCAAATCGGTTGCTTCTACCTGACGGAATAAATCCGACAATTTCTTGCCTTCATCTCTTTTCTTCACGTCTGCAGTAAAACCAATCCCGCCTTTTTCCTGACGTTGCTGCACAATTTTCTCTAAACCAGAGAATGCACCACCACAAATAAACAGGATATTTGAGGTATCAATTTGAATGAATTCTTGCTGCGGATGCTTACGTCCACCTTGAGGTGGAATAGATGCGACCGTGCCTTCAATCATTTTAAGCAAGGCTTGCTGAACACCCTCACCTGATACATCACGGGTAATAGATGGATTTTCAGACTTACGCGTGATTTTGTCGATCTCATCGATATAGATAATGCCTTTTTGTGCTTTTTCTACATCGTAATCAGCTTTTTGTAACAGCTTTTGCACAATGTTTTCGACATCTTCACCCACATAACCCGCTTCGGTTAATGTGGTTGCGTCTGCCATTGCAAAAGGAACATCCAGTAGGCGCGCCAAAGTCTGTGCAAGTAAGGTTTTACCCGAACCTGTAGGCCCAACTAGCATGATGTTACTTTTTGAAATTTCGACAGTATCGTCTGACTTATGCCCTTGCTGGGTCACTTTCAGACGTTTGTAATGGTTATACACTGCAACCGATAAGGTTTTTTTCGCAGTGTCCTGACCGATCACATACTGGTCTAGCGCAGCACGAATTTCATGTGGTTTTGGCAATGGACGTGTTGCCCAATCACCCGACTCAACTTGTTGACTGGTCTGAACCAAGTCTAAGCATACGTCCACACATTCATTACAGATGTATGCGTCCTCGCCTGCAATCAGCTTCCCGACTTCAGACTGCGTTTTACCGCAAAATGAACAATGTTTTTGTCCCTGAGGATGTTCGGACATAGTCACTCCAATATCTCAATCTTTAAAACTTATGGACGTTTTGTTAAAACTTCATCCACAAGACCGTATTCCTTCGCCGCCTGTGCAGTCATGAAGTTATCACGGTCGGTATCTCTTGCGACAGTTTCATAGTCCTGACCACTATGTTCTGCCATTAAACGGTTTAAACGCTCTTTAATGAATAGAATTTCACGTGCATGAATTTCAATATCAGATGCCTGACCACGGAAACCACCAAGTGGCTGGTGAATCATGACACGCGCATTTTCAAGACAGTAACGCTTACCTTTTGCACCTGCGTTGAGCAGAAAAGCACCCATAGATGCTGCTTGTCCCATACAGTACGTCACAACATCAGGCTTAATAAATTGCATGGTATCGTAAATTGCCATACCTGCAGTCACTGAACCGCCTGGTGAGTTAATGTATAGGTGAATATCTTTATCAGGGTTTTCTGCTTCTAAAAACAACATCTGCGCCACGATTAAGTTGGCCATATTATCTTCGACTTCACCCGTCAAAAAAATGACACGTTCACGTAAAAGACGTGAATAAATATCAAAAGAACGCTCACCACGAGAGGATTGTTCGACCACCATGGGTACTAAAGCATTTTCAATTGTTGGAACATACATAATGGTTATTTATTCCTAAATTTGTGTGACACGACTCATGTTCACAATATGAGGGATAATTGTCTAAATTGCAAAATATTCACGGCTTAAATCGTAGATATTTTGAGTTAAATGCGATCAATCTCTGAAAAACTGAAAACCGCGATGCAATAAAAAAGGCGCACGAAGCGCCTTTTTGTATAAAGCAAATTAGCCTTGTTGACGAGCTTGCTGCTCTTTCAATAAGTCTTCATAGCTTACAGTTGTATCTGTAACTTTTGCAGAAGCTAAGATGTGATCTACAACCTGGTCTTCTAAAACAACAGCTTCAATTTGTGAACGTTGTTGTTTGTCGTTTTTGAAGTATTCAATCACTTCGCTTGGATCTTCATAAGAAGAAGCCATGTCTTCGATGTAAGCATCTACACGCGCTTGATCTACTTCAAGTTTAGCATTTTCTAATACTTTGCTAACCAATACGCCAAGTTTTACAGATTTTTCAGCTTGTTCTTTGAACAATTCATCTGGAAGCATGCTTGAGTCAAATGCTTTTGCACCTTGCGCACCAAACTGTTGTGTGAATTGCTGAATCATTTGTTGACGTTGACGGTCAATTTCTTGAGCAACCATTGCAGACGGAATTTCAACTTCGTTTGCCGCAACGAGTGCATCAAAAGTTGCGCCTTTTACTTGGTTACGTAAACCGTTTTTCACTTCACGTTCCATGTTTTTACGAACATCAGCTTTTAACTTTTCTACGCCTTCTTCTTCAGAAATACCGAAGATTTGTAGGAATTCAGCATCAATTTCTGGAAGTTTTTGCTTTTCAACAAGTTTCACAGTGATTTTGAATTGAGCTGCTTTACCTGCAAGGTTTGCTGCTTGGTAGTCTTCAGGGAAAGTTACATCAATAACTTTCTCTTCGCCTTTTTTCATGCCCACGATGCCATCTTCAAAACCAGGAATCATGCGACCAGAACCAAGTACCAGTTTAAAGTCTTCAGCAGCACCGCCTTCAAACTTCTCGCCATCTACAGTGCCTTCAAAATCAAAAGTCACTTGCATGTCTTTTTTCGCCATGCCTTTGGTTTCTGCCCAAGAAGCACGTTGCTTTTGAAGATTTTCAAGCATTTGCTCAACATCTTTGTCGTTCACTTCTGAAGACTTACGTTCAACTTCTAAACCTTCAAATTTCACTTCAACTTCTGGATAAACTTCAACTGTCGCTTCGTAAACTAAAGCGTCGTCTTTCATTTCAGTTTTTTCGATGTTTGGCATACCAACAGCGTTGATTTTTTCTTGTTGGATTGCTTCAAAAACGGTGTCACGAATAATGTCGTTCACCACTTCTTGATAAATACCCGCACCGTATTCACGACGAACAACGTTTACAGGCACTTTACCTGGACGGAAGCCGTTAATCTTCACAGTTTTGGCAGTGCGTTTCAAGCGAGCTTCAAACTGCTCGTTAATACGGCTCGTCGGTACAGATACATTTAAACGACGGGCAACGCCCGAAACCGCTTCAGAAGTTACTTGCATGGCTTCCTCGATATAGTTAGTAATAACAGTTTATAAAAAAGTGCCACATTATATGACAACATTAAAGGATATACAAAATACGTTCTGATCTCGACTGAATTTTTTTAATCGGCACGCTATTTTCTGTAAATTTTCAACTTTGTGTATATTTCTTGTTGTAAATAAGAATCCTTATCATTATTATTAGCCAACTCCTTCATGAATGATTCTAATTACCATATAGGTCTAAATTAGGATCATTGATTCATATTAGAGATATAATTTTATGGCTAAGTTCAACCTACACCCGCTGTGTCTTGCATTACTTGGGGCTACCTCTACTGCTGTTTTCGCAAATACCTCTACCGATGCGACTTCAACCCACCAACTTTCCACAATTGTGGTTTCAGCGGCAGGTTTTGAACAAAAAATTAAGGATGCACCTGCATCAATTACTGTCATTAGTGCAGAAGATTTAAAAAATAAACGTATCAACTCCGTTGCTGATGCCTTGGTTGATGTGGAAGGGGTTGATATTAGTCCAACAGCAGGAAAAACAGGCGGACTAAATATTCGTATTCGTGGGATGGATGCTGAATATACGTTGGTACTGATTGATGGCCGCCGCCAAAACAGTACAGGTGATATTACCCCTAATGGTTTTGGTGAATCAAATAACAGTTTTATTCCGCCAATTTCTGCAGTTGAGCGAATCGAAATTATCCGAGGACCCGCTTCTACCCTTTATGGCTCAGATGCCATTGGCGGTGTCGTTAATATTATTACCAAAAAAGTTTCACCAGAATGGACAGGTGCTGTCACACTCGAAGGGACAATTAACCCAAACTATTCAGATTTTGGCAATCAACGCTCAGTAGATGCCTACGTTACTGGTCCTTTAATTCAAAATTTACTTGGTATTCAATTACGTGGCCGTAAAGCGGAACGTGATCAATCTCATGTAACCCCAGATGCCAATTCAGATACCGAGTTATCTCAAGGTAACAGCCCAACCAAATCTGATTTAGAAACTCTTGGTGTTCGCCTAACACTAACACCTAATGATAATCATGATATTTCTGCTGAATATGAGCAAACCGAACAATGGTATGACAATAGTAAAGGGCAATTGGGTACCTTAGGTGCAGATGGAGGATACAACTCCTCTCAAGAATATAATCGTGAAAAAGTGGTTCTAGCCCATACTTGGCGTACCAATATCGGTACTTTAGATTCAAGTATTAGCAATACTCAGACCGAAACTGTAGGACGTTTAATTCCAGCACGTGCTCAGAATTTATCCAAAACTGTCACACCTCGCTTACTTGAGAGTGAAGATACTATTTTTGATACAAAGTTCACCACACAACACTTTAGTGGGCACAACATAACACTAGGCGGTCAATGGTGGGATGCAAGCATTAAAGACGGCTTACGTGTGAATAAAGAAGTTTCTTTTGATCAACTCGGTTTATTTGCAGAAGATACTTGGGCATTGACGGATAGCTTAGCTCTGACTTTAGGTCTACGTTTTGATGATCACAGCACTTTTGGTGATTTTTGGACACCTCGTGCGTACCTCGTTTGGAATGCAAATGACAATTGGACATTTAAAGGCGGATATTCTGAAGGATATAAAGCACCACGTTTAGAGCGCTTAACCAATGGTATTTATAATGTCAGCGGCCAGGGACGTAACCCAGTTTTTGGTAATCCTAATTTAAAGCCAGAAACAAGCAACAACTTTGAGTTAGCTGCATATTTCAATAATAACGATAATTTTGATGCCAACATTACTGCCTTCTATAGTCAGGTGGAAGATAAAATTGTAAATGGTAATGCTGAACTAAAATGTGACACAGATACCAATAAAGCAGCCTGTGAAGCATTTATGGACTCCATTGGAACACCGTGGACCATGGATTATTATAAAAGCAAAGGGCAAACACGAGCAGACTCATGGAATGTTACTCGTCCAACTAACGCAGAAGAAGCCGAGGTTTATGGAATCGAAACTGGTTTCAATTGGGAGTTTATCACTGCTTGGAAATTTGGTCTAAATTACACTTGGACAGAAACCGAAATTAAAGATTCCAAGTTGGGTAATCCACCTTTAAACGATACTCCTGAACATATTGTCAATGCTTCTTTAAAATGGCAAGCAGCTGATTACGTGAATCTATGGGCTCGTGGTGAATACCGAAGTGAGCGTGCTCGTTTTACATCAACTTATGAAAACTTAACTGCTGCCAACCAAAAGGTTTATGATGAATTAGGTGACTTTAAATCTTATGCCTTATTCCATATTGGCTCTAATTTTACCGTAAACGATAATTGGGATATTGGTGTCGCACTGTACAATGTTTTTGATAAAGACTTTACCGATTACGAACTAATTGATGGCAGTTATTACAACCGCCACAGCAACACCCAAGAAGGTCGCCGTGTTCAATTGAGTACAACCTTTAAATTCTAAACTCGCTTTATTTTTCTCAAACCCTGCTTCGGCAGGGTTTTCTGTCTTTACTCCCAAGCCTTTCACGTTCACATCGTTTTATTAAATAAAAATACTGATAATGATTATTATTTTCAAATAAGAATTAAAGAAAAGCACCAATCTGTACATTGTTGTTGATAATGATTCTCAATACAATTGGCATCAATTGTTATAGACGTCATAACAACAACTTCACACTTTATTCATTTTGAACTAAAAACGCTGAATAAAGCGTGGTCTCCTGTTGGTTTACATTTAGGGAAATACCATAAATGGCACAGATCAAAAGCCGCAAACACAATCGCTCTGCGCAACTGATGGCTTTAGCCGCCTCTCTTCCACTACTTGCACATGCCGCAAGCCCTGAAGATGACGTCACCCACTTACCCACCATTACGGTTAAATCAGAAGCCGAAAGCAAATACAAGGCAGACAGTTTAAGCTCTGCAAAATACACACAGCCGTTGTTGGATACTCCACAAACTATATCTGTAATTAAAAAAGAAATCTTGCAGGAGCAAGGTGCAACCTCGTTGGTTGAAGCCTTACGCAACACTCCAGGCATTACCCTGCAACTTGGTGAAAATGGTAATACCAGCGCAGGCGATGCCTTTCAAATGCGAGGTTTTTCTACCCAAACCTCTACTTATGTCGATGGTATTCGCGATTTAGGTGCTATCAGCCGTGATGTCTTTAACCTTGATCAAATTGAAGTGGTCAAAGGCCCATCAGGTTCAGAAGCAGGTCGTGGTGCGGCTTCGGGTTATATCAATTTGGTGAGTAAATTACCGCAAAGTGAAAACAGTCAGGAAATTTCTGCCAGCTATAACACCGCAGAACATGCCCGACTCTCTGCAGACATTAACCAAGTCATCAACCCCAATACGGCGTTTCGCCTGAACGTGATGGGGCAAGAAGGTGGTGTGGAAGGACGTGACTATATCGAAAATAACAGTTATGCCATCGCCCCTTCTCTTGCTTTTGGATTAAACACGGCCACACGTTTATATTTATATTCTCAACACATCAGACAGCGCAATATTCCAGATGGTGGTATTCCAACAATTGGCATGCAGGGCTTTTATAACTCAGACTCGCTGTTAGCGACTGCACCTCAAGTCAATCGGGAAAATTTTTATGGTCATGTCAATGACTATGAAGATGTCGATGCCGATATGTTTACGGCAAAAATCGAAAGTGATTTAACGGATCGACTCAAACTGACCAACATCACCCGTGTAGGCAAAACACAGATGAATCGGGTTTTAACAGGCATCAATACAGGTGCAAATGGTCTTCGAACCAATGGTTCATCAAACCCTGCCGAATGGGAAGTGAACCGCTCCCGCCAAGGCGTCGATCAAGAAAATAAAATTCTGGCCAATCAAAGCACTTTAAACTGGAGTGTCAAAACGGGGGCAGTACAGCATGATGTTGTTGCAGGCATGGAGTTTTTAAAAGAACAGCAATCTAGCAAACTCATGGCAACCCAGATGCCTGGCGAAGCCACTGCCGATACACCGTGGGCCAATCTTTATCACCCAGACCGCAATCAAGCCATGCCAGCGCTTATTTATAATGGCGGTTATACCAATGGTGAAACCCAAACTGCCGCAGCTTATTTATTCGATACTTTAAAATTTGGAGAGCGTTTCCAGCTGAACGGCGGTGTTCGGGTCGATTATTATGAAACCGATTATCAGGGCTTAACTTTGCCGCGAGGTGGTAATGCCTTGGTCGCCAAAGACCTCAGTACGCACGACACATTGTTAAGCTGGAAACTTGGCGGTGTGTATAAACCTACTTTAAATAGCAGTGTGTATGCCTCTTATGCCAAATCATTGACTCCGCCAGGCAGTGCCAACTTCACGCTGTCTGAATCAGGCAATGATGCCATTAATGCGCAGCCTCAAGAAACCCATCATTATGAAGTAGGCAGCAAATGGGAGTTATTGCAAGGCAAACTTGCTATGGCTGCTGCTGCGTATCGTACAGAAAATGAAAATCAATCGACCATTGATCCGATTTCCCAGCTAGCCGTGCAGGAAGGTAAAAAACGTGTCGATGGTGTTGAGCTAAGTGCTGTGGGGCAAATTACCGATGCCTGGAATATTTCTGCAGGCGTTGCCCACATGAAAGTTAAACAACTGAATCAACGTTCATCGAGTAGCACAACATTATCTGAACGCTGGTCACCTGAATGGACTGCAAGCTTATGGTCAACCTACGACTGGGCAGGCTTTAAATTTGGTTTAGGCGCTCGTTATGTTGATGAACAAAAACGTGTAGTCACTGACAGCACCGCACCTGCCAACATGCCGAATATCCCAGGCTATGTCGTCTTTGATGCCTTAGCCGGCTACAACTTTAACAAGCATGCTTCACTAAATCTTAACCTCTACAACCTTGCCGATAAAGAATATATCAGCACCCTTAACAATGGTGGTGGTCGTGTGGTTCTTGGACAGCCACGCTCGGCAACTCTTAGCTTGAATTACAAGTTCTAAGCAATTGCAATAAATCTATAGCGTAGCTCAAAAGAGGCTATATAGATTGGTTCGGGTGATGTGTCGCTTTCATAGCACAGATCGCTCGAACTTTTAATACTGAACCATAATGTCGAGTATTCAATTTTTTGAATTATAACTTTCACAGGAAGAATCAATATGATGCTTCACATTCCTAACGTACTCAGTAAAGTGCAAGTCCAACAGATTCGCGCTGAATTGGACACTGCAGCTGCATGGCAAAATGGTCAATTCAGTGCAGGCGCACAAGCACAGAAAATTAAACAGAATTTACAATTTGACCTGCAGCATCCGAGCTATGTAACTCTGTCACAAGACATCCTCAGTGCACTAAAACAACAGGCTTTATTGCAGTCCTTTGCCTTGCCGCTGCACATTCTGCAACCCATGTTCAATTGTTATCAAAACACAGGAACTTATGGCAATCATGTCGATAATGCCGTGCAATATTGTGCACAAGTACGACGCCCGATTCGCACCGATGTATCCATGACCCTATTTTTAAGTGAGCCTGAAGAATATCAGGGCGGTGAACTGATCATTGAAGATAGTTACGGTAGCCATGCGGTTAAACTCAATGCAGGCGATGCCATCGTATACCCTGCCACCAGTTTACATAGAGTCGAACCTGTCACCGCAGGTCAAAGAATTGCAGCATTTACATGGTGTCAAAGTATGGTCAAAGATGACTGGCAACGCAGTATGTTGTTCAATTTAGATATGACTATTTTGCAATTGCGTCAACAACTTGGAGATACAGCAGAAGTATTGTCCCTGACTGCGCACTATCACAATTTGATTCGTCAATGGAGTCAATTATGAATACCGCACCATTAGCAGCCTTAAACCATATTCCCCCACATTTACAAACCATTGCCGACTATCAAAAACAGGCACAACTACATTTAAATGCAGCCACATGGGCCAATTTAGAAGGCGCTGCGGGCGATGAATACAGTCTAAATAACAACCAAACTGCTTTTGCCAATATTCAATTATTACCACGTCACTTAAATTCTTTTAAAGATGCCAATACGCAGATTCAACTTTTAGGCAAACACTATCCACACCCGATTTTTTTAGCCCCCGTGGCTTATCAACAGCTATTTCACCCGCAGGGGGAAATTGCTACAGCGCAAGCCGCCGCCGCTATGCAAGCACCCATGATTCTCAGTCATTTAAGCACCACCCCAATGGCAACGCTTAATCAGGTTTCTTCTGCGCCAAAATGGTTTCAGCTATATTGGCAAGGCAGCCGTGAAGCCGCTTTGGATTTGATTTTTCAAGCGCAACATTATGCCTATCAAGCCATTGTTCTGACTGTAGATGCACCGCACATGGGTATTCGAGATCGTGAACGTCGTGCTTACTTTCAGTTACCCGCACATATTCAGGCAGTGCATCATCATCCTGTGAGTACAGCAACCCTCAAAGACAATCAGCATGCTCTATTTGATGGCTTAATGCAGCAAGCCGCCACATGGGAAGATATTGCTTGGCTGGTACAACGCAGCCCGCTCCCTATTTTACTCAAAGGTATTTTACACCCTGCCGATGCACAACAGGCGTATCAATACGGCGTACAAGGGATTATTGTGTCTAATCACGGTGGTCGAGTTTTAGATACCGCAGTCAGTCCAATTCAAGTTTTAAGTACTATCCGAAAAATTTTACCGCACGATTTCCCTATTCTATTGGACAGTGGTATCCGCCGTGGCACAGATATTTTTAAAGCATTAGCCCTAGGGGCAAATGCAGTATTAATTGGACGGCCATATATTTATGGCTTGGCAGTTGCTGGTGCATTAGGGGCAGCGCATAGCATCAAGCTCTTAAAAGAAGAATTTGAAGTGAGCATGGCACTTATGGGAACAAGCAGCATTGAACAGATTAACAACAGTTATATTTATCACCAAAACAGCCAATAGCAGAAAAATATTTCACAGCACATGCAGTATATGTAAAAAACAGGGAATTATTACGCTTGCAGATCGATTAACATACAGATATTGGTTTACAAGTGCCATGATTCTACTTTTAGCGATAGCCTCCTGAAAACAGCTTGTAAATTGATAGAATAGACACAATCTATATTTATAGTAAGTTGCCGTTATCCACGCGATGCAACCGCTACTATTCAAGGAGTTTTCACATGATGTTGGCAGATCCAAGCAAAAAATACCGTCGTATGTACCAGCGTGTCGATTTACCAGACCGCCAATGGCCAAATAACGAAATTACCAAAGCGCCAATTTGGATGAGTACCGACCTACGTGACGGTAACCAAGCGATCTTTGAGCCAATGAACATAGAACAAAAATTCAAAATGTTCCAAATGCTTGTGAAAATTGGTTTTAAACACATCGAAATTGGTTTCCCATCGGCATCTCAAGTTGACTTCGATTTCACCCGTAAATTGATTGAAGAAGGTCATATTCCAGATGACGTGTATATTGAAGTCTTGGTACAGGCGCGTGACCACTTAATTCAACGTACTTTTGAATCTTTACAAGGTGCTAAACGTGCGATTGTGCATATTTATAATGCCAACTCACCAACCTTCCGTAACAAAGTCTTGAATGTTGATGTTGAAGGTGCCAAACAATTGGCAATCAATGCAGCAAGCAAAGTAAAAGAATACGCAGCGAAGCAACCTGAAACAGAATGGGTATTCCAGTACAGCCCAGAATGTTTTACTGCAACTGAGTTGGAAGTGGCTAAAGATGTTTGTGATGCCGTGACTGAAATTTGGGAAGCATCGCCAACCAATAAAGTAATTTTAAACTTGCCTGCAACGGTAGAAGTGTCTACACCAAACGTGTATGCCGACCAAGTGGAATGGATGCACCGCAACATTGCGCGTCGTGATGGCGTGATCATTTCAGTACACTGTCACAATGACCGTGGTTGTGGTATTGCCGCATCTGAATTGGCCATCATGGCGGGTGCAGACCGTGTAGAAGGTTGTGTATTTGGTAACGGTGAGCGCACAGGTAACGTAGACGTTGCTGCGATTGCGTTGAACATGTACACCCAAGGTGTTGCACCAGAGTTGGATTTCTCAAACATCAACGAAATTATTGCAACAGTTGAAGAATGCACAGGCTTGCCAGTACACCCTCGTCATCCGTACGCAGGTGACTTAGTCTTTACTGCATTCTCTGGTTCACACCAAGACGCAATTAAGAAAGGTTTTGAGTTCCAGAAAAATGAAGAAATTTGGGATATGCCTTACTTGCCAATTGACCCGAAAGATTTAGGTCGTGACTATGACGCAGTGATTCGTGTCAACTCACAATCGGGTAAAGGCGGGATAGCTTACTTGTTAGAATCGAACTACAACGTGACTTTACCACGTCGTTTACAAATCGAATTCTCACAAATTGTGCAACAACGTACCGATGAGCAAGGCACTGAAATTAGCGCAAGCGAAATCTGGAACTTGTTTAAAGACACTTACGTTGCAGTAAAAGATGCGCACTATGCGACCAAAAACTACAAACTATCTGATGAAAATGGCAATCAAGTCATTGAGTTAGATGTGGTCGTGAACGGCGAAACGCAACGCTTACGCGGTGAAGGCAATGGCCCAATTTCAGCAATTTTGAATGCACTTCAATTACCAATTGATGTCTTGAATTATGAAGAACGCAGCATTAGCTCTGGCGCACATGCAAAAGCGTTGGCATTGATTGAGTTGCAAGTCAAAGGCACAGGTAAATCTGCCTTTGGTGCAGGGGTACATGACAACATCGTGACCTCATCTATTGATGCAATTATTGCCTGCACCAACCGCTTGATTGAACAAGGCGTATTAAGCACAGATCAAGTAGTTGCAGCAGCAGTATAATCTTGCGCTAACATGTAAAAGCATTTTGAAAAGGATACCCCAAGTGGTATCCTTTTATTTATTCATCCTCAGGATTTAAGGCGAATTATTCCCGTGTCTTTTCCAGCTGACTCAGTAGGTATTGTTGTTCCAGAAAAATTCCAATTTGAAGAACCTTTAGAACTCGAATGCGGTCGTGTTCTGCCCCGCTTTGAACTCATGGTCGAAACTTATGGCACGCTCAATGCCGACAAATCCAATGCGATTCTGATCTGTCATGCGTTGTCAGGGCATCATCATGCTGCGGGTTATCATCATGCCGATGATAAAAAAGCAGGTTGGTGGGATGCCTGTATTGGCCCTGGAAAAGCCATTGATACCAGTCGTTTCTTTGTGGTGGCGCTAAACAATATTGGCGGCTGTAACGGTTCTACTGGCCCCACATCGCCTAACCCTGAAAATGACAACCGTCCTTATGGCCCAGACTTCCCTTTAGTGACGGTGCGAGATTGGGTAAAAACCCAAGCCATGCTGTCTGATCGTTTAGGCATTGAGGTCTGGTATTCGATTATTGGCGGCTCTTTGGGTGGTATGCAGGCCTTGCAGTGGTCGGTAGATTATCCTGACCGTCTGAAAAAATGCGTGATTATTGCCAGTGCACCAAAACTGTCTGCACAAAATATTGCCTTTAACGAAGTCGCACGTCAGTCCATTTTATCTGACCCAGATTTTCATCATGGGCGTTATTTGGAACATGACAGCTATCCAAAACGTGGATTGATTTTGGCACGCATGGTCGGACACATCACCTATTTGTCTGAAGAAGCCATGAAACAGAAATTTGGTCGTGACTTAAAATCTGGCAAGTTTATGTATGGTTTTGATGTCGAATTTCAGGTCGAAAGCTATTTGCGCTATCAGGGCGAACAATTTAGCCGTAATTTTGATGCCAATACCTATTTAATTATGACCAAGGCACTGGATTATTTTGATCCTGCACGTGAATACGAGCAATCCTTACAAAAAGCCATGGCGAATACAAAATGCAAGTTTTTAGTGGTGTCATTTACCACCGACTGGCGCTTTAGCCCTGAGCGTTCGCAGGAAATTGTGGATGCGCTAATTAGCAATCATAAACCTGTCAGCTATTTAGATATTGATGCCGAACAAGGACACGACTCGTTCTTGTTCCCAATTCCACTGTACGTGAAAGCCATGCGTGCATTCTTGGGCGGAACAGAACATCTTCAAGCAACCCCACAGGAGGCCGTGTAATGCGTCTTGATCAGCAACTTGCCGAAAAGTGGATTAAACCCAATTCTAAAGTACTCGATTTGGGTTGTGGCGATGGTGAACTGTTGGCAC
The DNA here is from genome assembly GCF_013418635.1 of Acinetobacter sp. YH12131. Classification (NCBI taxonomy): domain Bacteria; kingdom Pseudomonadati; phylum Pseudomonadota; class Gammaproteobacteria; order Moraxellales; family Moraxellaceae; genus Acinetobacter; species Acinetobacter sp. YH12131. Next base: position 53,044 of record NZ_VPBQ01000008.1, read on the forward strand.
ACATGAGCAAACAGCATAATATTCGTGCATACGGATTAGAAATTGATCAAGAAAAGATTGCAATTGCGATCAGTCGCGGGTTAAATATCATCCAACAAGACTTGAATTTGGGGCTTAGCCGTTTTGCAGACCAGTCTTTTGACTATGTGGTCATGGCACAAGCCTTGCAAGCAGTAGATGCACCTGACGTATTATTAAGAGATATGGTACGTGTGGGTAAACAGGCAATTATTACCTTTCCAAACTTTGCGCATTGGAAGACTCGCTCTTTTCTTGCCTTAAAAGGAAAAATGCCTGTTTCAGATGCATTACCTTATATGTGGTACAACACCCCAAATATTCATTTATGTACGTTTCGTGATTTTGAGGCACTTTGTGCCGAAAATAATATTCGCATCATTAACCGACTTGCCGTGAATGGGAATCAACAAGATAGTTTACTCAGTAAGCATCTGCCTAATTTGTTTGGTGAAGTCGCAATTTATCGAGTGAGCGCTCTATGAAAAAACTATTATTAAGCACCACGCTATTGGTTGGACTGTTGAGCATTCAAGCCCATGCAGATTATGTTTCACCGTCATCTTCTGTAGCGAGCCAAGCGGCTCAATATTCAACTATGGATATTAATGGCTTGATTAAAGCAGCCAAAGCAGGTCAGGCAGGCGCACAATTTTACTTAGCGACGAAATATCAACAAGGTAAAGACGTTCAACAAGACAGCCGTCAAGCGTTTGCTTGGTACAAAGCTGCGGCAGATCAAGGTTTATCGGCTGCGCAATTAAATGTAGGCCGTATGTTGGCGGATGGTATTGGCACGAAAAAAGACGAAGTCTTAGCACGTCAATATTTTGAAAAGGCGGCTAGCCGTGGTGATAACCGTGCCAGCTTTAACCTTGCCATGATGGAAGAACAAAAGAAAAACTATATGGGCGCGTATCAGTGGTATGAGTTATCTACCCGTGATGGCATGCTCGACAATAAAGTAATTTCTTTGTCTGAAGGTAAGAAAACCGCTTTGGCAGCTAACTTAACTCAAGAACAAATTCGTCAAGCACGTGACCGTGCTGACCAATGGATTCAAGCGCAATAAATTTAACTACGTTTGAAGTGATCTCAAAGCACCTTCGGGTGCTTTTTGTTTTATCCGAAATAAACTGCCTGCATGGCCTGTAGCAGTTCAGGGCTGAATTCTTCTACTGCAGCAGAACCTAATACCGCATCTATACCACAATGCGGACAAATTGCGGTTTGCTCATCATCACACCAATCTTCAATTTCGCTATAAGCAAAAGTTTCCAGACAGTAAAAACAGCCACAACGCTCACTTTGCTGCAGTAATGCGCGGTGCTGACTCGAATAACGGTAAATCTCTGATATTTTGCTCATCATGATTCCCCTACTTTTTGAAACCTAAATATTATTAGCATGTATGAAAACAAATCTGTGCAAGATTAAACTTTTAAGTCTGCAAAATCCGTTAAAATATCCAATATTATTTTGAATTAAGATCTGAATTATGGCTGTAACTGATTGGCGCGCTCAAGGTACTTTGGTTTTAGCAAGCAATAACAAGGGAAAAATTGCAGAATTTGAAACCCTGTTTGCGCAATTAGACTTGCCTGTGCAAGTGATTCCGCAAGGTCAACTAAATATTGAAGATGCTGTTGAAGATGGTTTGAGCTTTGTTGAAAATGCCATTTTAAAAGCACGCCATGCCGCAAAAATTTCAGGAAAGCCTGCCATTGCAGATGACTCTGGTTTATGTGTGCCTATTTTAGGCGGCGCACCGGGGATTTATTCTGCACGTTTTGCAGGCGAACATGGCAATGATGCAGCCAACAATGAAAAACTTTTGAATAAACTCAAACCACTACGTCAAGACGGCGCAGCAATTGAAGGTATGTTTGTTTGTGTTTTGGCTTTGGTTGAACATGCCGATGATCCATTACCACAAATTTTCCAAGGTATTTGGAAAGGCGAGATTTTAGCAGAAGCTCGTGGTGAAAATGGTTTTGGCTATGACCCGCTCTTTTGGTTGCCTGAATTGGGAGTGTCGAGCGCAGAAATGTCGAAAGCAGAAAAGAATAAAATCAGTCACCGTGGTCAGGCGATGCAACTGTTTAAAGCAAGTTTACAAGCTTAGATTTAACAGATGTGATTGATCTTACAGCCCGTTTTCAAACACGGGCTGTTTTATTTTCAAGCTTTACAAATCAGGTCAAACATCCCTTGTCGTCAAATCGCAACACATTCGTCACCGCATTGTCATACAGACCTGTTGAGATAGGCTCAACTATTGAGAGGTCTAAATCATGGCAGGATTATCTATTTGGCACGTGCTGATTTTTGCAATTGTGGTCATTTTATTATTTGGTACATCTAAGCTTAAAAACTTAGGTAAAGATGTAGGTGGCGCGGTCAAAGATTTTAAAAAATCAATAAAAGATGATGAGGCAGAAGCGGCGCAACTGAAAGAACCTCGTACGATTGAACATCAAGCCAATAGCAGTGATGTAAATTCGACTGTAAAGCATTAAGGCTGAGGGTTTGAGATTATGCTCAATATTGGAATGACGGAACTGCTGATTTTCGGCATCATTGCATTATTGGTGCTGGGTCCTGAAAAACTCCCTGAAGCAGCGCGTTTTGTCGGCAAGTGGTACGCTAAAATTAAACGTATGGTCAGTAATGTTCAAAATGACATTGACCGCGAATTGCGTTTATCTGAATTACGCGAGCAAATGCAGCAAGAAATGGCGCGTATTCAGGAACTTGAAGCAAAGATGCAAGCACAAATGCATGAAATGCAGCAAGAAAAAATATTTGAAGATACAACTGCAAAAAGCACACATTCCCCGCATGCCGTATCAAAAAATACCTTACAACAGCATCATTACACCTTGGTTTTAAATACTGAAAAAACCTCTGCGGTGTTACTCCCTAAAACTAAAATGACATCACATTCAAATTTATCTGCGCTACAACATACTACAGCGCCCTATACTGAAATGAAGGTTGCAGTATGAGCCAATCAAACGCTTCTGAGCTTTCACATTTGCCTGTGAAGGCAGAGCAAGCCGCATTAGAAGAAATGCCAATTACCAAGCACTTGATGGTGCTGCGTAATCATCTTTTTAAAATTGTAGGGCTTATTCTTGCCTTATTCTTCTGTTTATTGCCCTTTGCCAATAAAACTTATCAAGTATTGTCGGAACCATTACGTGCACAGTTGCCACATACATCAACCATGATTGCGACTGATGTTACCGCAACCTTTATGGCGCCGTTTAAACTAAACTTTTTTGTCGCGCTGTTCATTGCGATGCCATTTATTTTGTATCAGATTTGGGCATTCGTAAAACCAGCGTTATATGAAAAAGAAAAAAGTTTGGCGCTGCCTTTGCTGATCGGCAGTATTTGCTTGTTCTATATCGGAATTAGCTTTGCTTACTTTGTCGCCTTGCCATCCATTCTGCACTTTTTCATTAGCGTTTCCCCTGAAACAGTCGCCCCGATGACCGACATTAATAGCTATCTTACGTTTTGTTTGAAGCTGTTTTTGGTTTTTGGTTTTACCTTTGAGATTCCAATTGTCACACTTTTGCTGATTATGATTGGTGTCGTGTCTACGCAAACTTTGGTTGAAAAACGTCGCTTTATTATTGTTGGCTGTTTTTTTGTGGCCATGTTTGTCACACCGCCAGACGCTTTATCGATGATCATGCTTGCCATTCCGATGTGGATGCTGTTTGAAATTGGTTTGTTTTTTGGCAAATTAATTGAGAAGCGCCGAGTCAGTCACAGCTAATCTAAAATATTGAATTTTAAAAAGAAGCACATGATTGCTTCTTTTTTTGTGCGTGTAGATCACAACTGAACGGATTTAATCAGTTTGACACATAAGCTTAACCCGCATGTCATGTTTAGCCACTAATTTACATATAACTTTCAAACGACTAAGCAATTTGCTAGGAAAAAAAATGACTGATTTTATGCCTTACAATGAAGATCAAGAGTTAGATAATAACACTTCAGACAATACGCACTTTCGTGACATTCTAGAACAACGCATGAGCCGTCGCAGTTTAATTAAAAAAACTGCAAGCGGTGCAGCAGCTTTAGCTTTAGCTTCTTCTTTATCTGCATGTAGTGATGATGATGAAGATACAAATGTAACACCACCAACAAGTAAAGAAGAACCCAATACCAAGCCTGAAACATTAACATTTAAAGCTGTAGATAAAAATTTAAATGATATTGTTACTGTTCCTGAAGGTTACCAAGCAACTGTATTATATGCTTTAGGTGACTCAATCAATCCTTCTTATAGCAATTGGAATGCAGATGCAGATGTTCCATCTGGCCCAAGTTTCCAATTCCGCTCTGGTGACTGTCACGATGGCATGAGCTATTTTGGCTTAAGTACTAAAACTGGTCGTTATGATGAAAATGCATCAGATCATGGCTTATTGGTTTTGAACCACGAATATATCAACCAAACCTTCTTACATCCAAAAGGCGCAACTAAAAAGGATGGACGTCGCCCAGAAGATGAAGTGATTCGTGAAGTAAATGCACACGGTGTTTCAGTCGTTCATATTAAGAAAAATGCTGAAACTCAAGCTGTAGAGATTGTGAAGTCATCACCATTTAACCGTCGTATTACAGCTTCGACTGTCATGGATTTTGCAGGGCCTGTAGCTGGTTCTCCATTACTGCACACAGCATTCTCTCCCGCTGGTCGTCAAACTCGAGGCACACAAAATAACTGTGGTAATGGTTATACACCATGGGGCACTTATTTAACTGCTGAAGAAAATTTTATTGGTTATTTCCAACGCTCAGGTACAGACCAATACTCAGCCCGTAGTGAAGCTGAAAAAATAGCACTTAAACGCTATGGCTTAGGCTTAGAGATCTCTTATCAAACTGAAAAAAATGCAGACGGTAGTGTTAAACGTGATGCGAAAAACAACATCATTTATATTTTAGATGCTGATGTTAAAAAAATTCCAGAACGCGATGAGCAAGATCGCATCGTGTATTTGAATAAATCTTCACGCTATGGTTGGGAAACAGCAGAAGCTGGTTTTGAATCTCAAGACATGTATGATCGTTGGGCTGCTAACGTAACCAAAGAGTCTGCAACTCAAGACTATCGTAATGCGCCAAATACATTTGGCTGGATTGTAGAAATTGATCCATTCGATAGCCGCTCAAACCCAGTAAAACGTACTGCATTAGGTCGTTTTGCTCACGAAGACTGTCGCGCCAGCCGCGCAATTAAAGGGCAAAAATTTGCATTCTATATGGGCGATGACTCGCGCGGTGAGTACATCTACAAATTTGTATCAGATGCAACATGGGATCCTAAAGATGTGAATGGTGGTTATCGAGCTGGCGACAAATATATGAATTCAGGGAAATTCTATGTCGCTAAATTTAATGCATCAGGCACAGGAGAGTGGATTGAACTGGCTTATGGTAAAAATGGCTTAACCGAAACAAACGCTATTTACCCATTTAGCTCACAAGCGGATGTCCTTACTTTTGCTCGTCTTGCAGCAGATGCTGTAGGAGCTACAAAAATGGATCGTCCAGAATGGGTTGCTGTAAACCCTGAAAATGGTGAAGTGTACGTGACTTTAACCAATAACTCGAACCGTGGTTCAAGCTATGCAACAGATCCTGCAAACCCACGTAACTACACCGATCCTGAAGGTGGTAAAGGTAACGTCAATGGTCATATTATCCGCTTTAAAGAAGAGAATACTGCAGCAACATCATTTGAATGGGATATCTATCTATTTGGTGCTGAAGCAAGTATGGATCCGACAATTAACCTTTCTAATTTAAGCGATGCAAACGACTTCTCAAGTCCAGATGGTATGTGGTTTGACCCACGTGGTGTTCTTTGGATTCAAACAGATGATGGCGCATATACAGATGTTACAAACTGTATGATGTTAGCAGCACTACCTGGTCAAGTTGGTGATGGCGGTGTTGTAAAAACTGTTGGTGATCAAAGTACAATTGCTGGTGCTCAAGTCACCGATAAAAACTTACGTCGCTTCCTTGTTGGGCCAAAAGAATGTGAAATTACAGGTGTAACCATGACACCTGACTACAAAGCAATCTTTATTAACGTTCAGCACCCAGGTGAAGATTCAAAGAGTTTTGATGCGCCAAGCAGCCATTGGCCTGCAACACAAACTGACATGAACAATAAAACTGCACGTCCTCGTTCAGCAACGGTTGTCATCACCCGTAAAGACGGCAAAGCAATTACTGGATAACATCCATAAATTAAAAATGCCGACATCACGTCGGCATTTTTTATGCCTCAATGTTCAACTGTTGCTGCACAATATCTCCCTTTTGCTCACCATATTGTGTTTTTTCCAGCCATGTAAATTGCTGCGCCTGCATACGTAAAAAATTGGAACAACGTGTACCGTAAAGTGGACTTTGAATAAAAGTCGATGACAACAACGCTTCCATCTCCAATGAAATCCCTGTTTGCGGTAACAATTCAGATGCAACTTTGCGTTCATCTTGCAAAATATCCCACGCCGCAGCATTTAGCTCTGCCGTTGCAAGATCAGGCAATTGCAGCATCGGTAAAAACTCCTGCGTAAAGCGTTTGCGTAAGCGTGCAGTTTTCTCCCAAGGGTCACTCATCAATCCATTCGACACCACATAAACGCCTTTAGCTAAAACCTGCGGCGCTTCTCCACGGTTACTCATGTACACCGCTTGAGTGGTGTCACCCACAAATAAATTAAAACCTGCATATTCACATTGCTGTTTTTCTATGGCTTGCGCAAAACGGATAGGCGTTTGCTCAGATTCTAAAAAAGCCTGAATAATATGCCCACGTGAAGTTGGATATTCACGAACATCATTCGCATCACGATAATTGGTAATCACAGCCCAGCGTCCCGATGGGGTAATGCCCATCCACGTACCGCCCGATTCTAAATCTTGCCCTGCAACAATTGGACTATCAGACCATGCTGCCAGTGCTGCTGTCGGACGCCGATAGAACTCATCTCGATTTGAAATCAAACACAGTGGTGTGTCTGTCAAGACCTGCCAAGCCAATGCCACAATACACATAATTTAAACTCTTGATCTTTACACATTGAATGTACAACATTTTTCATCACATTCAGCTAAAATCTGTGCAAAACAGAATCACAAGGAACAGGAATGCTCACCTATCCAAATATTGACCCCGTTGCTATTTCGCTCGGGCCTTTACAAGTCCATTGGTATGGCTTGATGTATTTACTGGCATTTTTATTTGCATGGGGTTTGGCAACTTACCGTGCCAAACAACGTGGCTGGACACCAGACATGGTTTCCGACCTGATCTTTTACGGCGCTTTGGGCGTGGTGATTGGTGGACGTGTCGGTTATGTGTTTTTCTACGGCTTTGAACAATTTTTGGAAAATCCACTGTGGTTATTCCAAGTCTGGACAGGCGGCATGAGTTTCCATGGCGGCTTTCTGGGCGTGATTTTAGCCATGCTGTTCTGGTGTAAAAAATACAAAATGACGTGGTTTCAAACTTTGGATTTTATTGCCCCATGTGTACCTACAGGTCTAATGTTTGGTCGTATTGGTAACTTTATTGGTGGTGAATTATATGGTCGCCCTGTGACTGATCCTAACTTTGCATTGGGGATGATTTTCCCAACCGATCCTTTGCAATTGGTACGTCATCCATCGCAATTGTATCAAGCCTTATGTGAAGGTCTAATCCTGTTTATTGTACTGTGGTGGTTTAGTTCAAAGCCACGTCCACGCATGGCAGTGTCTGCCCTATTCCTGATTGGTTATGGTTTGGCGCGCTTTGTTGTCGAATTTTTCCGCGAACCCGATCATGGTCAGCTCTTTATTGCATGGATGAGTAAGGGACAATTCCTGAGCTTACCAATGATTTTGGTCGGTTTCTGGATGATGTGGTATGCCTATCAAAAGAAAATTTATGATTGGGGGCCGCAAAAAAACAGCTAAGCTACTACCCATTTAAATGCAGGTTTCATCCATTCAGGCGAAGTCAATCTTCGCCTTTTTTATGCTACAGTGCTATCTATTACTTACACTTTTCAGACATCAATATCTCACATGCTTGAATTTTGGTTTAACCCACAGGTTGCGGTCACAAAGAAAATTGCCCTGCTGATGGTGATCGCGCTGGTCACTGCAGCGGTATACTTCTTAGAACCCTTAAAGCTCGATGCGATTTTAATGTTTCTGGCCACAGGTATTGTTTTTTTAATTTGTCGTTACTGCAAAATTCATTTTACTGCACAACATCCCACAGGTTGGTTGGCACGACTATTGACTTGGATTCCACTGGCGTTGTTACTCGCAATAATTTTCATGCAGATTCAACACGGTGAAATTTTACTGTCGGGCGCTCAAGGCATTGGCTTTACCGCTTTGGCTATTTGCCTGTTTTCGCCGTTGGCTTTACTGCATCAACATCACGCTTCCGACACACAATAAAGTCACAACTTTAAAAACTCTGCTATTATTCTTTCTGATTTACTGGGCATCGAATTGCCCAAACAAAAAATATTTCTTTTGCTTGACCAGAGAACGCTATGCGCCAGTATTTAGACCTACTCCAACATATTCTTGACCATGGTGGCGACAAAGGTGACCGTACCGGAACAGGCACACGTTCAGTGTTTGGGCACCAAATGCGTTTTAACCTTGCACAAGGTTTTCCACTGCTGACTACCAAAAAAGTACATTTCCGTTCTATCGTAATTGAGCTGTTATGGTTTTTAAAAGGCGATACCAACGTCAAATATCTACAAGAACATAAAGTCAGTATTTGGGATGAATGGTCTACCGCAGAACAAACCGCGCGCTTTGGTCGTCCTGAAGGTGAACTTGGCCCAGTGTACGGACATCAATGGCGTAATTTTGGTGCAACACAAAAAGCCGATGGTCTGTATGAGCAAGATGGTTTTGACCAAATTGCATGGTTAATCAATGAAATTAAAACCAATCCAAATTCACGTCGTTTAATCGTGTCAGGCTGGAACCCGAAAGAAGCAGGTCAAGTTGCTTTACCGCCTTGCCATACTTTATTCCAGTTTTTTGTGCACAACGGCAAACTCTCATGCCAGCTATATCAACGCAGTGCCGATGTGTTTTTAGGCGTGCCTTTTAATATTGCCAGCTATGCTTTACTAACCCACATGATCGCGCAAGTCTGTGATTTAGAAGTCGGAGATTTTGTCTGGACAGGTGGCGATACGCATTTATATGCCAACCACTTTGAACAGGCACAGTTACAGCTAAGCCGTGAACCACTGGCGTTATGTCAGTTAAAACTCAATCCTGAAATCAAAGATATTTTCGATTTTAAATTTGAAGATATTGAAATTGTAGGCTATGAGTCACATCCTGCAATTAAAGCACCTGTCGCTGTTTAATTGCCTGTTGCTAGATTTATCATCTCAACATTTAAATTGCCCCAACGTCCCCAAAAGATGCTTGGCAGACTAAGAAAATACGAGCCTAATTATGTCATTTCAAAATTTAGAAGTTGTACACGTAGTCGCTATGGATCAACAACGCTGCATTGGTCAGGGTAACCAATTGCCGTGGCATATTTCGGCAGACTTAAAACACTTCAAAGAAATCACCCAAGGTGGCGTGGTGATTATGGGACGCAAAACCTTGGAGTCGATGGGACGCACCCTGCCTAAACGTGTCAATTGGGTGATTACCCGCGACCCAAACTGGGCATTTGAAGGCACAAAAGTGGCGCATAGCATTGAAGATGCCTTGCAACAAGCCGTTGCCGATGTTCAAGCCTCAGAAAAACCAAACACTTTATTTATTATTGGTGGTGGTGAAATTTTTAGCCAAACTATGCCGATTGCTGACCGTTTGGAACTGACGCATATTGAACTAGATGTTCAAGGAGATGCGCATTATCCTGCCATTCCTGCCGAGTTTAAAAAAGTGGCCTCAGAACAGCATGTCGATGAAAAATCAGGGATTGCCTTTGAGTTTGCCCGCTATCAAAAATAATGCTGACAGCCTTGGCAATATTTGATTATGATGACTTAAACGGAATTTAACTTTGCCTCAGGAATGGCGGATGCTGCATTTCATCTTCAGTTTAGGTGTCGTTCTTTCTTCTATTTGGCTCAGTATGGCCTTGTGGATTCATCAGCCTTTGGGTTGGTTAATGAGCCGTGTGCTGATTGGGACTTGGCTAGCCTTCACCCTCAGCATTTTGGGCATTTATATCACTCAGCATTTGCTCAGTCGCAATCAGGATATTTTGGTTTATCTTTTGGGTTTTACCTTGGGGCTGTTTTGGTATTTTGGGATGGATGCCAAGCAAGACCGTGACTGGAACCCTGAAGTAGCCCGTATGCTGCATTATGAACAAGTACAAGATCAGGTCACGCTGCACAATGTCCGCAATTTTGACTGGCATGCCGATGGTCGCTATACCGAACGTTGGGAAACCCGCCAATTTAACCTGAAACAGATTACGGGGGTGAATATCATCACCTCTTACTGGATGGGGCCAAAAATTGCGCATACCTTAGTCAGTTTTGACTTTGCCGATCAAGCGCCACTCACCTTTTCCATTGAAATTCGCAAAGAAAAACACGAAGAGTTTTCTGCGATTGGTGGCTTCTTTCGGCAATATGAACTCAGCCTTGTCGCTGCCGATGAAAAAGATATCATCTACACCCGCAGCAATATTCGGGGTGAGCAAGTTTATTTTTTCCCGATCCAGCTCAATCCACAAGAAGCACAAGCACTGTTTCAGGAATATCTGCATAAAGCCGATGCTTTAGCCGCCAAAGCGCATTGGTATAATACGTTGACCAGTAATTGCACCACGCTGCTGTTTGACATGATTCAGGCAGTATCTCAAAAACGTTTCCCTGCCGACTATCGTCTGTTTGCTTCGGGTTATTTACCCAATTATTTATATGATTTGCATGCGCTGGATCATCGTTGGGATATGCAAACTTGGTATCAACGTGCCCACATTAACCCACGTGTGGAAAACTTAAAAGATATCCACAGCCAAGACTTTTCCGCGCTCATTCGACAAGGCGTGCAGCTCGATTCTTCAGCAAACATCAGCACGCCTTATTCGCATCCGACTTATCAGAACAAAGTGCTGCCCTGACCTATTTTGGTCATTTTGCGCAGATACAATCAATTCAGAGAAAAAACCACACCATATCTTGGAAAAAGTTGCAGCAAACATACAAATTTAACTAGAGCCACGGCGCATAATTTGTTTAGATAGCAACAATTTCAAAAAATTAGAGATCATTCCATGCTAAAAAAATACTTCGGGATCACCTTATTGGGTGCAATGATTGCTTTATCAGGATGTGAAACTATGCCAACTCAAACGAGTGCAAGCCAAATTAGCGCAATCAATCAAGCCAACTTAGTACAACGTACATGGACTGCTACGCAATTGGGCAACAGCATGTTAAAAACAGAAGCAAACCGCCAAAACTTGCCATATTTAAACTTTGATGCCGCCACACAAACAGTCACAGGTTCAGATAGTTGTAACCGACTCAGCGGTAGTTATGTCGCAGGACGTGACACCCTACAATTGGGGCAATTGGCAACCACGCGAATGGCTTGCTTAAATAACAACAACTTAGATCAGAAATTTCATGAAGCCCTAAATAAAGTGACGCATTATCAGGTCTATGGTAAAACCCTGAAATTGCTAGATCGCCATGGAAATTTACTGATTCAATTTGAAACACCAACGGCTGCACGTTAACGGCTAAGCCTAATAATAGACAGGCTTAAAATGGTTTATTCATAAAATATAAGGACAAAATCATGCAACAAGCATTGTTTGGTGGCGGATGTTTCTGGTGTGTCGAAGCCGTATTTTTACAACTGCAAGGCGTAGAAAAAGTCACCAGCGGTTATGCAGGTGGACATACCTTAAACCCAAGCTATGAAGATATTTGCCGTGGCGACAGCGGACATGCAGAAGTCATTTTGATTGATTTTGATGAGCAGCAGATCAGCTATTCACAATTACTTGAGGTGTTTTTTGCCACACACGACCCAACCACATTAAACCGTCAGGGCAATGATGTCGGCACACAATACCGCTCTGTGATTTATTATTTAGATGCTACACAGCAACAAGCTGCCACCGAGATGATTGCAGCATTACAAGCTGAAGGTGTGAATGTTGTGACTGAACTCAGTGCAGCACCTGAATTTTACCCTGCAGAAGACTATCATCAGAATTTCTTTGCCAAAAATCCAAATCAGGGCTACTGCAATTTTTCCATTCCACCGAAACTGAATAAATTACGCAGTAAATTTCAGCATTTACTGAAAGTATAACCATTGGATTTAAAAGCAAGTACAAAACGGTGATACTCATCTTTTGATGACATCACCGTTTACACCACTATTTATTTTACAAAAGTCGTCCAGACAAATGCCTGAGTACGTCCTTGTAAGGTCATCTTCAACTGATCGCCCGACTGTAATGCTGCCACCCCTGCAGGTGTACCAGTCATTACCACATCACCAGGTTCTAAACTAAATACTTGGCTAATATCTGCCAACAATGCCACAATATCAAAAATCAATAAACTGGTATCGCCTTGCTGACGTAATTCATCATTAATGTCCAAACAATATTGCACGTTTTTCCAGTCCTGAATTTCCGATACATCCACCCAATCTGCCAACACACAAGAACCGTCAAACGCTTTGGCTCGTTCCCACGGCTGTCCTTTTTTCTTAAGTTCATCCTGCAATTCACGCAAAGTTAAATCCAAGCCCAAAGTCACTGCACCTACAGCATCCAATACTTTGGCAGGATCTGTGTCTGCATTTAAAGGCTGGTCAATGCGTAAACTCAATTCACATTCATAGTGACAATTGCCCCAGACCTTATTCCACGTAATCCCATCACTTAAACTGCGTAAACTGCTTGGCGGTTTAATAAATAACACAGGATGATCAGGTACAGCATTACCTAATTCTTTGGCATGGTCTGCATAACTGCGACCGACACAGACAATTTTAGATGGACGTGTACTCATGATCATCCTCGAATAACTCGTAAATTGGGAAAATTAGAACTTACTTTTTAAAAGTATTTTCAAAAACCGTTTGTTCTGCAGGCAGATTAAATGCACGTTTCGGTACAATCACCACTGTACGATTTTTTAATTCCAGCATATAGGTGAGTTTACCCACAGCGAAATTTTGCACCTCGTTATAATGAAATACCTGTTTACGACCATTGGCATACAGCTCGGCATAGTCCTGAAATAAATCAATGCCTTGCTCGCTTTTTCCAAATTGGTATTTTACAAACTGGCGTTTAAACATCATTGGCAAAAACCAATAACGCATTAAAGTTTGCAAGATTAAAAAGAAAGCACCGAGTGCAACATAATAGCGACCTACCCCATCGAAGCCCAAATAAAAGCCCCAAGCAATAATCGCCACACTAATCAACGGTGTAATAAAACGGGTAAATTGTTTTTTACCAAAAGTCGCAAGGGCAAAGCCGTCTTGAGATTCTTCTAAATTTAAAAAATAGCGCAAAGACAATGCTGGCTGCGTGTCAGACATAAGCTCATCATCAAGTCATTCAAATTGAGCTAAATCTTACACTAGATTGAGCACTTTCCTTATTTTTTTCGTGTTTATTCGCTCAAAGCCAGACGTAAAACAATGGTCATGCTTTTGACACAAAAATTTCATCATTTTTAGATAGTGTAGATGCAAAAAAACCGCATCAAAAGTGCGGTTTTTTATTTCAAGTTGGTGCGCTCAGAGAGATTCGAACTCCCGACCCCTTAGTTCGTAGCCAAGTGCTCTATCCAGCTGAGCTATGAGCGCGACGACTTGATGGGGTGCATTATACGTGTTTTTTTCTGGCTGTTAAGTATTAATTCATCATTTTGCAATCAAATGCACAGATATTGGACGATTCAAAAGAATTTTAACGTAAAACCATGAGTACGCTATTCTTTTTAATAAACTGATTATTGTTTGAGTTTACTAAATTTCAGGCACAAAAAAGCCGCATTTAAGCGGTTGATTGTTTAAGTTGGTGCGCTCAGAGAGATTCGAACTCCCGACCCCTTAGTTCGTAGCCAAGTGCTCTATCCAGCTGAGCTATGAGCGCATTACTTGTGTGCCAATTTAGGCGATACGTTACTGTTCGGTTTACTTATTGGTGCGCTCAGAGAGATTCGAACTCCCGACCCCTTAGTTCGTAGCCAAGTGCTCTATCCAGCTGAGCTATGAGCGCGACATAAGTAAAGCGTGGCGGTGAGAGAGGGATTCGAACCCTCGATACAGTTACCCGTATGCGTCCTTAGCAGGGACGTGGTTTCAGCCACTCACCCATCTCACCGTAACGTGCCGCCATAATACAAATTAAGTGCTAGCACTGCAAGCTTCGATACCACAATTTTTGCATATTTTTGCTCAATTAAATATTTTTTAAACAATTTTCAGGATTCATCACCAGAATTACGCCTGAACTTTTGGCAATCGCTGAACAAAAACTAGAAACATCGTAAAATAACGACAGAAAACACATTATTGCAATCATTTACGTGCAGTCTTTCCGTACATGACTTATGCTAAACCTATCTTCTGACATGAAGTTTATTCCATGATGAAAAATTGGGTCGATCCTGAAGCGAAAGCTGAAGCCGAACGCTACGAAAATCCTATTCCAAGCCGTACCTTAATCTTAGAAACCATTGAAACCTTGCAAGCGGCACAGTCACATGCAGACTTGGTAGAGCATTTTGCGATTGCCGATCAAAAAAGTATTGATGCCCTGAGCCATCGTTTAATTGCCATGGTACGTGATGGTCAGCTCATGAAAGATGGATTCAAGTTCCAGCTGGCTGCAGAACAACCGACTCATGACGCCACGGTTTACATCAACAGTAAAGGTTTAGGCACAGCCAATATTGCAGGTCATGAAGATATTTTATTGCCTGAACGCGAACTACGTTTGGTGTTTAATGGCGATCAAGTCAAAGTCCGCCAGACATCGGTAGATCGTAAAGGCAAGGCATGGGGGTTTATTACCGAAGTCACCCAGCGTCGTGTCAAACAAATCATTGGTAAATTGTCAGAATACGATGGTGAATATTTTATTCAGCCTGCCCAGCCAAATAGCCATCAACCCATTACCCTTGAAAAAGAATTAATTGAACATGCCCAAGTTAAATTGGGCGATTCTGTGCGCATTGCGATTGACGACTATCCAACCCGCGAAGAATTTGCCACAGGACATATTATTCAGTCGATGGCAGACAAAGCCGAAACTGAAATTATTATTCCGCAAACCATTTTAGAATTTGGTCTGCCGTATGAATTTCCTGAAGATGTCATTCAAGAAGCCGAAAGCTTTCAAGAACCGACAGCCCAAGACCGTGAAGGACGTGTTGATTTACGCGATTTAGCCTTAGTGACTATTGATGGTGAAGATGCCCGCGACTTTGACGATGCGGTATACGCCGAAAAACGTCCAGGCGGTGGTTACCGTGTCGTAGTCGCAATTGCCGATGTCAGCCATTACGTCCGCACAGGCAAACCGTTGGATGATGAAGCTCAGGAACGTGGGACTTCAGTCTATTTCCCGCATTTTGTATTGCCGATGTTGCCTGAAGCTTTATCGAATGGCTTATGTTCGCTGAATCCGCAGGTTGACCGTTTGTGTATGGTCTGCGATTTAAAACTGTCACGCGCAGGTCGGGTCACAGGTTTTGAATTTTATCCATCGGTCATGCATTCCAAAGCGCGTTTAACCTATACCCAAGTGGCACAATATTTTGAGGGTGACAGTGCGGCAATTCCAGAAGATCGGGAGGTGCGCAAATCATTAAATACTCTGTTCCAACTGTATCAAGTGCTGAAAGGTTTACGTGCTGAACGTCATGCCATGGAGTTTGAAACCGTTGAAACCTACATGACCTTTGATGAGTTAGGTGGAATTAAAGAAATTTTGCCGCGCACCCGTAACGTTGCGCATAAACTGATTGAAGAATGTATGTTACTCGCCAACGTCGCAGCAGCAGAATATGCACTCAAACATGATGTGCCGATGCTGTACCGTGTACATGAACCGCCTGAGTTTTCACGTATTCAAAAAGTCCGTGATTTTGTCAAATTACTTGGGCTACATTTCCCAGAACAACCCACTCAGGCCGACTATCAAGCGGTGATTGAAGCCACTAAAGATCGTATTGATGCACCAAGTATTCACGCGGTGTTATTACGCTCAATGATGCAAGCCTATTATGGCGCCAATAATTCAGGTCACTATGGTTTAGCTTACGATGCCTACACGCATTTCACTTCACCAATCCGTCGCTACCCTGACCTATTGTTGCATCGTGCCATTAAAGCGCATTTAAAACAAAAACCATCACCACTTTCGGGCGCAGCTTTAGATGATGCAGGCGAACATTATTCTGCAACTGAACGTCGTGCCGATGAAGCCTCACGCTCTGTCACCACATGGCTAAAATGCCACTATATGCAGCAGCATTTGGGTGAAGAATTTGTGGGCGTAATTTCTGCAGTAGCCGAATTTGGTTTATTTGTTACTCTCAAAGACCTTTATGTCGATGGCATGATTCATGTCAGCCAGTTGGGCGATGACTTCTTTGTATTTGACCAAGCCAGCCAAAGTCTAATTGGACAAGCACGTGGTCAAAGCTTTAGCTTGGGCGATGAAGTTAAAATTAAAGTCGCGGCTGTCAATTTAGAAGATCGCAAAATTGATTTTGAGCTCATGAAGCAACTCACCCATGCAGGTCGTGCTATTCGTATGCGCGCACCGCGCGTGGCAAAACCGTTCAGCCGTGAAGCCACTGAAGAAGTTTTTTCTGAGCGTCCAAGCAAGGCGACTTTAAGTGAAAACGGTGAGCAACCTGTGCCGAAGAAAAAGCCAAAAAGCAAACCGAGCTCTTACGGTAAAAAAACCTCAGCGAAGTCGGAAGCTAAACCGAAAGACAAAGCCAAAAAAAAGACCAAGGTGAAAAAGAAAAAATCCAATGCCAAAGCAAAGGGTGAGTAAATTTTACTAAATAAAAAAGAGTGCTACGGCGCTCTTTTTCATTTAATATATCTCTATAAAAATAAACCACTTAAAAATCATGACATCACAGAAAATTACTAAATACTATTACCATGAATATGTAATATGCTTAGTCTTTGTACTTAGTATTTCAGCACTGATTGCTCTCTTTTTTATAGACTTCACCCCAACAAATCAAGTCAAAATCACAGCCTTCATTGTTGCAACGTTGATTTATTTGGCTGTTTTGATCTACTTTTATGTTCTGCATAGATACGGACAATGGATCATTCCACGTACATGGACAAATGTACAAAAAAAGCCAAAATTCTATTTTTTACTCCTCTTCCCTATTTTTGTAATTCTGTTTCTTTACTTAAATCTAGTTGTCTATCCTCCTCTGCTTCATACCCTAGTTTTGGGTACACCTACTGTGGTGACATTGGAAGCAAGCGCTGTTAAAAAACATGGTAAAAAAGGAAGTGTCTACTATTCTATTGAAACACCGTATGACTCTACTGGTATGTTTCGAATCAATGTAGATGAATATGAACACTACAAAAATCAAAATCTATTCATAAAATTATCGGTCATTGAGGGGCGCTTTGGCACCTACATCCAAGATATTCAATCTATCCACGGTGAAACAAGAGCGAATAAATAGCACCCAAGGCTTGATTTATCCTTCTAGAAGCCTTACTTCTACAAATAACACAGGAAATAAATCGGCAGACCGACATGACATTAGAAAAGGCAACTTTGCCTGTTCCACAATTTGATCAAATTACCCTGGCAGATTTAAAACAAAAAATTGAGCATGCCATTCAGCAGGGACAAAACTTTTTAAATAATCTGACTGCAGTACCTGAAAATACGACGGCGCAATTAAATGTTTTAGAACAGATTGATCAGCTCGAAAATAACATGAGCGAAGCATGGGGCGTGCTGTCACATTTAAATGCGGTCATGAATAATCCTGAAACCCGCGAAGTGTATCAAGCGCTGTTACCAAGTTTAAGCGACTACTACACTCAATTGGGTCAGCACACGGTGTTGTATCAAAGCTATCAACATATTCACGACGCCAACACCTTTAAAGATTTGCCTGCTGCACAACAAAGCGCAATTCAACTGGCATTGCGCGACTTTAAACTGTCAGGTGTGGCCTTAGAAGGTGAAGCTAAAAAACGCTATGCTGAAATTTCAGCGCGTTTATCGCAACTGTCATCAGACTTTTCCAATCATGTATTGGATGCCACCCAAGCCTATTACAAAGTATTGTCCGAAGATCAGCTCAAAGGTTTACCGCCAAGCAGCGTTGAATTGCTGAAACAATATGGTCAGCAACGCGAATTGGAACAAGCTGTGGCAACACTGGATATTCCTGCCTATTTAGCCATTATGACCTATGCCGATGATCGTGCTTTGCGCGAAACCTTGTATCAGGCATACACTACTCGCGCGTCCGATCAATCAGCCCAGTCTGAATTTGACAACACCCCGATCATGGAAGAAATCTTGCGTTTACGTCAAGAAATGGCGCAATTGCTCGGTTTTAACAACTATGCAGAATTATCCCTTGCCAGCAAAATGGCACCAAGTGTCGAAGCAGTCGATCAATTCCTGCGTGAACTGGCAGAACATGCTCGTGCACCTGCAGAACAAGAAATTGCCGAACTCAAAGCCATTGCCGCCCAAGATGGGATTGATACCTTACAACCGTGGGATACAGGCTACTATTCTGAAAAATTAAAATTACAGCAATTTAACCTTTCACAAGAAATGTTAAAACCATATTTCCCTGCACCGAAAGTGGTTGAAGGTCTATTTAGCATCGTCAAGCGTTTATACGATGTCGATATTATTGAGCGCGCTGCCCCTGTTTGGCATCCTGATGCACGTTATTTTGAACTTGAAGATCAAGGTCAAGTGATTGGTGGTTTTTACTTTGATCTATATGCCCGTACAGGCAAACGCGGCGGCGCATGGATGAGTGGTTTCCGTTCACGCATGCAATTGGCACAAGGTTTACAAAAACCAATTTGCTATATGGTGTGTAACTTTACCCCACCTGTTGCAGACCAACCCGCGCTTTTAACGCATGATGAAGTCATCACCCTATTCCATGAATTTGGACATGGCTTACATCACATGCTAACTGAAGTAGATAATATTGCTGTGGCAGGTACACATGGTGTCGCTTGGGATGCGGTGGAATTACCAAGCCAATTCATGGAATTTTGGACTTGGGATCAAGATAGTTTAGATATGCTGAGTGCGCATATTGAAACCCAAGACACCCTGCCAGAACACCTGCTTAAAGCACTGTTAGATGCACGTTTCTTCCAGTCGGGAATGCAGAGCCTGCGCCAAATTGAATTTGCCCTGTTCGATTTAAGTATTCATCGCAGCAACCCTGCTTTAAATGCGGAACAGATTCAAGCCATGCTAGATGATATTCGTCAAAACTATGCCGTTGCGCCAACTACAGCTTACAACCGCTTCCAGCACAGCTTCAGCCATATTTTCGCAGGCGGCTATGCTGCAGGATATTATTCATACAAATGGGCAGAGGTTTTGGCCAGCGATGCCTTTGATCGCTTTGAAAATGAAGGGCTATTTAACACCGAAACTGGCAAGCAGTTTAGACAGTTTATTCTAGCAGTTGGCGGAAAAGATTCAGCGCTTGACGCATTTATCAATTTCCGCGGACGCGAGCCAAAAATAGACGCACTATTACGTCATCAAGGTTGGACGAACATAGTCAAAAACGCTTAAACTAAGAACTTTAGATGAAGTTAGGGGAGTCGTGATGACCATTAAACGTCGTTTCATTGCAGGCGCAAAATGTCCGAAATGTCAGGCGATGGATCGGGTTGTCATGCTCACCGCTGACGAAGCTGAATGGATCGAATGTATCGAGTGTGATTATACGGAAAACCGTCCAACACATATTGATGAACCTGAAATCCCAGAGGTTTCAGATGAAATTGGGGTGATCCAGTTTAAGCCGCGTCAGTCAAAGTAAAACAATAAGGTTCAACAACGCATGACTGAAGATCAACGACATAACCCTAAGCTTTTATGGGCGATTACGGGTGGGTTAATTATTGTCATTATTGCCGTATTTATCTTTCAATGGATGGGCGATAGCGACAATACTGCGCCTATAGAAACTGCCCCAACTACGGCGTCTGTAGCGAAAGCTGTACCTGCTGAAGCAACGCCATTGCAAGAAGATGCAGCAGCACCAAAACAGTTGGTCACAGAAGATTTACTCAAAGCACCTATATCTGAGAATGCAGCGCTTGCCAAAGAAGAAGTGGCTAAATTAGATGACATTCAAAATCAGCTGAATGATCAACGTGCCTTATTAAAACAGCAACATAACGATGCTGATGAATTGATTAAACTGAAAGAAGAACAAATCAAAATACTGGAAGCCCAACTGGCACAGTAAGCCTCCTCTGCTTCACATCAGTCATTTTAAAATACGATAAAGGGTCAGTGTTGTAGCCAATTTAAGCTAGAATAGCCAGAGGTTATTCTGGCTTTATTTGTATGACATCTTCTGGTTCTGCCCAACAAAATTTGCTCAAAGCAATTATGCTGTTGACCTGCTCTGCCTTTCTGTTTTCACTCATGGGAGTGTGCGTTCGTTACGCCTCAGAAACGGTAGATAATGCCACAGTGGTATTTTTCCGTAATTTCATTGGTTTGTTTATTTTTATCCCGCTCATTTTCAATAAAGGCTTGGGCTTTTTTAAAACTGAAAAGTTATGGATGCACACTTGGCGTTCGGTAGTCGGATTAACCGCCATGTATGGTTTTTTCTACGCGATTGCCAATCTAAAACTGTCCAATGCAATGGTCTTCACCTATTCATCGCCTATTTTTATTCCCTTAATTGCATGGCTATTCCTTAAAGAAAAAATCACCAAACCAATGCTATGGGCTGCGTTCATTGGTTTATTTGGCGTGTTATTTGTCGCCAAACCCGATGCAGGTATGTTTAATAGCATGTCCGCAATTGGACTCAGTGCCAGTTTTTTAGCAGCGATGGCTTTTGTCACGGTACGCGCCCTGACTCAAACCGAACCGCCTGAACGCATTGTGTTTTATTTTTGCATAATTGGGACACTCATTTCTGTTGTACCGATGTTCTGGTCATGGCGTCCTTACAACTTAAAAGAATTGAGTTTTTTAATTGGTGCAGGATTGCTGGCCAATATCAGTCAGATCTTTATGTCCAATGCCTACCGTCTTGCCCCTGCTGGGCAAATTGGCCCTGTCAATTACATTGCGATTATTTTTGCAGGGATTTGGGGCTTTAGCTTTTGGCATGAAACGCCAGACTTATTTAGTTTAATTGGCTTTGCCCTAATTTTGCTTGCCATTATTTTGTGCAGTCCACTGTTACAAAAACACCTGAATCATCACTCCCCGCATTCATAATGCTGCTTTGTATTCCCTACATATCAACCTATTAAAAAAACACCCCGTAGTGAACCACAGGGTGTTTTTAAATAATAAGATGACAGTGATTAAGTATCCATGTGCTTATTCATACCAGCCGAATAGCTTGAACGCATACGGTGCATAGGCAATAATCAACATCGCAGGAAGCATCACAATCATAGGCAAAATCCAACGCTCATAACGATAATAGAACGATTTATGACGAACTTCTGCATCGGCTGCAGCGACTTCTTCATCTCCAATCGACTGCCTTGCCAATAAGTGATTCAGCGCTACAGGTGGCGTCACATAGCCTAATTCAAAACCAATTAGGGTAATCATCCAGAAATGCGCAGGATGTATCCCATATTGATAAGCTACAGGCGCAACCGTTGCAGAAATTAGAATCACCGCACCGAATGGATCCATAATCATGCCCACAAAAATCATCAAGGCAACAATCAGGCTAATCACAATAAAGATGCTGCTAATGTCGGTTGGGAACGCTTCCATAATTTCAATGCGTTCTAAATAGCCACCTACACTGACTGAAAGCGCCATCAAAATTACCAATGCTCCAATATGTCCCACCGTTTCACTGGTCGATAAATGCAGAGCTTTGAAGAAACCATACTGACGCAATGGTGAATCAGGTGCAGTCAATAATGAGCGCTCAGATGAAGCTGCTGTCTGTTGTGCTACAGGCTTGTGATCTAAAGTCTGATCCCACTGCCCCATCGCTGGAATAGGCGCAGGTTCATGGCGCAATTTATCAAACAACACCATCATCAATAAAATAACCGGCATCATTACAGGTGCAGTAAATTCATTCATATTGGTGTCTAAAGCATATTTATAGAACAACCAAATCAACACAAAAATGAGGATATATGGTAGTACAGGGCCAAAAGCACGTAAGGACAATGGCGCAGCTATGTTCGGTGCAGCAATGCGGAATTTATTTTCAGCAAAGAACAACGAAATCACTAAAAATAGGGTTGAAGTCAGTAGGAACACATACAAACCATAGTGATACAGCATGTCCGTTGTGACTTCTTTATTCAGCGATGCCACCACAACAATCAATAGGCATGGACGAAGCACGACCCCCATTGAACCCGACATAGCTGTTGCCGCCAGTGCAAACTGACGTCGTCCACCCGCATTCCAAACTTCTTTATAAATGATCGCACCTGCAGCAATGACAAAAATCCCCGATGCACCGGTATAAGCCGTTGGTAATGCAGCAGCAATCAGAATCAGCCAGGTTAAAGTTTCAGGTGCCAAATTCCACGGACGCAGAATATTCAGGAACAAATCCACAATTCGGGTTTGTTTGAGCAACATCCCCGCCCAAATAAACAAAGCCAAGTTCAAGAAAATACTAGAGAATTCGACCAGTTGCCCTAGGTAAATCCCTTGCCCCATTGGATAATCCATCAGGAAGGTAAAAGAGAAACCCGTACTAATTGCCATATAGGCATACAAAGGTACGCTCAGGAAAGCAAGACCTAAACTACCGCCTTCACGGGTCGGTGCAGGTGGCTTAATAAGCTGGAATAAACTAATTAAAGTCAGAGTTGCAAACAGAATCATCCACATCCAGTAAATGATTTGCGTTTCACCACTCATCGGTACGCCTGAATTGAGTACTGAACGATATTGACTGATACTTGACGAGGTTAAGAAACCATTCGCCACCACCATTAAGGTCGAATACACCTTGAAGTCAATTTTGGTCGCAGGGCCACGTAAACCAATGTGATGGGTCTTTAAAGTGGCACTAATTGCAGCAAAGACCACCATCAATACCAATAAAATGGCACGGTTTTCAGTACCAAATTTAAAAATACCAAAAAAAGAGGTTTCAATGGTTCGATACATTTTCAAGCTTGGATGGGCTTGAATATGCTGAATCGCCTGATCATGAAATTGAAATTTTTCTTCACAAATTTGTTTGGCTGCTAAAATGGAAGCGCGGACATCTGATTCAGAGGCAGTACCAAAAATATCGGCAAACTCATCAGCAGCATTGGCTTGCATTTGGGCATGTACTTGTGCATCGATATCGGGGTTGCGTTCGCAGTCAGGTGCAGTGGGTTCGGCACGCAAAAATGAATACTGCATACCCGTTGCAGGGTCACCGTATAGGCGTTCACCCATGCGCAACAACTGACCATGTACCATTTCACCTGTACCAATAATAAGTGTCAGTAGCAACAAGATCAAAATAACGAATGTAGAAATCCATTCTGTCCATATATGTCTGAGCAAAGCCAAGCCAGACCTGCGTTGTCCGTTATTGTGCATATATTTTCCTGTTTTTATTCTATGCAGAAACCGAGACACTCGAATTTCTGTCTGTCCTTATTCAACGGAATATCCATCTTCCATTGAGCATTTTTGTATTCAGTTTAAATGTGAATGAACGTCGTTATTTTTAAAATGACAATATAGATTTTCTTTTAAGTAAAAATGGTCAATTGTGAGATTTCTTGTGAGCCCTTTTTGCCATCATTTTGATGTAATTTTAATGCGGATCAATGCAATAGGCCCAAATAATATAAGCCAGTGCAAAAATTACTCCCCAAATCACCCCCAATAAATGTGCCTCAACTAATACAGGACTGCCGATTAATTCTGCTGTACCCAAACTGCCCACTGTATTTTCCCAAATCAGTTTAGATAAAATAAGCAGCAAGACCAATGTGGCAAAGCCACGTTCTTTTTTATAAAGCAAATGCACACATGCCACCGCCACATAAGCACCATGCAACACCCCAGAAAGTCCTGCATAGGCATCAATATCGGCAAGGAAGTAATAGAAACTCAGACTAATCGCTGGCGGTAGTACCAACAAAAGCGCCACAAAGTGCCATACTTTGGCATGCGGAAAAATAAAAGGTAAACAGGCAAAGGCGATCATATTAAGCAAATAATGAATCCAGCCCACATGCACCCAATGCCCTGTCCATAAGCGCCAGAATTCATCCAATAAATGTGTAGACCAATAAATAAAATGCTCTGCAAAAATCTGCAAACATGCCGAAACCGACATACATGTCGCAATAAACACAATTTTTCGACTGAGAAATTGAGATGAATATTGCATAGGCGCTTGCATCCTCCAAATTATTCTTGTTATGTGCTTCGGCAAACGGATTGCCCAATCCTAAAACCTCTGGTCAATATTGAATTGGGCAATCTTGATATTTTTACAATTGAGCTGCCGTATCCTCATTAAATAAATCATCTAATTCAGAAGAATTATCTTGCTCATCCCAGAAACGCTGCTGATCACCCGTACGCACACCTGTATGTTCAGTCCAGTAACGGTCTGAAATTCCTTGTACCATGCTTCCCGCCATGGCATCAATCAATTTAAATTGTGGATTTACAGGTTTTTCGTCACTGCGTGCATTAGAAAAGGCTTTGAGTGCGTCGCGGATTTTGGCATCTTCACCACTGGCTTGGGCAGCAACCGCGTATAAAGCGTGTGATAAACGCACGCCTTTATTTTCACCGATTTGCATCGACTGCTTTAAGGTTTGATACGGATCAGGTTTGCCATCTCCCGCACCTGGAAGCAAAGTCCAAATTACGGCACGTGTAGCCTCTGGTGCGCCCCAGAATTTTTCATTGTTTAAACAGGTCATACCACGTTCAACAATCGCGGCAATATCTTTAGGCACATGCACTGCCCCGCCTGAATTAATATCATTGGTCATGGCTTGCAAGCCACTCAACATCCCCAACATATACACAGTTTGATCAATATCACTGTTCATTTTTGGACAACCTTCGCCCAAAGGTTTCCGATATTTCTTTTCCCAACGATGCTGAAACAATTGATAGCCTGTGTATTGGCGCTGTGCCGCCAAAGCCGCCCAACGTTTTTGCTGAATCCGCGCATCTTGCGCTTCGCCCACTTGCCCTGCTTTTGCTGCACGTAAATAACGCAATTCAGCATCCAAAGCTTTTTCTTCGGCACAAATACCCGCAGCCGAATACATTAGTACCGCAACACGGGTTGGGTCTGCGCCCATATCTTTAGTCGCCATAATGGCAGGGGTTAAGGAATTACCAGAATTACACACCATTTCAGCATCTTCCATCGCTAAAATTGGCGGCACAATATGTTTTTCAGTAAATCCAAGTGCGACATTGGCACCTGTTTTGATCACTTGTGAACAACCTGATAATAATAAACTTGTGATTGCAAATACGGCCACACCCTGGCCTATTTTTTGGACTTGCGACATTTTCCTGTCCTCTATAATTGTGTTTATGTCCATTGCAACAAACATAGCAGAAGCAATATCTGAATAAAAGCGTCTACTTGCTGCTTCAGATGGATAACTTTGCCATGTTTTAAAGTGACTAAAATTGACTGAAATCTGTCATCCGACAAAATTTAGGCAAAAAAAAGTAGCATTGCGACGGTTCAGCACATGCTACTTATTAACTGATGCCCAATTCGGGCTTATCTTAAAAAATCTTTCGACTAAATTTAAATCTGCACATTTCAGGAATCTGATTTGTATTGATCTACACTTGTCTGGAATGAATATAACTGAAAATAGGGATATGTGTAATCTTTTATGCCAATATAAAATGACTGATCAGGACACGAAAAATAGATGATAATTTTATCTTTATGATACTTATAGTTTTTTATTATTATAAAAATATACAGCTGTCTGTAAATTAGAGCATTTTCGCCAATACTTTTAGAGCCTTCCATTCCGCCTTGGAAACCTGATCACACCAAATCACCAGAGGTTTAAAGGCTTGCTGAAATTCCATGACGATATAAATTTGATGATCTATCACTTGACGCAGTTGCACACGCTGAATTTCAATTTGGCGAGCTGTGCTTTTAATCTGTTGTGATACTACACGAGGCGCGAGATAGGAAATTGACCATTCACGGTCATCTAATTGATCTAAACCAACAATTCGGTTTGCACGAACAAATTTAAAATATGTCCAGCCCATAATGACAATACATACAACGCTAAGCCATGGCTTTAACACTTGTAGTAAAAGCCAAACGATGAGTAGAGC
Source organism: Acinetobacter sp. YH12131 (assembly GCF_013418635.1). NCBI lineage: Bacteria > Pseudomonadati > Pseudomonadota > Gammaproteobacteria > Moraxellales > Moraxellaceae > Acinetobacter > Acinetobacter sp. YH12131. The sequence goes on from NZ_VPBQ01000008.1 coordinate 79,688, forward strand.
GATCATCAGCTGAAACACTATTGCGATGACACTAGGTTTCAGCTGAAACTGCTGCTTAGCCATGCACATAATGCTTTAGTTTACGGATAAAATCTTTCAACTCAGGACGTGGTGGCTCAGACACTTCCATAAACCAATCCAATAAATCTGGGTCTTCCTGCTCAACCAAATCGGCAAACATTTGTTTTTCTTCCGCACTGGCAGTCAAATAATGATTTTTCACATACGGGTCAAAATAGACATCAATTTCCTTTAAACCACGACGGGCACGGTAAATCACTTTGCGTTCTTCTAAGCTGATGTCATCACTCATGCGGTTTCCCCATTAAAATTAAACTCAGGCTAGTTTAACCGACCCCTTTTAAAGTTTCGATGACTTTTATGCAGCATTGACCAAAAGCATCATCTTTCATTTGCAATTGAAACTTTTGCACCTTGTTGCCCCCTATAAATTCTTCTAAGGTGAATTCAAAATAACAACATCAGGAAGATAAAACCATGCAATCTGCCGCAATTCGCCCCATTGCCAATATGTTACCGCGCACCTTATTCAGTGCTGAACACGACAGTTTTCGTGATTTGGTACGAAAATTCTATTTGCAGGAAGTCATCCTCCATACTGAAAAATTTGAAGCGCAGCAGCATGTAGATCGTGAGCTATGGCGTAAAGCAGGTGCTTTGGGTTTGCTGTGTAGCACCATGCCTGAAGAATATGCAGGTTCAGGGGTAGACCGCTTATACAGCATGATTTTGATTGAAGAACAAGCCTATGCAGGTGACAGTGCTACCGGTTTTTCACTGCATTCAGATATTGTCGCCAATTACATTAATAACTTTGGCACAACTGAACAAAAACAACACTGGTTACCCCGCATGGCCACAGGCGAAGTGATAACCGCGATTGCCATGACCGAACCCGGTACAGGTTCAGACTTACAAGCTGTGCGTACCTCTGCGGTATTGGATGGCGATGAATACGTGATTAATGGTTCTAAAATTTTTATTACCAACGGCTATTTGTGCGACATGGCGATTGTGGTATGTAAAACAGCGAACACAGACAAAGGTTCAGCCAATCTGTCTTTAATATTGGTAGAAGCAGACCGTGCGGGATTTAGCAAAGGCAAACCACTGAATAAAATTGGTATGAAAGGTCAGGACACTTGCGAATTATTTTTTGATAATGTCCGCGTGCCTCGCAGCAATTTATTGGGTGCAGAAGGCATGGGCTTTATCATGCTGATGAAAGAACTGGCTTGGGAACGCTTAATTGTCGCGATTATTTGCCAAGCAGGTGCAGAAGCTGCTTTTGCACATACACTGCAATATACTCAGCAACGTCAAGCCTTTGGCAAAAGTATTCATAGCTTTCAAAATACGCGCTTTAAACTGGCAGAATTACGCACCGAAATTGATTTCTGTCGTGCTTTTTTAGATCAATGTATGCAGTTACAACTTCAAGATCAGCTCAGTGTTGAAGCTGCAGCGGCCGCCAAATATAAAATTTCAGAGATGTACTCCAAAGTGGTGGATGAATGTCTACAACTGCATGGTGGTTATGGCTATATGCTTGAGTATCCAATTGCACGTGCTTACTTAGACAATCGGGCCAATCGTATTTATGCAGGCACCAATGAAATTATGAAAGAGCTGATTTCACGTTCTTTATGAAATTTCCACCTCAACATAAAAATGGCGCAAGCAATTTTAAATTTCTTGTGCCATATTATTTTTGCACCCAACGATTTAGGACACTAATTTAGGTTTACGCTGCTGTGCAGGCACAGCTTGTTTGAATTTTAAAATACCATCTTCAAAACTTGCTTGTTTTAAAGTTTTGCGATCTTCTAAGTAATTGTTGGTCACTCGCCATGGCGCATGTTTGCCTTGCTTTGGCATCACATCAGCAGCACGCGCGATATAGCCCGAACTCAAACTGCCCATCACCGTATCTTCCAATAACTCAGTTTGATCGCCTTGAGGAATTACCACGTCATAACCTTGTCGATCCATATAATTGAGCAAACGACAAATATAATCCGCAGCCACATCCACTTTAAGCGTCCAAGAGGCATTAATATAGCCAATAATCATCGCCATATTCGGTACATCGCTGATCATCAGACCTTGATATAGCATGTGCTTCGAGGTGTCTAAAGGCACACCATCAATTGTGGCTTGAATACCGCCTAGAATCTGAATATTCAAACCTGTCGCAGACACAATAATATCGGCATCCAAATGTTTACCCGATTTTAATTGCACACCTGTTTCAGTAAAACTTGCAATTTGATTGGTTTCAATCGAGGCATGCCCTTCGCGTAAAATCTTAAATAAATCACCATCAGGCACAACACATAAACGCTGATCCCACGGATTATAATGTGGCGTGAAATGCTTCATATCTACCTTGCCCTTGAGCTGCATTTGGATAGATTTCAGCAACAAAGTCCGCAGTAATTTCGGCTGTTTTTGTGCTAAAGCATAAATGGCGCGTTGCATGCCAATATTACGTGCGCGCGTGATTTTGTAAGCAACATCTTCAGGCAAAACTTTACGCATTTGCTGATAAACAAAATCCATTGCAGGCACTGAAGCAATATAAGTCGGCGAGCGTTGTAGCATGGTGACATGCGCTGCACCACCTTTTGACATAGCAGGTACTAAGGTAATGGCGGTTGCACCACTACCAATAATTAAGACCTTTTTACCACGATAATCTAAATTCTCAGGCCAATGCTGTGGGTGAATAAATGTACCTTTAAACGCATGTTGATTCGGAAAGTCAGGCTGAAAACCTTGATCGTAATTGTAATAGCCTGTGCAACCTAAAACAAAATTAGCCACCCAAGTTTCAATCTGTTGCACTGCATTTTCTATACGTAACGTCCACTTACGTGTTTGAGAGTCATAATTGGCAGATAACACACGATGCTGAAAATGAATTTTTGAGTGTAAGGCTTTTTCTTGAATGACTTCTTCTAGATAGTCTTTGATAGATGCGCCATCGGCAAGTACATTGGTTTTTTTCCAAGGCTTAAAATTATAACCAAAAGTCGACATATCCGAATCTGAACGAATGCCCGGATATTGGAATAAATCCCAAGTGCCACCAAAACTTTGACGACGCTCAATAATTTCAAAAGAACGCTGTGGGCAGTTTTGACTTAAATGTGCTGCTACACCAATGCCCGAAATCCCTGCCCCAATAATTAATATATCAACCTGCTTATCCATGTTTTATTGTCCAGCTTGAATGATGTTTTTTATTAAAGCATAAATTTGACAATACACAATGTCAAGTTTAGCAAAAGTTACTAAAATTTATATCAATTCGGGACAATTTCATCATTTATTGAGATTCAATATATTTTTTTCATAAAAAAAGACCGGTAAAACCGGTCTTTTTCTGAACAACGTGCGTTATTCTTGGCGAAATTATTTAACTTCGCGATCTACAAGCTCAACGTAAGCCATCGGTGCAGCATCACCCGCACGGAAGCCCGCTTTAAGAACACGTAGATAACCGCCGTTACGCTCTTTGTAACGAGGGCCAAGAACGGTAAATAATTTACCAACAGTTGCTGCTGAACGAGTACGAGCAAACGCTAAACGACGGTTTGCTACTGTATCGTTTTTAGCTAAAGTGATTAAAGGCTCAGCAACACGACGTAATTCTTTTGCTTTAGGAACAGTTGTTTTGATTAACTCGTGTTCGAACAAAGAATTAGCCAAGTTTTGGAACATCGCTTTGCGATGGCTGCTTGTACGGCCTAATTTCACACCACTATTACGATGACGCATGGTGATAGTCCTACTTAATTAACGGCTACGATAGGCGAAACGATCGTCCATACGGAGACTAGCCGGTGGCCAGTTCTCTAAACGCATGCCGAGCTGTAAGCCTTTAGAAGCCAGAACATCTTTGATCTCTGTAAGCGATTTTTTACCCAAGTTAGGCGTTTTAAGTAGCTCAACTTCAGTACGCTGTACAAGATCACCAATGTAGTAAATATTTTCTGCTTTCAAACAGTTAGCAGAACGAACAGTAAGCTCTAGATCATCTACTGGACGAAGCAAGATTGGGTCAACTTCTTCACGAGGCTCTTGAGCAACAGGAGCTTGATCTTTCTGAAGATCAACAAAAATTGCAATTTGTTGTTGCAAGATTGTTGCCGCTTTGCGGATCGCTTCTTCTGGATCAACTGTACCATTGGTTTCAAGATCAATGATCAACTTGTCAAGGTCAGTACGTTGTTCTACACGCGCATTTTCTACGATGTAAGACACACGTTTGATTGGGCTATAAGAAGCATCTAACTGCAAACGACCTACAGGGCGAGTTTCGCCTTCTGGGAAACGTGAGTCAGATGTTTCATAACCACGACCTTGAGCAACTTTAAGGCGCATTTTTAAATTGCCTGTAGCACTTAAAGTGCCAATCAAGTGTTCAGGGTTAACCACTTCAACATTATGCGGTAAACGAAGGTCTGCAGCTGTGACATCGCCTGGACCTTGTTTTTCCAATGTCAAATAAGCTTCATTTTGATCGAACAGCTTAATAGACAATCCTTTCAGGTTCAGCAAGAGCTCGACGATGTCCTGCTGCAAGCCTTCCAAAGTACTGTACTCGTGCTCGACACCTTCAATTTCAACTTCTACCACAGCTGCGCCAGGTAAAGAAGAAAGAAGGATGCGACGTAAAGCATTACCAAGAGTGTGACCAAAGCCACGCTCTAATGGTTCTAGAATAACTTTTGCCGAGGTCCCGCTTGCCGCTTCGACCTTGATCGCTTGCGGAGTAAGAAACTCATTTGCAGTACGCGTCATTATTGCTACCTCAAGGATTATTTAGAATACAATTCTACAATCAAGCTTTCGTTGATTTCAGCAGGTAAATCAGAACGATCTGGTGCAGCTTTAAACGTACCTTCAAATTTAGAATGGTCAACTTCCATCCATGAAGGGATACCACGTTGAGCAGCCAATTCAATTGCGTTTTTAATACGTAATTGTTGTTTTGCACCTTCGTGAACTGCAATTACATCACCAGCTTTAACTTGAATAGACGCAATGTTAACACGACGACCATTTAAAGTAATGCTACGGTGAGATACAAGCTGACGAGCTTCTGCACGTGTAGAACCAAAACCCATGCGATAAACAACGTTATCAAGACGGCTTTCGAGCAATTTCAACAAGTTTTCACCTGTTGCGCCTTTCACACGAGCAGCTTCTTTATAGTAGTTACTAAATTGACGCTCTAAAACACCGTACATACGACGTACTTTTTGTTTTTCACGTAATTGTAGTGAGTACTCAGATTGCTTACCACCACGAGCCCCGCCATGTTGGCCAGGAGCTTTAGCGTGTTTTTTAGTTTTGACGTCAAATGGTTTAACGCCAGATTTTAGTTGCAGGTCTGTCCCTTCGCGGCGAGAGAGTTTGCATTTTGGACCAATATAACGAGCCATGAATGTTTCTCCTTACACGCGACGTTTTTTAGGTGGACGGCAACCGTTGTGAGGGATTGGAGTCACATCGGTAATGCTGTTAATTTTATAACCCACTGCACCTAATGCACGAACCGCAGACTCACGACCTGGACCAGGACCTTTAACAAGGACGTCCAAGTTTTTCAAACCGTAATCTAAAGCAGCTTTACCAGCAACTTCAGCAGCTACCTGAGCAGCGAACGGAGTTGATTTACGTGATCCACGGAAGCCTTGTCCACCTGAGGTAGCCCAAGCCAGTGCATTACCTTGACGATCGGTAATGGTCACAATGGTGTTATTAAAAGAAGCGTGAATGTGTGCAACACCTTCAGAGACGGTACGAGTGACCTTCTTGCGTGTGCGAGTATCTTTAGCCATCTTTTAGCTTCCAGAAATCTTATTTCTTAATCGGTTTGCGCGGACCTTTACGGGTACGTGCGTTAGTTTTGGTGCGTTGACCACGGACAGGCAAGCTGCGACGATGACGAAGACCGCGGTAGCAGCCTAAATCCATTAAACGTTTAATGTTCATGGAAATTTCGCGACGTAAGTCACCTTCGGTCGGAACCTTAGCAACTTCTGCACGAATCGCATCAAGCTGAGCGTCATCTAATTCACGGATCTTTGTTGTTGGTGCGATACCAGCAGCAGCTAAGATAGTCTTAGCAGTGTGGCGACCAATACCAAAGATATAAGTGAGAGAGATAACAGCGTGCTTGTTATCCGGAATGTTTACACCGGCAATACGAGCCATTCAATTTTCTCCAAAAAGGCAGTTAAGATAATCAACCGCCCCACAAAAATCTTGAGGGGCGGATAATAACCTAATTAGCCTACTGAAATCAACAGGTCTTAATCAAATTAACCTTGACGCTGCTTATGACGAGGTTCTGCGCTGCAAATTACGCGAATAACCCCATTACGACGGATAACTTTGCAGCTACCACAAATTTTCTTTACAGAAGCTTGTACTTTCATGATGAAACCTCTAAGTGCGCTTATCCCTTAGGATGAGCAGTCGTTTTTCTCATTAACGTTTGATTATCGTACTGGTGCGAGGTGAGATGTGCTTGAAGCTGAGCCATAAAGTCCATCACAACCACTACAACGATTAATAATGATGTACCACCTAAGCTAAATGGAATTCCAAATGAGCTTTGTAGAATCATCGGCATTAAGCAGACTACAGTGATGTAAATCGCGCCAATAAAGGTCAAACGACTGAGAATATGATCTAAGTAACGAGCAGTTTGCTCACCTGGGCGAATACCAGGCACATAAGCTCCGCTGCGTTTCAAGTTTTCCGAAACTTCTTTAGGGCTGAAAACCAGCGCAGTGTAGAAGTAACAGAAAAAGATAATTAACGCACCAAAGAGCACCAAATACAACGGTTGTCCAGGCGACAATACCAATGCCAAGTCTTGTAGACTACGCTTGATTAATCCAGCACTAGGATCCGCACTGCCGACCCATTGACCTAAGCTCGCTGGGAACAAAAGCAATGAACTGGCAAAAATTGCTGGAATCACACCTGCCATATTAATTTTTAATGGCAAATGCGTTTGCTGAGCAGTAAATACACGACGACCTTGTTGTTTTTGAGCATAGTTTACTGGAATACGACGCTGCGCCTTCTCAATAAACACAATTGCTGCAAGTACACCCAAAGACAATAAACCAAAAATTGCCAAACCAATCAGGCTTGACTGGCCACTATCAATAGATGTGAAGGATTGCATAATTAAATTAGGCAAGCCTGCAACAATACCTGCGAAAATGATCATGGAAATACCATTGCCCACTCCGCGTTCGGTAATTTGTTCACCCAACCACATTAAGAACATTGTGCCTGCAACCAAAGAGGTCACAGCTGGAACGTAAAAAGCCAGACCTGACGTTAAGGTAATACCTTGACCAATCAGACCTGCACACATCCCAATCGCTTGCACAAGTGCAAGAAACAATGTGCCTTGGCGCGTATATTGATTAATTTTGCGTTTGCCTTGCTCGCCTTCTTTTTTCAAAGCTTCAAGCGAAGGAACCACGGTAGACATTAACTGTACGATAATCGAAGCAGAAATGTATGGCATGATCCCTAAAGCAAGAATCGACATCCGCTCTAATGCACCACCCGAAAACATGTTAAACAAACCAAGGATTGTACCTTGGTTTGCATTAAACAATTGTTCAAGTGCGGCATTATTAATGCCTGGTACTGGAATATGCGCTCCTAGTCGAAATACCAATAACGCACCAATGAGAAACATCATTCGGCGTATAATTTCACGGTATTTCACGTGAAATGGTTGGCCTTTCATCATGTGAACATGACCTGAAGAACTAGGAGACATAGACACTGGGGATTACTCCTCGACTTTACCGCCAGCCGCTTCAACAGCAGCTTTAGCGCCTTTAGTCACAGCAACACCTTGAATAGTGAATGCGCGAGTAATTTCACCAGAAAGTACGATACGAGCACGAGCCATATCTTTACGTACAACGTTCGCTGCTTTTAAAGTTTCAAGGCTAACGATGTCGCCTTCCACTTTAGCAAGCTCAGATAAACGTACTTCAGCAGTTTTCAAAGCGATTTGGCTAGTGAAACCGAATTTAGGTAAACGACGATATAACGCAGTTTGACCACCTTCGAATCCAGGACGTGTACCACCGCTCTTACGTGAGTTTTGACCTTTGATACCACGACCACCAGTCTTACCAACGCCAGAACCGATACCACGGCCTAGACGACGGGCTTCACGCTTAGCACCTTCTGCAGGTGCAAGTTCATTTAAACGCAGAGTCATGGCTTATTCCTCTACACTAACCATATAGTAGACTTGGTTGATCATACCACGGTTAGAAGGCGTATCTTGCACTTCTACAGTATGACCAATACGACGCAGACCTAAACCTTTAAGGCTAAGCTTGTGATTTTTCAAGCGGTGCGATGCAGATTTAGTCTGGGTAACTTTAATCGTTTTCATGATTGATTACCCTTGAATTTGTTCTACTGAAAGACCACGTTTCGCAGCAACCTTTTCAGGAGTTGTCATGTCACGCAAACCGTTAAAAGTTGCGTTCACTACGTTTGCAGCGTTAGTAGAACCACGGCATTTAGTCAATACGTTACGTACACCTGCAGCTTCTAAAACTGCACGCATAGAACCACCCGCAATTACACCAGTACCTTCAGATGCTGGTTGCATGTAAACACGGCTTGCACCATGACGCGCATGAATCGGGTGTTGTAAAGTACCATCTGCCAATTCGATAGTGATCATGTTACGACGTGCAGCTTCAAGTGCTTTAGAAATAGCAGCTGGAACTTCACGTGCTTTACCACGACCAAAACCTACGCGACCATTACCATCACCCACAACAGTTAATGCTGTGAAAGAGAAGATACGACCACCTTTAACAACTTTGGCTACACGATCAACGGCAACCAGCTTTTCAACAAGACCTTCGTTTTGTTCAACTTTAGCCATGATTAGAACTCCAAGCCGTTTTCACGAGCAGCATCAGCCAAGGCTTTGATACGACCATGATATTTAAAACCAGAACGGTCAAACGCAACTTTAGTTACGCCAGCTGCTTTCGCGCGTTCTGCAATTAAAGCACCTACTTTTTGAGCTGCTTCAACGTTACCAGTTGTACCAGCACGTAAAGTAGCATCTAAAGTTGAAGCTTGCGCTAAAACTTTGCCACCATCTGCTGAAATAACTTGAGCATAGATGTGACGCGGCGTGCGGTTTACACACAAACGAGTCGCACCCAATGCACGGATGTGCAAGCGTGTGCTTTTCGCACGACGCAAACGGGATTGTTTCTTTTCGTTCATAAGAACCTCGCGCCTTATTTCTTCTTAGCTTCTTTACGAAGAACAACTTCATCCGAATAACGAACACCTTTACCTTTATATGGCTCTGGTGGACGGTATCCACGGATATCCGCAGCAACTTGACCTAAAGCTGCTTTATCAGCAGATTTAAGGATAATTTCAGTTGCAGTTGGAGTTTCTGCAGTCACACCTTCAGGAAGGGTGTAATCGATTGGGTGTGAAAAACCAAGGTTAAGGTTAACAACGTTACCTTTTACCGCAGCTTTATAACCAACACCAATCAATTGCAACTTACGTTCAAAGCCTTCGCTCACACCTTTTACAAGGTTGTTAAGCACAGCGCGAGCAGTACCAGCTTGCATCCAAGCGTCTTTCGACTCAGCTTTAGGAGCAATAGCTAAAATACCGTCTTCCTGTTTTAGCTCGACCAGCGCATGCAGGTTGAAAGACAATGTACCTTTGCTGCCTTTCACTTCGACCTGCCGGCCGTTCTGAGTAACTGTAACACCGTTAGGTACAGTTACTGGGGCTTTAGCCACACGAGACATGAGGAATCACCTATTATTAAGAAACAAAAGCAATAACTTCACCACCGATACCTGCAGCACGTGCAGCGCGATCAGTCATGATGCCTTTGCTTGTAGAAACGATTGCAATACCTAAACCTTGCTTAACGCTTGGAAGTGCATCTTTACCGCGATACTGACGTAGACCTGGACGGCTTACGCGTTTCACAGTTTCGATAACTGGTTTGCCTTCATAGTATTTTAAAGTAATCGTTAATGTAGGTTTGCCTTCGTTGTCAGCCACTTCTACATTTGCGATATAACCTTCTTGTTGAAGTACGTTTGCAATAGCAACCTTCAACTTAGAATTAGGCATAGAAACAGTTTGTTTCTTTGCCATTTGGGCGTTACGAACACGCGTTAGCATGTCGGCAACGGTATCTTGCATACTCATTTATAGTGCTCCTTACCAGCTTGCCTTAACAACGCCCGGTACATCACCTTGCATTACTGTGTCACGTAATTTGTTACGGCTTAAACCGAACTTACGGAAGTAACCATGAGGACGACCAGTTAAACCACAACGGTTACGAAGACGTACTGGAGACGCATTACGTGGTAATGCTTGTAACTTCATCATCGCTTCGAAACGCTCTTCGTCGCTTGCATTTACGTTTGCAATCGTTGCTTTAAATTCAGCACGTTTTGCAGCGTATTTCGCAACAGTAGCTTCGCGTTTCAATTCGCGATTAATCATACCTTTCTTAGCCATATCGACCTCTTATTTGAACGGGAAGCCGAATGCACGCATAAGCGCACGGCCTTCGTCATCGGTGCGAGCAGTCGTAGTGATGGTGATGTCCATACCACGAATTTGATCAATCTTATCGAAATCGATTTCAGGGAACATGATTTGTTCCTTGAGACCCATAGAGTAGTTACCACGACCATCGAATGATTTCGAAGAGAAACCACGGAAGTCACGGATACGAGGGATCGCGATAGAGATCAAACGGTCTAAGAATTCGTACATACGTTCGCCGCGTAAAGTAACTTTACAACCAATCGGCCAACCATCACGGATTTTAAAACCAGCGATTGATTTACGAGCTAATGTTAAAACTGGTTTTTGACCAGCAATAGCTTGCATATCAGAAAGAGCGCCATCTAACAATTTCTTGTCAGCAGCTGCAGCACCAACACCCATGTTGATGGTAATTTTAGTGATGCGAGGGATCTCCATCACATTCTTAACGCCCAATTGTTCTTGTAATTGAGCCTTAAGTTCGTCGTTGTAACGTGTTTTAAGTCTGGCCATTGCCTATTTCAACCTATTACTTCGCCACCGCCACTGATTCACCATTCGATTTATAAACGCGAGTTTTCACGCCATCAATCGTTTGGTAACCAACACGGTCAGCCTTTTGGGTTGTAGCATTAAAAATTGCCACGTTTGAGATATGAAGCGAAGCTTCCTGCGTTACGATACCGCCTTCAGCGCCCGTAGCACGGTTTGGCTTCTGGTGCTTCTTAACCAAGTTAAGACCTTCGACCTTAACACGGTCATTAGAAACTGACAGAACAGTACCCTGTTTGCCTTTTTCTTTACCTGCGATCACAATTACTTGATCGCCTTTTTTAATCTTAGCCATGATTGCCTCTTATAGAACTTCAGGAGCCAATGAAATGATTTTCATGAACTGTTCAGTACGAAGTTCACGAGTCACTGGTCCGAAAATACGAGTTGCAATCGGTGCTTTGTTGTTATTCAAAATAACAGCAGCGTTATCATCAAAACGGATCACAGAACCGTCTGGACGACGAATACCGAACTTTGTACGTACAACAACAGCATTCATCACGTCACCTTTTTTAACACGTGCGCGTGGAATAGCTTCTTTTACAGTAACTTTAATAATGTCGCCAACAGAAGCATAACGACGATGTGAACCACCTAGTACTTTAATACATTGTACGCGGCGAGCACCACTGTTGTCAGCTACGTCAAGCATCGTTTCGGTTTGAATCATTGCCCTACTCCAAAACCGAGCATCACCGGTCACAATTTCGAAAGGCTCAAAGAGTACTCGAAATTGACCGATGATGCAACAAGAACGTTAATTACTCAGCAGCAGCTTCAACAACTTCAACTAAAGTCCATGACTTAGTTTTAGACATTGGGCGGCTTTCTTTGATGGTTACAACATCACCAATCTTGGCGGTATTGTTCTCATCATGAGCGTGTAATTTGGTTGAACGGCGAATCAATTTGCCATACAACGGGTGTTGAACTTGGCGTTCAATAAGGACAACAATAGATTTTTCCATTTTGTCGCTTACAACTTTGCCAGTTAACGTGCGGACTGTATTTTGACTCATTGCCCGTTCCCCTGTTTTTCGGTAAGGAGGGTCTTGATGCGTGCAATAGTTTTACGAGTAAGCGCAACTTCATGCGATTTACCCAATTGACCAGTTGCTTTCGCCATACGAAGACGGAATTGGTTAAGCTGTTGCTCATCAAGCAAAGCTGTCAACTCTTCTACCGACTTTTCACGTAGATCTTTAGTTTTCATTACATTACCGTCCGAGTCACGATAGTGGTTTTAAACGGAAGTTTAGCAGCAGCAAGCGTAAATGCTTCACGTGCCAATTCTTCGTTCACACCATCAATTTCGTACAAGACTTTACCTGGTTTGATTTGACAAACCCAATATTCCACAGAACCTTTACCTTTACCCATACGCACTTCAAGAGGCTTAGAAGTAATTGGTTTGTCTGGGAATACACGGATAAAGATCTTACCACCACGCTTAATACGACGGCTGATTGTACGACGTGCCGCTTCAATTTGACGCGCAGTCATTTGACCACGTTCAACTGATTTAAGAGCGATAGTACCGAAAGATACTGAGCTACCACGGTGCGCTAAGCCAGTGTTACGGCCTTTTTGCACCTTACGGAATTTAGTACGTTTAGGTTGCAACATGGATTATTCTCCTTTTTCAGCAGAACGATCATTGCGACGACCACGACGCTCTTGACCTTCACCACGACCGCGACCGCGTTTAGCTGGACGTTCTTCAGCAGGTGCTGGGTTCATGACTTGTTTCATGCCACCCAAGATTTCACCACGGAATACCCAAACTTTAACGCCAATCGTACCGTAAGTAGTTTCAGCACGCATAGTTGCATAGTCGATGTCCGCACGAAGTGTATGCAAAGGTACACGACCTTCACGATACCATTCAGTACGTGCAATCTCTGCACCACCTAAACGACCAGAAACTTCAACTTTGATACCTTTAGCACCAGCACGCATAGAGTTCTGTACCGCACGCTTCATAGCACGACGGAACATTACACGCTTTTCTAATTGAGAAGCGATTGCTTCAGCAACTAAACGTGCATCTAAGTCTGGACGGTCAATTTCGTTGATGCTTACTTGCGCAGGAACACCCATAATAGATGTTAATTCGCGTTGTAATTTCTCAATGTCTTCGCCTTTTTTACCGATTACGATACCAGGACGCGCAGTGCTAATTGTTACTTTAGCAGCACCCGTTGGACGTTCGATAAGAATATTGCTTACCATTGCGTTCTTAAGTTTTTTAGTTAAAAACTCACGAACTTGAAGGTCTTTAAGCAAGTATTCAGCGTATTGTTTCGGATTCGCATACCAGTTAGCGTTATGACGTTTCACAACACCTAGGCGGATACCGATTGGATGAACCTTCTGACCCATATCAAACCCCTACCTTAACGGTGATGTGACAAGTACGCTTAGTAATACGATCTGCACGGCCTTTAGCACGTGGCATAATACGTTTAAGGCTCATGCCTTCATCAACGTAAATCGTAGATACTTTAAGGTCGTCTACATCTAAACTGTTATTGTGTTCAGCATTTGCAATTGCAGATTCCAATGCTTTCTTAACTAAAACAGCAGCTTTTTTGTTGCTGAAGTTTAAAATGTTAAGTGCATGCGCAACAGATTTGCCGCGGATAAGATCTGCAACCAAACGTGCTTTTTGTGCCGAGATAGCGGCACCGCGTAATTTAGCAGTTACTTCCATCATAGCACCTATTAACGTTTAGACTTCTTGTCAACACCGTGACCACGATAGGTACGAGTTGGCGCGAATTCACCGAGTTTATGACCAACCATGTGTTCAGAGATAATCACTGGAACATGGTTACGACCATTGTGAACAGAAATTGTTAAACCAACAAAATCTGGGAGGATCATCGAACGACGCGACCAAGTTTTGATCGGCTTACGGTTATTAGCCGCGATTGCCGCTTCAACCTTAGCGAACAAGTGCGCATCGACGAATGGGCCTTTTTTCAGAGAACGAGGCATTGTCAGATTCCTTTACTTGTTACTTAACGCGACGGTCGCGAATAATCATCTTAGTCGTACGCTTGTTGGTACGTGTCTTGTACCCTTTAGCTTTTTGACCCCATGGGCTTACAGGTTGGATACCTTTAGTACGCCCTTCACCACCACCGTGCGGGTGATCAACCGGGTTCATTGCCATACCACGAACGGTAGGACGAACACCACGCCAGCGCGAAGCACCTGCTTTACCAAGTGAACGAAGGTTGCTTTCTGAGTTAGATACTTCACCTAACACAGCGCGACACTCAACGTGCACTTTACGCATTTCGCCTGAACGTAGACGAACGATAGCGTATGAACCGTCACGACCCAACAATTGAACCGAAGTACCAGCAGAACGCGCTAATTGAGCACCTTTACCGATTTTAAGTTCGATGTTGTGAAGAGTAGCACCGATTGGCATATTACGAAGTGGTAAGCAGTTACCTGGACGAATTGGAGCATCGTTACCAGATTGAACTTGATCACCAGCACGTAAACCTTTAGGCGCAATAATATAACGACGTTCACCGTCAGCATACTTCAACAATGCGATGTGTGCAGTACGGTTTGGATCGTATTCAATACGCTCTACAACAGCAGGAATGCCATCTTTATTACGTTTGAAGTCTACGATACGGTAGTGTTGCTTATGACCACCACCAACGTGACGTGTAGTAATGTGACCGTTGTTGTTACGACCACCAGTACGTTTTTTAGCTTCTACCAACGGCGCATAAGGCGCACCTTTGTGAAGATGGTCGTGAACGACTTTCTCTACAAAGCGACGTCCTGGAGACGTTGGCTTACATTTTTGAATCGGCATAAATTTCGTCCTTATTCCGCTGCGCTTTCAGCGGTATCGCCCAAGTCAGCCATTTCAACATCTTGGCCAGCTTTCAGGGTGACGTATGCTTTTTTAACATCAGAACGGCGCCCCAATGTACGACCAAAGCGCTTAGTCTTACCTTTAGTGATAGTCGTGTTAACTTTAACAACTTCCACACCAAATAATTGCTCAACTGCTTTTTTGATTTCAAGTTTGTTTGCATTTAATGCAACTTTGAATACTTGAACACCAGCAGTTTCGCCTAAAACTTGTGCTTTTTCTGAAAATACAGGTCCTTGTAGGACTTGATATAAACGTTCGTTGTTCATCCGAGTTCTACCTCAATTTTCTTAGCAGCAGCAACAGACATTACAACTTTGTCGAACGCGATCAAGCTAACAGGATCGATTGCAGTAGCATCAACCACATCAACGTGTGGAAGGTTACGCGCTGCAAGATATAGATTCTCATCTACAGCTTCAGTTACGATCAATGCGCGAGTTGCATTCAAGTCGTTAAGTTTTGCAAGCAATGCTTTAGTTTTAGGAGCTTCAACAACAAACTCTTCAACCAATACAAGACGATCTTGGCGAACAAGTTCAGCTAAGATACATTGCATTGCACCGCGGTACATTTTGCGGTTAACTTTTTGAGACCAATCTTGTGGACGAGCAGCAAAAGTTTTACCACCACCAACCCAGATTGGGCTACGAATAGAACCAGCACGAGCGCGGCCAGTACCTTTTTGACGGAATGGTTTTTTACCACCGCCAGAAACGTCTGCACGTGATTTCTGAGCTTTAGAGCCTTGACGACCACCAGCTAAGTAAGCTGTAACAACTTGGTGTACAAGTGCTTCATTGAATTCACGACCGAACGCAACTTCAGATAACTCAACAGCAGAGCCGGAAACAGTATTTAAATTCACGTTATTTCCCCTCAAGCCTTGATCGTAGGACGTACAGTTACGTCACCACCAGTCGCACCAGGAATCGCACCTTTAACAACAAGAACTGAACGCTCTGTGTCGATAGATACAATTTCAAGACCCTGTACAGTTACGCGTTCAGCACCTAAATGGCCAGCCATTTTTTTGCCTTTGAATACGCGACCAGGAGTCTGGTTTTGACCTGTAGAACCTAGAACACGGTGAGAAACAGAGTTACCGTGAGTAGCGTCTTGAGTACGGAAGTTCCAACGCTTAACACCACCTTGGAAACCCTTACCTTTAGACTGACCAGTAACGTCAACGATCTGACCTACTGTGAACAAATCTACACCGATAGTTCCGCCAACTTCACGACCTTCAAGGTCAGCTTCTGTAGCACGAAATTCTTGAACTAAACGACCAGCAGCAACACCCGCTTTAGCGAAGTGACCTTTCTGAGCGTTAGTTACGCGAGATTCGCGACGTTCACCAGTAGTAACCTGAATTGCTTGATAACCATCTGTTTCAAGCGTTTTGATTTGAGTGATGCGGTTAGGATCAACCTCAATCACTGTAACAGGTACAGAAACACCAGCATCTGTAAAGATACGGGTCATACCGCACTTGCGACCGACTAAACCAATAGCCATGTGCATAAACCTCTAAAAAAGCGGCCTAATTAACTTAGAGTGTTAATTAACCGAAAGCCTTAACCCAATGCAATCTGAACATCAACACCAGCTGCTAGATCTAATTTCATCAACGCATCAACAGTTTTATCTGTAGGTTGAACGATGTCGATCAAACGCTTATAAGTACGAATTTCGTACTGGTCACGCGCATCTTTGTTTACGTGTGGTGATGTTAAAACGTTGAAGCGTTCGATGCGAGTTGGCATCGGGATTGGACCACACACTTGTGCGCCAGTACGCTTAGCGGTTTCTACGATTTCTTGAGCAGATTGATCAATCAGACGGTGATCAAAAGACTTCAAACGGATACGAATTCTCTGGTTAGACATACCAGTTAACTCCAAGCCAAATATATAAAGAATCACCCTTGACGCATCTCACCCCACTAATTTAAGGCAAGTGTCAAAGGCAGTGAATTATCACTAAGGTCATGATCGATGCCACGACTGTCACGATGTTAACTACTTTCTTCGCAGTTAACCCCCTTGCATAAAGGGTCGCCCATTATAACGATTGTTTAATGCATAAGCAAATCCCTTTTAGCCTTTATTGCTTTATTTTTCATGTTCTACCAATTTAATGATAGATCAATTCCAGCCATTAGCTCTCAAGTGCTTGTTTGTGCGAGTAAATAATCAATTGCTCGATTTAGCAATTGATTACCTGGCTGAAATTGACGACTTGTGCTGCGTTTCAATTCATCAGCCGCTTGCACATACGCGCCAGAAAAGATATTTTTCTCGGCATCATTATCTAAAAACAATTGTAGTACCTGTGGGGTGATTTCAGGATGGAACTGGAAACCGAGGACATGGTTGCCTATTTGATAAAGCTGATTGGTACAAACGGGGTTGGTAGCTAAGCGTATAGCACCTTTTGGTAATTCAAAGGTTTCACCATGCCATTGCATCACCTTAATTTGATCAGGCAGCTCAAAACAGGAAGCAGGTACATCACTGACCTTATACACATCATGCCAACCACGTTCTTGTTCAGGATTACGACTGACTGCTGCGCCAAGTGCATTAGCAATTAATTGCCCACCCAGACACAAACCAATTGCAGGCTTACCCAGAGACAAATAGCGACGAATCCAGCGTTTTTCTATTTTCAACCATGGGAAATTTGCCTCATCGTTTACACTCATGGCGCCGCCCATCACAATCAACAAATCAACATCTTCTACCCGTGGCAGGGCTTCAATTTCGATATTTTGTTCAGGCGGCAAGGCAAAAAATTCTGTTGCACTGATTTGTGCCTGCATCTGCTTTAAATAGGAATAGCAACTTCCGAACCCTTCTCCAGCAATGTGCTGAAAATAATGCACTCTTAATGGCGCTTGCATTTTACTCATCCTTTCTCATGTCTACCCCTGAGCTTCTGCAAAAATAGCGCCAACTTCAACAGTCATGTTGTATTTTTAAACAGTTCCGATTTTTTATAGCCTAAAGTCTGTGTTTCTCTTAAGCTAAAGCCAATACAGATTGATTTACCTGAGTGAACCTGTGAAAAAAAATGCTCAAACTGCTTTAATTCATGCACCAAGACGTGCCCCACAATATATTTCAAGTGTACAACCTCCCCTATTTCGTGCATCGACCATTATTTTTGAAAATACCAATGCCTTATTCAACCGCCATTGGACAGATGCTTATGACTATAGTTATGGCACACACGGCACCCCAACCACCTTTACCCTTGCCGACCAAATTGCGCAATTAGAAGGTGGGCAATACGCCTTACTTGCACCGAGCGGACTGTCTGCCATTAATTTGGTGAATTCCTGCTTTTTAAGTCAAGGCGATGAAGTCTGGGTGGCCGACAATATTTACGGCCCAAACATGGAGCATTTACGCAATTTAGAGCAGCGTTACGGCATCACCGTTCAAGTCTACAATCCAATTGATGTCGATAGCTTTCAACCTTCTGCCCAAGCCAAACTGATTTGGCTAGAAGCGGCAGGTTCGGTCACACTAGAGTTTCCAAACCTAACTGCATTAGTCAAAAAAGCCAAATCACATCACATGCTCACAGCCTTAGATAATACTTGGGGTGCAGGACTTGCGTTTAATGCTTTCAATTTTGGTGATGAACATTTAAGTGTCGATATAAGCGTCCATGCCCTGACCAAATACCCAAGTGGTGGTGGTGACATTTTAATGGGGTCTGTCGTGACCCGTGATCAACACTTACATCATCAACTGTTTCGTATGCATGCCATTCAAGGTATTTGTGTATCGGGTGATGATGTCGCGCAAGTACAACGCAGTTTGGCTTCGATGCAACTACGTTATGAGCACCAAGCAAAAAGTACGATTGATTTACTCAACTGGCTAAAAGTACAACCGCAATTTGCTCAGGTGTTGCATCCTACCGATGCCACATCTGCAGGGCATGTGTATTGGAAAGAAATTTGTCGCGATGGGCACAGTGCAGGTTTGGTTAGCGTAATTTTTAAGCCTGAATATGATTTAGCCGCTGTACGTCAATTCTGTGATGGATTATCTTTATTTAAACTGGGGTTTAGTTGGGGTGGCCCGCTTAGCTTGGTCATGTTGTACGATTTAAAACCAATGCGCCATCTTGAGCATAAGCATTTAGCCCAAGGCATCTTGGTTCGCTTCTGTATAGGCTTAGAACATCCTGCAGATTTAATTCAAGATATTCAGCAAGCCTTGCAGCATTTGCCCAATACCTAAAAATTAGGTCTGACGTCAATACTTTCAATTTTAATAATAGTGACAGATTAAGGATAAAATATGAGTACAGCCATCGTCATTGCTAAAAAAACTGCCGATGTTCAACAAGATGTGGTTTTACATTCTCAATTTGCCAACCGCCATGGGTTAATTGCAGGAGCAACAGGTACAGGTAAAACCGTCACGCTTAAAGTCTTAGCAGAAAACTTTTCCCGCATTGGCGTGCCTGTATTTTTGGCCGATGCTAAAGGTGATGTATCTAGCCTTGCCAAAGCAGGCAGCAGCAGCCCAAAGTTTGATGCACGTATTAAGAGCTTGGGCATTGAAAGCATTCCGTTTGCAGCATCTCCTGTGGTGTTTTGGGATTTATTTGCCGAACAGGGTCATCCAATTCGTACCACCATTTCTGAAATTGGCCCGTTATTATTGGCGCAAATGCTGAACTTGAATGATACCCAAGAAGGCGTGTTGTCTGCGGTATTCCGTATTGCCGATGATCAGGGCTTATTGCTGATTGATTTTAAGGATTTAAAAGCCATGCTGACCTATGTCAGCGAGCATGCCAGTGAATTTAAAGCCGAGTATGGCAATCTTTCTCCGGCCAGTTTGGGTGCGATTCAGCGTAATTTACTGGCTTTAGCCGATCAGGGCGGTGATAAATTCTTTGGTGAACCGAGTTTGGATATTTTGGATTTTATTCAAACTGACAGTCAGGGACGCGGCAATATTAATGTCTTGGCTGCAGACAAACTCATGAACACGCCAAAACTGTACGCTACCTTTTTATTGTGGATGTTATCGGAACTGTTTGAACAATTGCCTGAAGTGGGCGATATGGACAAGCCAAAACTGGTGTTCTTTTTTGATGAAGCACACTTGTTATTTGACAATGCCAGCAAAGCCCTGCAAGAAAAAATTGAACAAGTGGTACGCTTAATTCGCTCTAAAGGCGTGGGGATTTATTTTGTGACCCAGAACCCGCTAGACCTCCCTGAAAGCGTGTTGGGGCAGTTGGGTAACCGTGTACAACATGCTTTACGTGCTTTCACACCTAAAGATCAAAAAGCAGTAAAAACTGCCGCAGATACATTCCGTGCCAACCCAGACTTTAAAGTTGAACAAGCCATTACCGAACTTGCGGTAGGTGAAGCCTTAATTAGTTGCTTAGATGAACAAGGCACACCGCAAATTGTAGAACGCGCTTGGGTAATGCCGCCCTACTCATCGTTTAGCCCAATTAGCACAGAAGAACGTCAAGCCTGTATCAGCCAAAGTGTTATTGCAGGTGTTTATGAGCAGCAGCTAGATCGTGAAAGTGCTTATGAAATGCTGCAACAAAAAGTTGAACAACGTCAGCAACAAACGGCAGCAGCAGAACAAGCTAAAATTGAAGCCAAAGAAGCTGAAGCTCGCGCCAAGCAAGAGGCTAAAGAGGCCGAGGCACTGGCCAAACAACAAGCGCGCGAGCAAGAACGTCTAGCCCGCGAACAGCAAAAAGAAGCAGAACGCGCTGCCAAACAGCGTGAAAAACTGACTCAGGATATTGTGGGTACCTTTGCCAAAAGCGCAGCACGCAGCTTAGGCGGTTCTACAGGGCAGAAAATTGTACGAGGTTTGTTAGGGTCATTATTTGGTAAGAAATAGCATGTTATAAACGATGAGGTTTGTATAGATTTCATTCATGGATGCACCATCCAAAACCTAAATGAACACTTACAAACCTCTCGCTGTCACATCTACAAACCCCATAAAAACTTTAAAAATAATGGGATATTTTTATAATCCATATTTTTTTTAAGGTTTCACAAAAAAATGTTTGCAATCCTTATTTATAAGATGTATTTTGAATACATCTTATAAATAACAGCCATGAGAGATCGAACATGACTCCACAGCAAATTGACCTTGTAAAAGCAACTGTTCCTGTACTCCGTGAAAATGGTGTCGCACTGACTGGTTATTTCTATAACCGCATGTTGGGGAATAATCCTGATCTAAAAGAAACCTTTAACATGGGTCACCAACGTAGTGGTGCGCAGGCTCAAGCGCTTGCAGGTGCTGTATTGGCTTATGCTGAAAACATTGAAGATCCTTCTGTGCTTGCGCCTGTGATTGAATTGATTGCCCACAAACACGTGAGCTTAAACATTCAAGCACCTGACTATAATATTGTGGGCGAAAACCTACTTCACTCTATTAGCGAAGTATTAAATATTTCAATGGAAGATCCTCTAATTGATGCATGGGCAGCTGCTTATGGTCAGTTAGCAGAAGTGTTTATTAATGCTGAACGTGCAATCTACGAACAACACGAACAAACTAAAGGCAGCTGGTTAGGCTGGCGTAATTTCAAAATTGCCAAGAAAGTTGTAGAAAGTGACGAAATCACTTCAATCTACTTTGAGCCAGTAGATGGCGGCGATTTACCAAAATACGAAGCAGGTCAATATATTTCAGTACGTGTATTTGTTCCTGAACTTGGCTTGAAGCAACCACGTCAATACACACTATCGACTAGCCCACAACAAGATTACTTACGCATTTCTGTAAAACGTGAGCCAGGCAATGGTGCAGATAAAGTTGCAGGTTGGGTATCGAACGTATTGCACCAATTACCAGAAGGTTCTGAAGTTGAAGTATCTGCACCAACAGGTAACTTCTTCCTCATCGACAGCAACAAACGTAATGTCTTCATTAGTGGTGGCGTAGGCTTAACACCAATGATTGCGATGTTGAATCAATTAGTGACTTTAGATGTACCACAACCTGTGACATTCATTCACGCATGTCGTAGCAAACAAGTGCATGCGATGAAACAGCATCTTCAAGACTTAACTGCGAAATGTCCACGTATTCATACGTTGACTGCGTATGAGTTCCCGAACGAAGGTGATGTACTGGGTCAAGATTACGATGTTGCTGGTCGTTTAGACCTCAGCACTGTAGATGCAGCGCTGTTACCAGCCGATGCAGATTACTACTTATGTGGTCCAATGCCATTCATGGCAGAACAGCGCAAAGCTTTACTTGCGCGTGGCATCAAAGATGAGCAAATCCATAGCGAAGCGTTTGGTACAGGTGGTGTTCGCCACTAATCTAAAGCGTTAAAAGCTAATAGGTAAGGCTAGTCTAGTTATGCTAGACTAGCCTTAATTTATTTGTATTTAAAAAAACATCTGTGCGATCATGCAATTAAATAAATTCACCGACTATGCGCTGCGTATTTTAATGTATATCTCGCGTCCTCGAGATGTACCCTATACCATTGCGGAAATTGCACAGGATTTGCATGTTTCCCAGAACCATCTGGTAAAAATCGTTCACTTTATGGGTAAGCAAGGATGGCTAATTACCACTCGTGGTAAAGGTGGCGGGATTCGCTTGCATCCTGAAGCATTGCCTTTGCGTTTAGGTCATGTGGTGAGAATCCTGCAAGGTGAAAATCAAATTGTAGAGTGTAATACCCCGCCCTGCGTGCTGCGTGCGCAATGTGGACTAAAAGGCATTCTCAATCAGGCAATGGAACAGTTTTATCAAAGCTTAGATCAATACAGCTTGGGTGAAGTATTACAGCCTGTACCCAATTTACAGTTCAGTACACAATCTCCAATCCCACTGATTCATCTTTAAAGCAACTTAAACGGTCAAAGCAATATCATCCTAGATGTTGCTTTTTTCGGGCATTCAGAGCGCAAAGGTCGCTTGCCTGTATGACTTGCTTTATAATGCCTGTTTGTAGACCATGAATTGAAGTTAAGTTATGCACCATAGCAGAGGAAAATCGAAAAACAGTAAGGCAGCAGCACAGCCACGGCAGAAAATTAGCTACGAGAAAAAAGTAGACCCTGCCATTACTGAATACTCTGTTCGCGCCTTAAACTGGCTGCGTAAAGCCGAGTTTTTAATGAGTGCGCCTAAACTGAATTTATGTGTAGAAGATACTGGCTACGAAGTGGCTTTTGCAGGACGCTCCAACGCAGGTAAGTCCAGTGCAATTAATGCTTTAACCAATCAAAAACAATTGGCACGTGCTTCTAAAAAACCGGGTCGTACTCAAATGATCAACTTCTTTAGTTTGGGCAACCCTGAACAGCGTTTGGTCGATTTACCTGGTTATGGTTATGCAGCCGTACCTGAAGCCATGAAAATTGTGTGGCAAAAAGAACTCGAAAATTACTTGATTCATCGTAAAAGCTTACAAGGCTTGGTGTTACTGATGGATATTCGCCATCCCTTACAACACTTTGATGTGATGATGTTGGAATGGGCGTATTCGCGTAAATTATTCGTGCATGTATTGCTCACCAAATCGGATAAACTCAACCGTGGCCCAGCCAATAAAGTATTGCTTGAAGTCAAACAACAGTTGAAAAAGATGAAACTAGATTTCTCGATTCAATTGTTTTCATCACTCAACAAGCAAGGCTTGGAAGAGCTGGCAAGTGTGATGGGCGGACGTTTGAACTTTACCTTAGAACAAGCGCATCAATTTGATTTAGACAGCATTCCTGAAGCAACAGGCGATGATGTTGATGTTGATGTTGATGTTGATGTTGATGTTGATGTTGATGTTGATCAGCCTGAATTTTTAGAAACTGACAAGCCAACTGCATCTAATACCGAAACCAAATAATCCATTAAATTACTGACTATTGGTCTATCAAATAAAGTCCTATTCGTTCAATCTCGAATAGGACTTTTTATTTGTATGTCCACCTACATTTTACAGCGTAATCACAATTTGCCTCACCACCAAAGTTGCACTTTACAACCCCTCAAGAAATGCCCTACTGTCAAGATCATAACAATTAGCCACTTCAATAATGACATGAGATATGGAGATCAAACATGCAGGCACACATTTCAGTGATTACCTTAGCGGTAGAAGATTTACAACGTGCACTCGATTTTTACCGCGACGGCTTAGGACTTGTAACTGAAGGCATTATTGGACAGGAATTTGAACAAGGTGCGGTGGTCTTTTTTGAACTGCAAGCAGGCTTAAAACTGGCTTTATGGTCTAAACAAAGTTTACAACAAGATACAGGCTTAACAGGTACAGCCAGCAGTGCTGCACAAATCACTTTAGGACATAATGTACATAGCCCACTCGAGGTCGATCAGGTATTGAAACAAGCAAAAAATGCAGGTGCGAAAATTTTAAAACCTGCACAGAGCACCTTTTACGGCGGTTATGCAGGTTATTTTCAGGACTTAGATGGTCATATTTGGGAAGTGGCCTACAGCCCATGTTGGGATTAATCTGCTTTGGCTCATGTCTTTACATAGCACAATAAAACAGAATGATGCTGAAAACTTGATTCGATTTTAAACCCATTATCAGGAATGCAGTGCAGGGTCATCACGAGTATGCCGATCGACCACCACACTAATCATCATATCGCCCTGCACATTGACCACAGTACGCACAGTATCCAACAAACGGTCGATCGGCAATAAAATCGCAATCGCTTCTGCAGGCAAGCCCACCGATTGTAATACCATAATCATCGTCACCATACCTGCGCTTGGAATACCAGGCGCGCCCAAAGAAGCGATCATGGCTGTGGCACAGACAATTAATTGCTGTCCTAAACTTAAATCCAGCCCCATTAAATTGGCAACAAACAAAGCCGCTGCAGCTTCATACAATGCCGTTCCATCCATATTCAGTTGTGTACCTAACGGGATCACAAAGCCTGCAGTTTGCGGACGCACACCTAAATTTTCCTGCGCACATTTCATCGAAAGTGGCATAGTGGCAGAACTGGAACTGGTGGCAAAAGCCGTAATTAAGGCAGCACGTGTGCCTTTAAAAAAGGTGATCGGATCCATTTTGCCAAATATCCACAACAGCAAAGGCAAGACCACCACACCATGAAAAATCGTGGTGCCCGTGACCACTGCAGCAAACTCTGCCAAACGACTCAGGACTGAAATATCTTCGGTCGCAACCAACTTAGTCAATAAAGCAAAAATCCCCAAAGGTGCCAGTTTCATTACCCAGCCAATCATCAACATCATAATTTCAAAAAATTGCTGACTGAGTTTACGTACCGTTTTAAAGTGCTCCCCGCCTTTGACCAGCGCCACACCCACCAATAAGGCAAATATCACCACTGCCAAAACATTACCCTCGGCAAAAGCTTTAAACGGATTGATTAAGGTGTTTTGAATGAAATTGGTAAAAAACGAAGACGGCGTAAGCGTGTCTGGGCTTTGATGCTGCGCCATAGCATCTTGAAACATCACAATATCTACGCCTTTACCCACTGCAAATAAATGCGCACACGCCAAACCTAAAATTAAAGCCAAAGTCGTGGTGGTGACACAACACGCCAACGTAATTTTCCAGACTCGACTCAATTGCCCTACAGCCTGTAAGTTCGACACACCGACCACAATTGAGCTAAAAATTAGTGGGATCAGCAGCATTTTCAGTAAACCAATAAAAATACTGCTCATTAAACCAATGCCATACAAACTGGCGCTAAAAAATGTGCTGTCTGGAAATAGATTCAGAATAAAACCAAACACCACACCCAAAATTGCGGCAATTAGAATTTGTGTATTGAGGCTCATACGCAATTGAGTTTTTTAATGTGATGTGTGGACTATGCCATGTGGCTGAAATTGAATCGAGTATTATTTTTCTAGCGCACTTTGATTAGGTTCAGATCGTGCTTCAGGATGTAAAAAAGCCGACATGAATGTCGGCTGATGAATGTAGATTTTAAAGGCTATATTTTATTGCGTTTCGATTTCACGTAAACGAATCAAGCCTTCCTGACTGGTGCTACACACCAATTCACCATTTTGCCACATGCGCCCAAAGTTCAAACCACGCGAACTAGTGCTAATGGTGGCTTCCATGTCGTACAGCATCCAGTCATCCACACGGAACGGTTTATGGAAATACATGGCATGGTCAATACTGGCACACTGCAAACTTGGTGATAAATAGCTCAAACCATGCGGACGCAGTGCTGTGGTCATTAACGTGAAGTCTGAATAAAATGCCGCAATTGCCTGATGCAAAGACACTTCATCCACCTCTGGTGAAATGCTGTCATGGGTACGAATGTAGTGTGCATAAGCAGGTGCTTCAGGCTGCGGTAAAAATGGATTGCTCGGATTAATCGGGCGAATCTCCACCAAGCGATCACGCATAAAACTGGCACGCACATTTTCAGGTACAAACTCGACAATATGCTGTTTGAGTTCCGCTTCGTTTTTTAAAGCTTCTGCTGCAGGATAGTTTGGCTCTGAAATTTGATAATTCAGACCGTCTTCCAACGGCGCAAAGGACACCATCGCAGTAAAAATGGTACGCCCATGCTGAATGGCACGTACTTGACGGCTAGAAAAACTTTTACCATCACGCAAACGGTCAACTTCATAAATAATAGGTGCGTTGACATCGCCACCAAACAAGAAATAGGCATGCAATGAGTGCGCAGGACGATCAGTGGTATAAGATGCAGCACGTAAAGCCTGTCCCAAAACCTGTCCACCAAAAACACGTTTACCCACCAAGTTACGACTGATACCTCGGTAGATATTTTCTTCTAACTTTTCTAAACAAAGAAGTTCAACCAGCTCTTGTGTGAGTGCGTTCATAACTAACCTATGTATGGCGGAAATTGGGGATGCAAGATCGACGTCGATGAAAAAATAAATCGTCAAAATAAACTGACTATTTTAAGCCTGCTATTTTGCCATAGATTCTGCATCTTTTACCCATCAAAGACTGACCGCTGTGTCACAACTTAGCCGATCAATTTTGCTAAAAATACGATTTTTAACGATAAAATCTAACAATATTCATGCAAATTATCTAAAAATGCAGCGCGATTATTAGATACAATGACGCAAAATAAATTCCCTACTGGCTAGGGACTTAGGTGATGAAGTAGGAGTGAATATGTCCAAGCGTGGTTTTGGTCAAATGTATCGTCAGCTTTCTGGTAAGCTGCTTGACCTTGTGGTGACACCGCATGTTTTGGGTGAAGTCCCTGTCAAGGATGCGCAAAGTGTAGACTCAAATGCCACTCGCACCAAGATAACTTGCTACGTATTGCAAAATCACTCACGCAGCAATGCCTTGGTGGTCGATGGCGAAACACGTCGCTTAAAACTCACGCCTGCGCTTGATCCATTGGTGATGGGTTCACATAAAGAAAAAGCCTCGATTCTGTTTTTACAGCATCACGATGAGAACAACCTACTCAATCCACCACCTTATGCTTTTCCGCCACGCTTGTTACGTTTAATTGAACAATTAGAACAACACCCAGAACTTGATATTGAATTGGTACCTGTGACCGTGTTGTGGGGACGTTCTCCAGACAAAGAGGATTCGTGGTTTAAACTACTGTTTACCGATACGTGGGCAACGCCTGGCACAGTCAAGCAGTTAATGAATATTGGGGTGCATGGTCGTCAGTCTTATTTGGAATTTCACGAGCCACAATCATTACGCGCTTTAATTGAACATGCCAAAACTGAGCATCCGAACCTGTCGTCTGCGACCTTTATTGTTAACACTCTAAATAATTACTTAGATGGACAACGTGAAGTCGTACTTGGCCCAGACTTGTCTGACCGCCGCAATGTCATGCTCAGTCTGATTAAATCTCCCGATGTGCAAGATGCCATTCGTCGTGAAAGTTTACGCAGTAAAATTAGCGTGATTGAAGCCGAGCGTCGTGCGATTGGTTATTTAAATGAAATCGTGTCGGACTACTCTCATGCAGCGGTACGCTTTGCCGATATGGCACTGACCCGCTTATGGACACAATTGTACGATGGCGTGGAAGTGCATAATTTTAGTACCGTGCGCGAACTGGCCAAAGACTATGAAATTATCTATACCCCATGTCACCGCAGTCATATCGACTATTTATTGCTGTCTTATGTGATTTACAAACGCGGCATGATGGTGCCGTACATTGCTGCGGGCGATAACCTGAATATGCCATTTGTAGGTCAATTGCTTCGTGGTGGCGGTGCGTTTTTTATCCGTCGTACTTTCCGTGGCAACGGCTTATACACAACCGTCTTTAAAGAATATTTATTCAGTATTTTGTCGCGTAACACGCCGCTTGAATACTTTATTGAAGGTGGACGTTCACGTACAGGCCGCTTGTTGCCACCAAAAACAGGCATGCTCGCCATGACCATTCACAGTCATTTGCGTGGTCGTGCTAAACCGATTGCTTTTGTGCCAACTTATATTGGTTATGAACGCCTGATGGAAGGTTCAACCTATGTCGGTGAAATGCAAGGCAAGCCAAAAGAATCTGAATCGCTAATGGGCATTTTAAAAACCATGCGCAAGATTGAACGGATTTTTGGCAAGGTGCATGTCAATTTTGGCGAACCTGTGTTTTTAGATGATGTTCTAAAACAACACGATGCCGAACACATCAGCATTGAAAAAAATGATGATCCTATTCCACCACAAGTGTCAGATGCAGTGAATACTTCAGCACATGCGATTTTGGAAAACATTAACCGTGCTGCGGTAATTAACCCGGTATCTTTGTTATCGCTGATTTTACTGGCAACACCAAAACATACCTTGGATGAAGAAATTTGTGTGAAGCAGTTAGACACTTACCGTAATCTGCTCACTGCCCTGCCTTATGATGAGCGCACTCAAGTCACACCATTATCAGGTAAAGAAATTATTGCCTACGGCTTAAAACTCAAACTGATTAAACGAGTGCAGCACGTTTTGGGCGATATTATCGCGATTGAAGACCATCAGGCGGTGTTACTCACCTACTTCCGCAACAATATTTTGCATGCCTTTGTCTTACCATCTTTAATTGCAGCATTGGTGAAACATAATGGTTCGATTCGTCGTGGTGATTTAATCAACGTCATTCGTACTTTATATCCGTTCCTGAAAGCTGAGTTGTTCTTGAAATGGCAAGATCAGGAACTCAAAGAACGGATTTGTGCCTATGTAGAAGCGTTAATTCAGGCCAAATTGATTTCTGAAGATGTGGAAGGCAACTTAATTTCACCTGCACCAAATAGTGAAGACCATAACCAGTTGGTAGTATTGGCTGCACCTGTAATGCAGAGTTTAGAGCGTTATTACATGACACTGGCGCTGATTACACAACGCGGCTCAGGCAATATTTCGGCACGTCAGGTCGAAGAACTCAGCCATTTGGTCGGTCAGCGTTTGTCGGTGCTGTATGAATTCAACTCACCTGAATTCTTTGACAAAGCCTTGTTCCAAAGCTTTATTAAAGTCTTAACTCAGCAAGGTTATATCAGCACCAACAGTGACAATGCGATTGTGTTTGATGATAACTTTAAAAACGTCGCACAATACGCCAATTTGGTGTTGGATGATGTGACTTTACAGATGCTGCAACACATCACCACCTTTAGCGATGAAGAATTGCGTGAGGCGTTAGAGGCTCTTGCTGCACAACAGGCGAAGAAACGCTTAAAACGTAAGAAGAAGTAATTTTCACACAAAAAAACATAGCGATCTGTATAGCAATAGGTCGCTATGCTTTAAATTGAATATAGAATAAAGTTTATAGCATTGATAAAATCATACACCTAAGCGCATTAATTTCTCTTGAATTGCATCACTCACAAATGCATTCAAAGAACTCTCCTCCGAAGCTAAAACAGCTTTGCGATGTAATTCAGGACTGATACGAACATTAAATGTTCCCTTGAATGGCTGATCAGGTTTCTTCCCTAATTCTGCACAAGAATCTAAATATCCATCTACCGATTCCTGAAAAGCTTGCTCAAGTGTTTTTAAGGTTTCAGCCTCATAAGTAATAAGATCTCGAATGAACGCCAATTTTCCAAACAACTCACCTGTTTCAAGGTCTGGTTCAATCGTCCCGAGATAACCTTTGTATTTAAAATAACTCATAAAAAACCCTCCTGCTTGAGTGCTTGCTTTACAGCTTTCAATGCCCCACCTTTGATTTCATTTTCAGGGTGAGGTCGATGCAGTAAAATCATGTGCTCGGTTTTGAGGTTTTGACATCCTCCCCCCCTTAAAAGAGGGTGATTCCTACAGCTAGACGCTTATGCCCAAGCGCAAGAATGTTTAAAGCTGAGTTTATATCTCGATCATGAGCTGTACCACAGCTCATGCACTCCCATTCTCTTATTCCAAGATCTGTCCTACCTTTGGGACTACTTGAGGTGATCTCACCGCAGCACGAACAGATTTGGGTGGTATAGGCTTCTTGGACTTCTTCAAACAATACGCCTGCGTTCTCGCATTTATACTTGAGCATTGTTTTTAGTGCCGAAAATCCTGTATCCAAAACAGATTTTGCCATTTTGGTTTTTACTAATTTTTTAGCACTCAAGTCACCTACAATAATCAATGCATTTTCATTCACAAGCTTGGTGCTTGCTTTATGCAAATGATCTTTTCGACTATTTGCAATCTTGGCGTGTAAT
Organism: Acinetobacter sp. YH12131; assembly: GCF_013418635.1. Taxonomy (NCBI): domain Bacteria; kingdom Pseudomonadati; phylum Pseudomonadota; class Gammaproteobacteria; order Moraxellales; family Moraxellaceae; genus Acinetobacter; species Acinetobacter sp. YH12131. Next base: position 110,513 of record NZ_VPBQ01000008.1, read on the forward strand.
GCACGAACACGCTTCTTATTCCTGGCTCTCTGAGCAATACCTAATGTCTGCTCATATTTTCGATAGAATTTTGGATTTGAAATTACAGTGCCATCAGAACAGGTGGCAATATCTTTCAAGCCTAGATCAATACCAATCGCTTTGGTTGCTGTCGATTTATCTTGCTTAGGCGATTCAACAACAAGACATACATACCAACGCCCACGGCTATCCTCTACAAATGAACCTATTTTTAACGTGTATTTGCTTAAACCGTAGCTATCCCAAAGCTTAAATTGGTGTTTTCCATACTGGACATATCCAGTGGCATATTTGATAGCCACCTTTTTAAAGGGAACCCATCCCAAAGAGCGCCTTGCTGATTTTTTATTGCTGATACGCCATTTCAGCTTTGCCTTTTTAAATTGCTTTCTTCGGGTGACTAATTCTTCAGTTACAGCCTGAATGGTTTGACTATGTAAATTACATTCTTTGGATGTGCCTTTCGTATATTTGGCAATATCA
>NZ_VPBQ01000009.1:0-104830 GCF_013418635.1 Acinetobacter sp. YH12131
ATGATCAAACTCTTCAGTTAAAATCATTTTGAACCTTTAATCTAAGGCTCCAAATCTGGCTCATCAATTTTCTGACTTAAATTTCGCTCAAATAAACTTCGAGTAATTTAAACCAATTAATCAATGAAATATTTTCGATTAATCAATCAGTAAAAATCCACACAAGTTGTTCTTCATAATTTCTTAATGATCTTCTCGATGCTTCGTCAGCATCAAGCTAGGTCGGCTATACTACTCTCTATTTCTAGAAAGTCAACATGCAATGTTGATTTTATTTTCAAACCCATCTACTCAAACCAAACTCAATCAATCTCAAACCAATCAACCAAGCTATTGTTTTTTAACAAGTTTTTATCAACATCACCGCCGATGGATGTGCATTATAGGTGAAATATTTTGCCTTGCAAGACTTTTTTCAAAAGAAATATATCGGGTGTTTATTTTTTGTTCATTTTTGCTTTTTCTACACACATTTTGAGCAAATTTGCTTTAATACATCGTTTCAATTAACTGTTACTATATACCTATCGGCGATATAACAGCTTTTGCTTACTCAGATTTAAGCGCTAGGATTCTTTATGTATCAACAAAAATATCTTTGGGTGTGCCTTGTTTCTTTAGGATTCATCACCTCAACACATGCGACAACGCCTTCTACTGAAGAAGTTGCTCAAGAAGAAACTACTGAAGTTATTGCGGCAGATTCATCTTCTGAAACTAAAAGTAGTCGTTTGAATGCGCTTAAAGAATTAAAAAATGTAAAAGCCAAAGATTTAAAAGTGAATGCAAATGCTGCACAACCCGATGAAGTCAAAGACCCACTGCAACCTTTGAACCGTCAGATTTATGCATTCAACGATATGTTAGATCGTAATATCGCGCGTCCACTTGCGGTTCAATATACAAAGAAAGTCCCTGGTGAAGTGCGCGGGTCATATCGTCAATTCCGAAAAAACTTGGGCGAACCTTGGAATGCGGTTAACCAATTGATTCAAGGCCGCCCTTTACGTGCCGCAAAAACTTTAGGTCGTTTTAGTTTAAATACGATTACTACTTTAGGCATGGCTGACCCTGCACGTCGTTTAGGTTTAGACACGGAAGAAGAAAATTTTGGTACAACCTTGGGCTACTACGGTGTCCCTTCAGGGCCTTATGTCATGCTACCAATTTACGGCCCAAGTACTTTCCGTGATGGTTTCGGCACACTTGTAGATGGTCAGGCACGTCCACAAAAATACATTTTAGATGGCAATGACCGTTTATATTGGTCGGAGCAAGTTATGCGCGGCCTAGATACGCGCTCGCAACTCCTAGATGTAGAACAAGTATTACAGGGCGATAAATATGCCGCGATTCGGGATATTTACTTGCAACGTAAAAACTTTGAAATTGCGGAAAAGAAAGGACTCGATGCAGATAGTATTTCTTTTGTAGATGATGAAAGCGAAGAACTTTTTGATGATCAAGAAGAAATAAACCCGCCTGAAGAAAGCAAAGAATAATTTGTAAAACATTTTACTCAAGGTGAGTTTTTACTTTCCTTGAGTATTCAGGCATTGTTATAGTAACGCTTTGTTTAGGTTCAGGGTCAACACAAAACTCTATGTATTTCATTCAACCCACACGTGATATTCCATATCTAGAACAGGTGCTCGACACACTTCCTAGTGTGCAAATGATTCACATAGATGACATCAGCTTGTATGACCCAACCATTATTGCAATTGCCGATGTGCAAGATTATTTAACACATCAATGGAATTTACCCACGATTGTATTGGCCTTTGAAGATGAAGGCACAGCATTGGTGCAAGCATGGGAACAAGGCGCTTTAGCAGGTTGGTTGTGGAGTCGTTTACCAGAAAATCCACCACAAGCCTTACGCAAAATAGACGCACAATATAAACGCAATCAAGACAGCCGTGACTTACCTTCTGCGGCGGAATTACAAAAAAAATTACTGCCCAATCCTATCGAACTGTGCAACTACCGTGTAGATACGTTATTTAAGCCTTCGGCTTATTTGTCGGGCGATTGGTTTGATTACTGGAAAATCAGTGATAAAGAAATCATGTTCTATTTAGCCGATGTCTCTGGGCATGGTGTAACTAGTAGTTTACTAACGTCTTGGATGGCTGCATTTCATGGTCGCTCCAAAACACCACGCGAACTGATTAAGAAGCTGAATGGCATGTTGGTTCAAGAAAATATTGAAAAGCATATCACCATGATTAGTGGGATTTTAAATATTGAAACCCACGAACTGCGTTGGTCGAGTGCGGGGCATTATCCACCTGCCATTATTATCGAACCCAATCAAGCACCTAAAATTTTAAATACCAGTAGTTTTCCTTTAGGACTGACTGAAGATTTAGAAGTTGAGGAATTTGAGTGCGTATTAAATAAACAGGCACGTTTTATTATCTGCTCCGATGGTGCGTTAGAACCTTATAGCGGTGGTTTGAATGAACAGTTTGAACAATTGGTCTTTCACTTGCAAAATCAATCATTCCAAGCACCCGATCATGTAGCCGATGACATTGCAATCTTGAGTTTGTGTCGAACAAAATAACCAACAAATCAGCCAGTTAACTTCTTAACCCTAGATATACGACTGTAAGCTACTTGAGTCTATATAGTCGCTATGGGATAATTATCTAATCCTTCTCTGCAAATGGCATTTATATGTCAACAGGTCATGTTGAATATGCAAGTTTGAATGGAACGCATATCTTTAAGCTTTTTGGCGAAGTGCGTGCCCAATCTTGTATTAGTCTAGACAAACTACTCAGTAAAATTGAACAGCAATCCAATGTGGTGGGTGCAATTGTAGATTTAACCCAAACTACATTTATTGACAGTACAGTTTTAGGTATATTGGCTAAGCTAGGCTTAAAACTAAAACAAATCCATCAAATTCAGGCAGTTATGCTATCTACTAATCCAGACATTACTACGCTCGCAAATAGCATGGGCTTAGGACAGGTGTTTGTGATTTTAAATTACTGTGGCGATCCGACAGTCTGCACGCGTGAGCTGGTAGAAGAACACGTCACGCATAGCAATATGCTCACCACAGTATTAGATGCCCATAAAACCCTCATGAAGCTGAATGAAAACAACCAAAATATGTTCGAACCTTTGGTGAAACAGCTACAAAAAGAACAAGATAATCTTGATCAGTGTGCTGAGAAAAATCAGCAGAACGCTTGATCTTCACTCAGGAATGCTTTGATGACTTTACTTTCTGTTGCTCAAATGAACTCGCAAAACGATATTGAAGAAAACTTCAAAATCATTGAAACATTGATTCAACAGAGTAAAGCTGATGGCGCTGAACTGATCGTTTTTCCAGAAAACTTTATCTGTTTTGCGGCCGGTAAACAACGTGAAACCGCGACACAGTTTGAAAGTATTCAACAGCGTTTGGAACAGCTTGCACATCAATATCAAATCTGGATTGTGGCGGGTACATTGCCCTGCCCATATCGCCCTGATGGTTCAACAATTGCAGATGGTCGTGTGCGTACGGTCAGTTTATGTATTAGCCCAGAAAAAACTGAAGCACGTTATGACAAAATTCATTTGTTTGATGTGCAAGTTGGTAACTCTGTTGGTGGTTATCAGGAATCTAAGTTTTTTGAACCCGGCTCTGAAGTCGTTGTGGCGAAAACACCGTTTGGCAACATTGGCTTAATGGTGTGTTATGACTTGCGCTTTCCTGAATTGGCCTTAACTTTACGTGCGCAAGGCGCCAATATTTTAACTGCGCCATCGGCTTTTACTTACACCACAGGTCAAATGCATTGGCAATTGCTCTTGCAGGCGCGTGCCATGGATAGCCAATGTGCTGTACTGGGTGCCGCACAACAAGGTTGGCATGGTGAAAAGCGTCAAACTTGGGGGCATGCTGGAGCAAGCAACAGCCGCGGTCAAATTTTAGCAATCACCGCAGAAGAAGGCGCTCAACTACTCACGGTTCCTTTTGACTTAGACGAACAGCAACAGATTCGTGCATCAATGCCACTGATGCAGCACCGTGTTTTGGTTCAATATTGATTTTCACTCTGTATAAAATTACAAAAAAACTGAATATTATTTAAACAAAATCCCCCACGATATGATTTTGAACCATCATCTGAGGGATTAGAAAAATGACTTTAGAAAAAGCAGTTTATACAGCCCATGCAAAAGCCACTGGTGGTCGTGATGGTCGTGCAACGACGTCCGATGGTCATTTAGATGTTCAATTGGCGGTGCCGAAAATTATGGGGGGTACAGGTAATGGTACGAATCCTGAACAACTCTTCGCCGCTGGTTATTCAGCCTGTTTTTTAGGTGCAATGAAATTTGTGTCTAACCGAGATAAAATTTCGATTGCCCCTGCTGCCTATGTTGAAGGTGATGTTGGTATCGGCCCTATTCCAACAGGATTTGGTATTGAAGTGACGCTTAATATTCATCTTGAGGGTATGGATGCAAGCGAGGCACAGAAATTGGTCGATGCTGCACATATTGTCTGCCCTTATTCCAATGCAACACGTGGCAATATCAATGTAACGTTAAATGCGATTACCTGATGAACTCCTACCCTAAAACAAAATGTTTTAGGGTAGCTTCCTAAATTATCAAAATAAATTTTATAAAAAATATAGCCTTATATTTCAAACATAAATAAGATAAGACGAATAATTAAAACCGAGTTTATAAGAAATGTCTGCGTTATTTTATGTATGGGATGCTGAACAGCATCATTTTCAAACAACAATTTCTACATTAGAACAGGCAGAATATTTTGCAACCAATCCTCAAGATTTAGGTTTTACAGAAAATCTGAAAAATTGGCTCATTGAAGTTGAAAGTATTGTGACTAATCCTGAACTTGCAGAAAATTTCGATGAAGAAATTATCCAGTTCTTTAGTAATGTAAAGGGCTTCTTTAACTTTTCTACGAATGTTTTTGTGATTGAATATTTGCAGGAAAAAAGTAAATACCTTTATAAAATATTGGTCGAAACATTGCGCAAGCATAATCTCGTTGCTTTTGATGCAAAGCATTATGTGTTTTTTAGTCGGGATGTTATTTTCCCCGATCAGAAAAGTATTGAACAGATGTTAAGCTCTGTCGAAGCAGTATCAAGAGAACAGTTATTACAATTTAAAGCTATACCACAAACACAAGAGAAGCTCAGTATTTTTGCAGATCAGTGGTTAGATTTAAATAAAGAATCTTTAAATTTTATAAAGCAGAGAAAAAAAAATCAATTTAACGAAACTATATATCATCGAGATTTTAATGATCAAATATATGAAGGTATATTAATACTATGTTCAAGTAAAAAAAATGTTTTAGCATATAGCCAAATTGCTTTGGGAAGTTATATTCAAATTTCATCAGAAAAAGCAATCCGTATACTACGCCAACATTTTATAGATGATCATACCTTGCAGTATTTACCCAATATTCATGGAATAGAGGGGGAAGCAATTCATTTTAATGATCCACAACAATTGCAGCACGTGTTACAACAAGTTTATGATTTTTTAATTTATGATGAAGAAAAACATAAAGATCTGGAAACTTTAAATCAGTGGTTGAATCATGGAGATGAAAAAGAATATATCACAGGTCTAGGTGCTATCTCACGTTTAGTGTTAGCAAAGTATGTTAATGATCCTTTATATAATCAATTGATGCAGGAAGCTTTGCCATATGTAAATAGAAATAGATTTTTTAAGAATATGACTTTAGATCAATTCTATGAAAGATTAGAAATGGAAATAAAAGAGATTTTAGAAAAATAAGCTAATTTCATACCTACCAAAATATAAGATGCACTTTATAAGTACATCTTATATTTAAAAATTACAGAAAAACTCTCTACTCCGCCGCTTCATTGGTGACTCGAAGCACTTCTTCCAATGTGGTTTTACCGGCCAACACTTTGCGCAAACCATCATCCCGAATAGAACCCGACTGTTTACGCGCATAGGTTTCAATTTCATATTCCGCAGCATTGCCATGCACTAGACGGCGCATTTGATCATCGACCGGGACAATTTCATAAATGGCAGTACGCCCGATAAATCCGGTATGTGAACAGTGCTCACAACCTTTGGGTTGCGGTAACTTCAGTTCAGTGCCGACATCTAAATGGCGGAAAATTTCTGTTTCAAAAGCATCCGCTTCATGCCATGTTGCACAACGTGGACATAAGGTACGAACCAAGCGCTGGGCAATCACACCAATTAAAGAACTGGCAAGTAAAAACGGCTCAATTCCCATATCTTTTAGACGGGTAACTGCACCAATGGCAGTATTGGTGTGCAGTGTAGATAGCACCAAGTGACCTGTTAAAGACGCCTGCACCGCAATTTCGGCAGTTTCTAAATCACGAATCTCCCCCACCATCACCACGTCTGGGTCTTGACGCAGCATCGCCTTTAAAGCACGTGCGAAGGTCATATCCACTTTGGTGTTGACCTGTGTTTGCCCAATCCCTTCCAGCTGATATTCAATTGGGTCTTCTGCGGTCAAAATATTTTTAGAACCATCATTCAAGTCTGACAATGCAGCATACAAAGTCGTGGTTTTACCCGAACCCGTAGGCCCTGTGACCAAAATAATCCCGTGTGGGCGATGCACCAATTGTTTTAGACGTTCATAATCATTTTGCATAAGCCCCAGATGAGTCATGTTCAAACGACCTGCCTGCTTGTCCAGCAAACGCATCACCACTCGCTCGCCATGTGAAGATGGCAGTGTTGAAACACGTACGTCCACCTCACGACCTGCCAATCTAAGCGAAATACGACCATCTTGAGGAATACGTTTTTCAGCAATATCGAGCTTGGCCATGACTTTAATACGTGACACCAACAGCGGCGCCAATTCACGGCGTGGTTGCACAATTTCACGTAGCTGGCCATCGACCCGTAAACGCACCGACAGTTTCTTTTCAAATGATTCAATATGAATATCGGATGCACCGACCCGAATCGCTTCAGACAACAAGGCATTGATTAAACGCACAATAGGTGCATCATCTTCCTGATCCATTAGGTCTTCTGCTTCAGGTACAGAGTCTGCCAAACTGAGCAAATCAGGATGATCTTCCAGCCCTGCCGCGACTTGCTGAGATTCGCCAGTATCACCTGCAAAACTGCTGCTTAATAATTGATGAAATTCTTGATCGCTACAAAGTTGATGCTGCGCAGGATGTCCCAAAAAACGACGTGCTTCCTGAATTGCAAGCATAGGGGTATTTTCACGACGTACAATAAAGGCATGATCGCCCTCATAACGAATCAGCACCCCATGCCGTTTGGCGAAGCTATACGGTATTTGTAATTGTTTCAGTACTTGCATCAGCGATTATAATAATGATGAAAAAATTTAATTTGAGTGTACTCTAAGCGTATGACAGCGTGAAGTCTGTTTTTCACTGATTTATCAACAAAGGGATAGGCCATTGTCACAAAATCATGAGATTTCGGAACTCGATTCACCCAAATTAAAATGGTGGGGTGACTATGAGTTTGAGCTTAATCGTCCTAAAGCATGGCAATTTGGTTCATTGTTATTGCGTTTAACCCGCGGCATGCAAGAATGGCGTTTGGAATACTATCGTCCGCAAATTCAATACGATTATGAACAGCAATGGCACACGATTGACGATCCTGAATTTGCGTTTCCACAACCTGTGAAAGTTGAACGCTATATGTTCAAATCGACACAGAGCAAATTACAACTGATGCCACGTTTAGCAGACCGCTCTGTGGTGATTAAACCTGTTGATCCAATTTATATTCCTGCGGGGCAACGCGGCACCCTGTATATCAGCACGCCATTGTGGATGGCAGGATTTGTAGATGGCCAACGTGAACCCATTTTTGACCTGCCTATTATTCGCCCAAAAGATACTTGGTTTGGCCCGAATCATCGTACCGGTGAAATTTGCTATGCCACGGCGGTGGATGGTCGTACTGAATTACATCAGCTCAAACCACGTGCCTTTCGTGCAGTGACTCCTATTGAATTTCACAATACCAGTAATCAGCAATTGCGCTTTGACCGTATGAGTGTACCTGTACCTGCGCTGCCTTTATTTTTTAGTGAAAGTACAGGGCGTTTATGGACTTCACAAATTAGAGTCATGCATGAAGGTTTAGACCGCCCGCCACGGATTCGGATTGAAAACCGCACACCACCACATGCAGGTGAAGTCACCTATTTACAGCCACCACGTGAAACGGCAGGTGCGTTGTTTAATATGTTTGAGTCATTTTTCTAAGAGGATGTCATGGCAGATTCCAATATTTCCAAAGAAATCACCAACAGCCTCAAAGGGATATTTACCAGTGTCAATACAGATCGCTTGACCGAAATTTTGGTAGCAGTGGTACTGTCACTCATTGGTTTTTTAATTGCACGTTTTGTTTCCAATACCTTTGTACGTACCATAGGTGCGCGTTTTAATGCACATCAACGCTTGGTCTGGCGACGCGGAATTTTCTATTTTATTTTTCTGCTGTTTGTGATGGCTAGCCTTAAGGAGGCAGGCTTTAAGCTAAGTGTTTTCTTGGGCGCAGCAGGTATTTTAACGGTAGCACTTGGTTTTGCATCCCAAACATCAGCCTCTAACTTAATTAGTGGTATGTTCCTGATTGGTGAAGGCTCTTTTGAGGTGGGTGATACCATTCAAATTACCCTGATTCGTGGGCATACCATTGAAGGCGAAGTGATTTCAATTGACCTGCTTTCAGTGAAATTACTGACCCAAGACAATATTTATGTGCGTTTGCCCAATGAACAATTAATTCGTGCCCCTGTACATAACCTGTCCAAATTTCCAATACGGCGTGTTCCAATTACGCTCGCCATTAATTTCCATGAAGATATTATTAAAGTACGTGAAGTCTTGCTGAGTGTCGCCAATCAATATCCGCTAGTTTTATCTGACCCAAAACCAGCAGTGACGGTTACAGCTTTCCGAGAGTCTTCAATTGAATTGTTATTTGCAGTGTGGTGTCAGCAAGAAAACTTCTTAAAAGTACGTGATGAAATGCAAGAACGTATTCGTAATGGTTTCTTGGACAATTGCATTGAAATTCCTGTACCAAAAATGGGTTTTGTTGATCATCCATTATCACGCCCCTTGAGCAATGACGAACTTGATCAGTACGCCAATGCTAAAGAACTCAAACGAGAACCTGACTTAAAGTAATCGTTTTGAATCACACCCACTTCGTCATAAATACAACCTGAGCGCCATCTTAAGTTTTAGAAGATGGCGAACTGTTGTTTTTAGCAAGATCAGGTTCAGGAATTGGAGCAATATAGGCAATCAGCAGCATACCCAATCCTGCCGCAAAGAATGAGAGTACCCGCATAAGAGTGCCAATATTGGATAAATCCAAAAGTACCAGTTTCAAGGTCACCATCACCAAAATACTGCTACCTAGAATCCATAAGGCACGTAATTGCTTGAAACTGGCAATCCACATTGCAATACATGCCAAACTGACCCAAAGTACAGTCAGGCTTAACTGTACGGTGGCATCTTGCCAAACGGCAATCTCGTTGATTGGCGTACCTAAATACAAATGCAAGGCACGCAAAAGAACATAACTGCTTAACCATAGCAGACTGACAACCATAATCACCGCAGCTAAGCCCTGATCTAAATCAGTTTTCCGCTGTAAATTCAGCATCCATAAAATAGCCACCAACATGGCGATACTGACCAGATCAAATGGATTCAAAATTGGCAAAACATAGCCATAAAATGCCTGCTCATTGAGCAGTTGTGAACACAACATCCAAAATAGCATTAAGACCAAGTTACTGCGCGCATACCAGAACATACGCCAGTCTGACTCTGGCTTTTGCCACCAGCACCATGCTGCAAATATCAGCGGTAAAATCACCACACTGCTATAAGGATGCTCAGGTAACAGCGTTAAACTTGCCAGTGCTAAAGCAGGAATTAGCCCCAAACTCACCCAGACTTTATCGGTGCGTACCGTCCATAAAGGGCGTAACCACAAAACACTGAGCAAGAGTGCAAACAGTGCAAATAACATTCGTTCTGCGCCTGATACCCATTGAATTGCCCCATCATAATCACGGCTGATCACTAAAGATAAAGCAGCGAACATGACTGGAGTGAGTCCCAACCACTTCGGCAGTAGCCAAGACCACGTGGCCTGTCGTGAAAGCATGACTTCATTCATACATACATAGGCGCTGACGATTGCCAGCAGCGTCCAAACCATGGCATGTTCGCCAACTAAGCTGTCTAGACCTAACCACAACCACAGACTGCTGGCAGACAGCAGCATGAAACAAAATATGCTGATCGTACCTGTGCTGAGTTGTGCTCGAAAATCTGCTTTGCTGTTGGCCATTAATACCACAGCGGCATAACTCAGACTGAGTACCCAGTAAATACTGTGTTCAAAATATGGCAGCTCCACCAAGTAATACAGTCCCGATAACCCTGCAACAGCGAACAAACCTAAAGCCAAATAACGACTGATTGAAGATACTTTGATTAAGGCAAAAGCAAAAACTGCCACACCTTGCAGTGCCCACCCGATTACGCTCCATTGCTCAGGTAATAAAATAGGCGGGATCAGCAAGCTGAAAATCAGCATCAGACTAAAATAACTCTGTGCAATAAACTTGGTTTGTGAACGCTGTCGGGTCAGCGTATATAAGGCTGCAAAAATCACAGCAAAGACCAGACTAAAAGCCGCTTGCCATCGAGTTTCTTCAAAATACATCACATATAAATAGGCGTAAGCGACAATAGGTGCACCAAAAATCAGGGCAAGGTCCAAAATAGGTTTGAATTGGAAAGTGGCGATATCATCCTGTGCCAAAAGTTGACTAAAGCGAAAACCGAGCCAAATAAAAATTGCCGCATGTGCCAACAATAAAGCACTTAAAACCTGACGTTCAAACACATACCCATGATAAAAGGCATAGCCACCACCCACGATAGCCGTCATTAAAAATGCAACCTGATTCAGGTATTTCCAAGGGCGCACACTGCTTAAAATTGCTACCGCTACATTAATCACTAAATAATAGGCAATCAATTCAATGGCTGTGGCATTGCGAACAGGTAAGGTAAAGGGCGCAAAATAAGCAATCAACATTGCCATTAATGCCAGTTCGATAGACTGTTGTTTCAAACTCAGCCAAAGCGTGAGCAACATTACAGCGATAAAACACACACTGGCCATCGCTAAATTAGGAATGACCAAGTTGTAATAGGCAAAAAACAAGGTCAGACACAGCCCTGCCAAACCTAAACCTTGCACCCCTAAAGCAAAGCTCCGATTTTTTGTACGTAGCAAATAACCCAATACGGTCACCGCAGCACTTACAGCTGCAACAAACATGAGTTTGACTGCCAAACTAAATTGCCAATGTTCGGTGGCGAAACGTAGCAGCAACACCACACCAATTAACAATACGACAATGGCGACTTTCAAGACAGGATTGCCATGCAATAACCATGTTTGCGCCTGCTCGAGTAAACTAGGATGAGATGTCCGTGTTTGTGATGATGTCTGCGCAGATGGATGAATGAAATCTTGATTTACAGCATGACTTTCAACAAAATGCTGTTCTGCTTGAGTTGCCAAAATAGCTGGAGATGAAGCTGACTGAGTCGTTAACTCAGAAGAATTGTCTGCCCCAGTCTGTGCTAAATCAATTCTCGATTCTGCAATGTCATCTTCTGGCGTGTGTTTCCTTTCAGGTACAGCATTTTGAAGGGTAACAGTTGCTGCTAAATCTGTAGTGGTTACATACGGTGCTGATGTATTTGTAGTAGACACCTCTGTTTGAGATGCACTTGTTTGCTGCCGTTGCTGAATTTGATAAACCGCCTGTTCCAAACGAGAAAGCCAACGCAACAACAGAAAAATCCATGCACCCACAGCAAGCGACACAATCAAATACCAATCCAGCAACATACCCAGCATGACAATCATTGCTGCCAAATACATCGGCACTTTTGAAGTAGGTACATAGCGCATAGTTCGTGCATCTATGTTGTATTCCAAGGCTTGTTGCACGCGCCCACAATACAGCATGATACTCATACCCGCCGCAATCACGCACACATAACTCAGCATGGGTACATCCAACCACCATGCACCCATTGCAACAACCATCAATACCATGAACCAAATGATTCGAATTTCACTCTGCCTTGTCTGCATTGCTCTTCATTGTGCTTATATTTTCTCTTGGCTCTGATCATACAACAGCTAGCCTGATTCTGAATCAGGATTCATCAGCAATTCAGTAACCGCTTCGACCGCTTGTCCACTTGCACTAAAAATCAGTTTCTGCGACAACTGCAAAAATCACGTACAATAAACTGCTTATTTGCAGAAGGAATCAATCCATGCCACCATTTGTCTTGGTCGATGGCTCATATTTTCTATTTCGTGCCTTTCACGCACTACCACCATTAACCACGTCAACTGGTTTACATACCAATGCAATTCGTGGAGCAATCTCTGCGATTCAAAAACTCATGCGTCGCACCCAGCCAACCCACATGGCTGTTATTTTTGATACGCCTGAACCAACTTTTCGCCATGAATTATCACCTATCTATAAAGGTGACCGCCCAAGTATGCCTGAAGAGCTATCTCAGCAAATTCCATACTTACATGCCTTAATTCGTGCCTTGGGTATTCCGTTATTTATGCTGCCTGGCGCTGAAGCCGATGACATTATTGGCACACTGGCCAAACGTGCAGAGGCCGAAGGACAGCAAGTACTGATTTCTACTGGCGATAAAGACATGGCGCAATTGGTGACTGAAAAAGTCACCCTTGAAGACAGCTTCAAAGAAAAGCCGATGGATATTCAGGCGGTGTTTGACAAGTTTGGAGTATGGCCTCATCAAATTATTGATTACCTGACCCTAATGGGCGATGCCTCGGATGGCATTATGGGCGTACCTGGTATTGGTGCCAAAACTGCAGCCAAATTGCTGACCGAATACGGCTCCATTGGTGCTATTTTAGAAAATGCCGACAATATTAAAGGCAAAGTTGGACAAAATATTAAAGATAACGCGGATGGCATCGCATTAGACCATCAACTGGCCAGTATCGTTTGTGATTTGGACTTGGACTTTGGTTATTCTGAGCTAAAACTACAAGAACCAGATGTCGAAGCCTTACGTAATTTATATACCGAACTTGAGTTCCGTAATCAGCTGCAATCGCTGGATCATCCAAATAATCCAAACAACCGTAATTATCAGCAAGCGGCAAAAACAGTGACACCACCGACAACCAGTGAAATTGCGACAGAAGATCAGGCCACTCAAGGTAGCGTAGATGATCAACTGGGTTCTGCAAGCTATCACACCATTTTAGATGCACAGCACTGGGATGCCTTACTGCAACGTCTGAATACGGCACAGCGTTTCGCATTTGATACGGAAACCACCAGTCTAGATTATCGAGTTGCGGAAATTGTTGGTTTTTCTGTGGCGTTTGATGCAAAAGATGCCTATTACGTGCCTTTAGCACATGATTATGTAGGCGCACCACAGCAGCTCGATCGTGATCAGGTTTTGGCGCAAATCAAACCAATTTTAGAAAATGATGCCGTAGAAAAAATTGGACATCATTTAAAGTATGATGCGCATGTGCTTGAAAATCACGGTATTCATTTACAAGGTTGGTATTTTGACACCATGTTGGCGTCTTATGTACTTAACTCGGTGGCGACTCGTCACGGCATGGATGATGTAGCACGTTTATATTTAAGTCACTTGACCACATCTTATGAGCAAATTGCGGGTAAAGGCGTTAAGCAAAAAACCTTCAATCAAATTGAAATTGAAACGGCAGCACATTATGCCGCAGAAGATGCGCACGTCACTTACCGTTTATATGAAGTGCTGTCTGCGAAGCTGCAAAAATACCCTGAATTGGTCAATATTTTGCACAACATTGAAATGCCTGTTGCCCGAGTGCTGACCAGTATGGAAGAAAACGGCATTCAGCTTGATTTGCAATTTTTAGATCAACTCGGTGTCGATTTTGCCCAAACCATGCAAGATTTGGAAAATCAAATTGTAGAGTTGGCTGGTGAAAACTTTAACGTCAGCTCACCTAAACAAGTGGGTGAAATTCTGTTTGATAAACTCGGACTCAAAGGCGGCAAGAAAACCGCAACAGGTCAATACAGTACCAGTGAAAGTGTTTTGGAAAAAATTGAGCATCCGATCAGTGGCTTAATTTTAGACTACCGTGGCTTATCTAAGCTAAAAAGCACCTATACCGATGGTTTGCTGAAACAGGCAAATAAGGATACGCATCGGGTGCATACCAGTTATCACCAAGCCTTGACCGCAACGGGACGCTTATCTTCTACCGACCCAAATCTACAAAACATTCCTATTCGTACTGAAATTGGCCGCCAAATTCGTAAAGCCTTTGTTGCACCTAAAGGCCGTGTGCTGTTGGCAGCCGACTACTCGCAAATCGAATTGCGTTTAATGGCACATTTTTCACAAGATGATGCCCTACTCGATGCCTTTAACCATGGACAAGACGTGCACCGCCGTACTGCGGCAGAAGTCTTGGGTATTGCCTTAGAAGACGTAACCTCAGATCAGCGTCGTCAGGCCAAAGCTGTAAACTTCGGTCTGCTCTACGGCATGTCGGAATTTGGCTTAATTCGTCAGCTTGGGTTTACCCGTGAAGAATCACAAAACTATATCAAGCAATACTTCCAGCGTTATCCGGGCATTTATGAATATATGCAACGTACCCGCCAAGTCGCGCTAGAACAAGGTTTTGTAGAAACTATTTTAGGTCGTCGCCTCTATACGCCAGATATTGCTGCACGTAATATGATGGTACGTAAAGCGGCAGAACGTGCGGCAATTAACGCGCCATTACAAGGCTCTGCAGCTGACATTATTAAAATGGCGATGATTGAAGTCGACAAAATGTTACCGCAAGCGCAAGCCAAAATGTTGCTGCAAGTACACGATGAATTGGTATTTGAAGTCGATGCAGATGCGGCAGATGAACTCGCGCCGAAGTTGGCAGAAGTCATGCAATCTGTGGTGGAAATTTCTGTACCATTGGTGGTGGAAGTCGGAAAAGGCAATAACTGGGATGAAGCGCACTAAAGTCGTTGCGCTCTCTTTTTTCAGCACCTTCCTTCGCCTAGAAGGAGGTCAGGATGCAGGTTATTTGTATTTCTGAAGACTCATTAAGGTCGTCAGCCCAAACTTAAACTACAAAAAAAGGACTCAAATCGAGTCCTTTTTAATGTTTTAGGATAATGCGACTTATAAGCCAGTCAGCAATACAATCGCTACCTGATTCATAATAATTTCAGCGATATATAAAGCCAAAAATGCAATAATTGGCGACAAATCAATCATGCCCATGTTCGGCAATAAACGACGAAATGGTGCTAATAACGGCTCTGCCAACTCTTGAATCACCTCAATATACGGGCCACGAGATTGAGTAAACATCACCACCCAACTCAAAATAATGGTGGCAAAAATCAAATAACGACAGAAACGGATTAAATCCTGAATCATAGTAACAAAAGTCAGAATCACTAAGTGAATTGGACTATTTGGCATCGCACCATTTAAGTACATGACACCAAATATTTTGAGTAAATACAGCACCACCAACAAAGCTAAGGCAGCAGAATTGACCCGACCTTTGCCAACTGTTGGAAAGATACGTCCAAATACATCTACAATTTTGGTGGCTTTAATGGTTGAAAGCACCACAGGGTTATAAGGACTCACCGCTGCCAATTGCATTAGGAAACGGAAGAATACGAGCAAAATCGCTACGTTAATGATAATGCCAAAAATTAGCGCAGAATTTGCACCCATACTTAAACTTTCCTAAAATTTAAATTCGTTGTTTTTCAATAATTAAATACTATCACTCAACTCTTGCGCTAATTCTTGACTACGCGTTTTAGCAGCAGCCAACGCCGCCTGAATATTTTGTGAAATTTGTGCATGATCAAACACTTCAATCGCAGCTTGGGTCGTGCCATTTGGTGAAGTCACATTTTTGCGTAATTCTGCAGGTGTATTCGAGCTAGTAATTGCCATTTGCGCAGCACCCAAAGCAGTTTGTAACGTCAGTGCTGTCGCCACTTTTTCATCTAAACCTAAGTTCTTGCCTGCACGAATCATGCTTTCCATCAAATAGAAAAAATATGCTGGCCCTGAACCCGATACAGCAGTTACGGCATCAATTTGCGCCTCAGAGTTTACCCAAATAGTTAAACCTGTCGCTGCCAAAACCTGACTTGCCAATTCACGGTCTGTGCTATTGACCTGTTCGGTTGCATACAAACCATGTGCACCTGTTTGCACCAAAGCAGGCGTATTTGGCATTACCCGCACTACACGTTCTGTACGTAATAACTCAGAAATCGTGGCAGTTTCTGCGCCCGCAACAATCGAAATCACCAGTTTATCTTCAAACTGACCGTGCAATGGACGCAATACTTGTGCCAAAACCTGTGGTTTGACTGCAAATACCACAATATCTGCATCTGCAATCGCGGCCAAATTATCCTCAGTGACATGCACATCTTTTTCTTTTAATAATTCACGCACTTGTTCTACAGGGTCTGAAACTGTAATACGGGTTGGCGGCAAACCTCTGGCAATCAAACCACCAATCAAGGCTTGCGCCATGTTGCCACCGCCAATGAAACTAATATTACAATTCAATACTGCACTCATGATTCACGCTCTTCGTTGAGTTCTTTGTCGTTAAGAGACTAAATTCGGTTGCCATCCATCTGCGACACAATAGTCCGACTGTGCAAGCCAAAAGCCTTTGGGGCTAAAAACGCCTAGCATAACATTATCTAGGCTTAATATTTGAATTGTATGACGCGTCCACGGAAAAATTTGTGCTTCCTGAATGGCTTTTTTCAGTGGCCATGTGCCCACCCGACCATACAAATGAATTTTTTCACCACCCAAACGTGGCCGTAAAGTTAACGGACGATTCAACAAAGTTGCAGATAAACCGACTTTGGCTTGTTGCAGTTGATAACATCCAGACCACACTTGAAAAGTCTGATCTGCCTGCAAACATAACACTTGTTCTTCTGCCTCAAAATGTTCTGCAGCTAAATACTCCGCTTTCGGCAAACGAAATAATTGTTGCTGATAACGCAGATAATAATAATCCTGACAATGTAATGCCGCTTGTGCATCGGCTTTGGCTTGAATCACCTCACGTTGCAAGCGTTCGACCATATCAAAACTTGGGCGATATTGTGCCTGTCCTTTCATCCATGCCGATAATAGCTGACGTTGCCGTGACAAAGACAATTGTTGTAACTGAATTAAATTCAACTGCGAGTCTGTGCCACATGCAGCTAAATCCTGCGCCAAAACTTCTGCCAAAATGTTTTCAGTATCTTGCATCAAGTTTGCAGTACGCGTCACAGCTTGCTGCATTTTAGGAAAACGCTGTTGCACGACAGGCCACAATATTTCTCTTGCCCAAGCTCGGTCATAATGCACATCCTGATTGCTTGGGTCTTGCACATAATCGAGCTTTAATTCAGCGCACCATTGGCAAATCTGCTCACGCGAAATATCTAACAACGGACGCCAAATGCTAATGTCATCACGTACATCGACAGCTTGCATGGCAGCAAGTCCTTGCACACCTGCGCCTGAAAACAAACGCAGCAATACGGTTTCTGCCTGATCTTGCTGATGATGTGCCAATACTAGAACTTCGTTGCTATCTAAGTGCTGCATATAGGCCTGATAACGCGCCTGACGTGCCTGGTTTTCTAAATTACCCTCAGACACATTAACTTTTTGCAACACACACGGTACATTTAAATTCTGGCAGGTGGCTTGCACCAATGCACCCCACTCAGCACTTGAGCTTTGCAATTGATGATCAATGTAAATCGCGCGCACTTTTTCAGGACACAAAAATGACAAAAGATGCAGTAGCAGCATGGAATCCATACCGCCACTACATCCGATTAAAAATTTTGTCTGTGCAGGAAAAGCCTGTAATTGACTTAAGACGCTAGACCTAAATTGTCGCTGCCAAACTTCATTAAACGCTGGTAACGTTCTTCGCATCGTTGTGTTGCATCCATCGCTTGCAATTCATCCAAAGCTTCTTTTAACACATTTTTCAGACTGTGCATGACTTGTTCAGGGTTTAAATGCGCACCCTCACCTTCATCAACCACATATTCTACAATACCAATCTTTTGCAGTTTTTCTGCAGTCAATGCCAATGCTTCACTGGCTTGTTCGGCTTTTTCTGCAGTTTTCCACAGAATAGACGCACAGCCTTCTGGTGAAATAACAGAGTAAATACTGTGTGACAACATCACCACACGATCAGCCACACCAATACCCAACGCACCGCCTGAACCACCTTCGCCCAATACTGTAGCAATTACAGGTACTTTTAAGTTCGACAGTTGTGCCAAGCTGGTCGCAATCGCTTCTGCCTGACCACGTTCTTCTGCACCTACACCTGGGTAAGCACCCATTGTATCGACAAAAGTGAAAACTGGCAGATTAAAACGCTCTGCCATATCCATAAGACGCTGTGCCTTACGGTAGCCTTCTGGATTACACATCCCGAAGTTGTGTTGTAATTTTTCGCGGGTACTGCGACCACGATGTTGACCTATCACCATGACAGGCTGACCATCAAAGCGTGCCAATCCACCGATCATTGCACCATCATCACCAAATAAACGATCGCCATGTAAGGCATCAAATTCAGTGAAAATTTCACCCACATAGTCTAGAAATTGCGGACGTTCAGGATGACGTGCAATTTGCACGGTTTTCCATGCTTTAGATTGAGCAGCTTTTTTCATAAGTCGACTGTTATCCCTAAATTAACCAAATCTTAATCGACAAATTGTTCCGACTGAATATTCAATTCAATGTCCCAATTCTTGAATTGCACTTGTTCATCGTGCAATTCAGCGACAAGCAATGGCCATTGTTTGGCATCACCCGACACGCTGAGCTGCCATTGTTGCGCATTGCGGATGCTTAATTCAATGGCAGGAAGCATCGCATCGCTACGACTTGCGTTGACCAAAACTGCAAGGCGAAGCAACAAACTTAAGTAAACAATTTTATTGCCACCCGCTTTCAGTGCTTCTGTTTTCGCGTCTTGGCGCAACTTTCGACGATGGTTGCCGACCAAATGCGAGAGATAGTTTTGGTCAATTTGTGAGAAACCGGGAATGTCCGAATGTTGCAATAAATATGCACCGTGACGATGATAACTGCTGTGACTGATGGCTAAACCAATTTCATGTAGGTACGCAGCACGACGCAATAAGTCACTATCTTCGTTATTTAATTTTAATGATTCTGCCACGCTGTCAAATAAATGTTGCGCAGTTTTCACCACACGTCCAGCCTGTTTCGGGTCTGAGTTATAACGCCCCATCAAGGCCTGTACACTGCGATCACGAATGTCTTCATGCTGGAAACGTCCCAACAAGTCATACATTACGCCTTCACGCAAAGCCCCATCGGAATACACCAGTTTATCGATATCTAATACATCAAATACCGCATATAAAATTGCCAAACCTGCTGGCAAAACTGCTCGACGGTCTTCTTTTAGACCATCAAATTCCATTTCTGATACGTGTTTAAACTTGAGCAAACGGTCTTTGAGTTTTTCTAAACCTTCACGAGTCAGATTTTCCTGCTCATTGCTCCAGCCCATATTTACCGTAATTTGACGACAGGCTTTAATGGTACCGCTCGAACCTGCAACGGTATCCCAACCTGCTTCTTTATAAGTATTGGCAATCGAATACAGTTCTTTACGCGCTGCAACCACTGCTTTTTCAAAACTGCTCTTGCTAATTTCACCATCGGCAAAATAGGCTTTGGTATAGGCCACACAGCCCATTTGTAAAGATTCGGTATGAATTGGCTCAAATTCTTCGCCAATAATCAACTCTGTCGAACCACCGCCAATGTCAATTACCAAACGACGACCACTATTTGCCATCGTGTGCGATACGCCTAAATAAATTAAACGGGCTTCTTCACGCCCTGCAATAATTTCAATAGGTTTAGGCAAAATTTCTGCGGCTTTTTGAATAAATTCATGTCCATTTTTGGCCTGACGCAATGCGTTGGTTGCCACAATACGCAAACGATTTGACTGCACCGCAGTTAAACGTCCTACAAAACGCGCCAAACATGCCAAACCACGTTGTTGAGCAGCTTCGGTCAAATTCTTATTTTCATCTAAACCTGCGGCCAACTGTACTTTTTCTGACATTGATGCCACTTTTTTTACTTCACCATGATCCACCCGTGCAATTGCCAAGTGAAAACTATTCGACCCCATATCGATGGCTGCGAGTAACTCTTCATCAATTAAAAAATCAGACATTCTTCAAACAAACCTAGATAGAATTGTGCCTAGAGTAATTCACATACACCTAATTTAAAAGCCATTTATCAGCACAATTTGACGACTATTTAAATTTTCTGCATATATGACAATTGTGTTACAGAATTAGCATTTTCGTTTAGCGTTATCGTCACGATCAATTAGACAAATTTGTATTTTGAATGGAAAATCCACAGATTCCCCTACTTTGTTCAAGATGGCTATGTAATACTAACTAAAGCTATCTTAAAAATTATTTGGAGCGTAATCCATGTCTGGCAACATCGTAAACACCACTGATGCAAACTTCGAAGCAGATGTTCTTCAATCGGATACTCCTGTATTGGTTGACTTCTGGGCTGGCTGGTGTGCGCCATGTAAAGCAATTGCACCTGTACTTGAAGTACTTGCAGACGAATACCAAGGCAAAGTTAAAATTGTTAAAGTTGATGTAACCTCTTGCGAACAAACTGCAGTGAACTACAACATCCGTAATATTCCAGCATTATTGATGTTCAAAAATGGTGAAGTGGTTGCACAGCAAGTCGGTGCAGCACCTAAATCTAAATTGACTGCGTTTATTGACGAAAATATCTAAGTCGATTGATCCATCGTCTATTTATAGAGATGATGAAAAAAAATACGCCACGCATTGGCGTATTTTTTTTGCCTACAAATTGACAAGTAGACGTTTCTCTCTTATATTGCATGCTCAGGAAACGCAGGATCTTTCATCCTCTTTCTGAAAAGACACAACACAAAAATGCCGCTCGGCAACAGAAATTGTTTTTCACATTTTTCAATCAAACAATGAATCAGTGCTCTGAATCGTTATTGTGCAAATACAATTGCTTTCATTTTATTGTATGAATGCGGCTAAATGTTGCTCCCTCTCTAACCTGTACCCCAGAATTTTAATTCTATCAGAACCTCTATGAATTTAACCGAACTCAAGAAAAAACCGATTGGCGAACTCATCAAGATTGCCGAGTTTATGGGCCTTGAAGGAATGGCGCGTAACCGCAAGCAAGACATTATTTTTGCCATCTTAAAGCGCCATGCCATGAATGGTGAAGAGATTTTTGGTGATGGCGTTCTAGAAATTCTCTCTGATGGTTTTGGTTTCTTACGCTCAGCTGCAGGTTCATACCTTGCTGGCCCAGATGATATTTATGTCAGCCCTTCGCAAATTCGTCGCTTTAACCTGCGCACGGGTGACACCATTACAGGTACGATTCGTCCACCAAAAGAAGGCGAACGTTATTTTGCTTTGCTCAAAGTCAATCAAATTAACTATGACACCCCTGAAAATTCACGTAATAAAATCTTATTTGAAAACTTAACCCCGCTTTTCCCAACAGAACAGTTGGTGATGGAGTTAGGTAATGGAACAACTGAAGACTTAACTGCACGTGTGGTAGATTTGGTTGCGCCAATTGGTAAAGGTCAGCGTTCAATTATTGTGGCTCCGCCTAAAGCGGGTAAAACCATGTTGCTACAAAACATCGCTCAGTCGATTGTTCGTAACAACCCAGAAGTGTTCTTGATTGTACTTCTCATTGATGAACGCCCTGAAGAAGTGACTGAAATGGAACGCACCGTGCGCGGTGAAGTGATTGCATCAACATTTGATGAGTCACCTGCTCGTCACGTTCAAGTTGCAGAAATGGTCATTGAAAAAGCCAAGCGTTTAGTTGAACATAAAAAAGACGTGGTGATTTTACTGGATTCAATTACCCGTTTGGCACGCGCCTACAACACTGTCGTACCTTCTTCAGGCAAGGTTTTAACAGGTGGTGTTGATGCGCACGCTTTAGAACGTCCAAAACGCTTCTTTGGTGCTGCACGTAATATTGAAGAAGGTGGTTCTCTAACCATTATTTCAACTGCACTGATTGAAACTGGCAGTAAAATGGATGAAGTGATTTACGAAGAGTTTAAAGGTACAGGCAACCAAGAGATTACCTTAGACCGTCGTATTGCAGAAAAACGTGTTTTCCCTGCCATGAACATCAAAAAATCAGGTACACGTCGTGAAGAGCGCTTAATGAGTGAAGATAATTTGCGTAAAGTTTGGATTTTGCGTAAATTGTTACACACTCAAGATGAATTGGCAGCAATGGAATTCTTGCTTGATCGCATGAAAGAAACCAAAACTAATGACGACTTCTTTGATCAAATGAAACGTAAAGCAGCCAATTAAACGGCTATAAATATTAGAACACCTAAAAAAGTCATCTTAAAACGATGGCTTTTTTATTTGGTTGACAAAATTTACATAAAGACACAATTGCACGCGGTATATGTAAACTTATTTTTAAGTAAATGATTATAAAAAAATATTTAGTAAAAACCTTTTAGTTTTTAGCCAGTTACCGTGCAACTCTCCAATCTAAAACGCCAAATTAATTGTTATTTTCTGTTAAAAAAGCACGTATTTTTCGCGTTTTTTTGCCTTTTTTTCAATCAACCTAGTAGCAATTCAAAAAGCGCAGTGATAGCATATTCGCAGACCAGTTAGACTGCGCCTGCGTTGTTAGTGCCTAACAAAATTTAGGAATAATAAAAGCATACAACAGACTAACGTCGGTTTTTTTTAATCTCATATTTTAGAGAGTGATGCCATGTTATTCAAAAAAATCGCTATTGCTGCTGCAGTTGCTACTACTTTAGCTTTCGTTGGTTGTGCTAAAAAAACTGAAGAAGCTGCTGCTGACGCTAACGCTGCTGCATCTGAAGCTGTTGTAGCTGCATCTGAAGCTGAAGCTGCTGCTGACGCTGCTGCTGTAGAAGTTGCTGCTGTAGAAGTTGCTGCTGACGCTGAAGCTGCTGTAGACGCTGCTACTGATGCTGCTGACACTGCTGCTGCTGCTGCAACTGACGCTGCTGATGCTGCTGTAGACGCTGCTGCTGCTGCTTCTGAAGCTGCTGCTCAATAATCGATACGATTATGCAGTACAAAAAGAGAGCCGATGGCTCTCTTTTTTATTTCTGAATATTTTGTCTAAAATTTATTTTACTCAGCACAATATCTCCAAATCGCTCAATCCATCTTTTTCAAGTAGATGATTCAGCATATAAAAGCATTTAACCAAAACACTTAACCCCATTCGGCATTTATTTCGATATAACCTTTTGGTTTCTCATCTCCACGCTCAATTCTTAGGTAGCGTCTTGTTCAGCTCTACAGTGTTTTCATTCATATCCATAGTTTGATTCAAGTCTCCCAATTGCAAGATCAATCACTATGTCTTGCTAAATCACAGCGTCTTTCTAAAATCTCTTATAAAAAGCATAAAAAAAAGCAGATCAATCGATCTGCTCATTTCCCACACGCTGGCGGAATTTCTGCCCTGCGCGGAATGTGACTACACGGCGGGCTGAAATTGGAATTTCTTCGCCTGTTTTCGGGTTGCGACCAGGTCGTTGACGTTTATCACGTAACTCGAAGTTCCCAAACCCTGAAAGTTTAACTTGCTCGCCAGAGATCAGTGCTTGGCTGATCTCATCAAAAAATAACTCGACCATTTGTTTCGCTTCACGGCGGTTTAAACTCGTGAGCTCACTTAAATGATCAGCCATTTCTGCTTTTGTTAATGCTGTCATGAAGCCCTCAATGTCGCTTGGTAAGTGTTTTCCAACACTTGCAGAATGTTATCCATACCAGATTTAATTTCAGCATCTTCAAGTGTACGTGTTGGATGTTGCCATAACAGTGCAAAAGCCAAAGAACGCTTGCCTTGTTCAACACCTTGTCCAGTATACACATCGAATAACCAAGTTGAGTCTAACAGCGCTCCACCCGTTTTTTCAATAAGTTGCTGAATTTCGCTTACATTTATCTTATCACTAATTAAAAGCGCAATATCACGTCTAACCGATGGAAAACGTGATAATTCTGTAAAATTAGATACATAAGTTTGCAAAACTGCTGTTTGATCGAGTTCTGCTACCCAAGCCGTGCCTAAATCCAGCTCATCTTCTAAAGATGGATGTAAACGACCAAAGTAACCAATAGACTGACCATCTACCAAAATTTCAGCAGATTGTCCAGGATGCAACCAAGTACGCTCTGAACGAACATACTCTACCTGCACACGACCTGCAGCTAAAATTTCTTCAATATCGCCTTTAAAATCGAAGAAATCCATAGGCTGAGCTTTAGCATGCCAAGATTCTGCATGTTTAGCACCCACCGCAATCAATGCCAAAGTTGGAATTTGCTTCAAGTCATGAATGCTTGCTGCATGTTGATAATCAAAACGTAAACCCAACTCAAAGAAACGCACACGGTTTTGTTGACGATTCACGTTGTACTGAACGCATGGAATTAAGCTGGATAACAACGTTGAGCGCATTAC
This sequence comes from Acinetobacter sp. YH12131, assembly GCF_013418635.1. Taxonomy (NCBI): domain Bacteria; kingdom Pseudomonadati; phylum Pseudomonadota; class Gammaproteobacteria; order Moraxellales; family Moraxellaceae; genus Acinetobacter; species Acinetobacter sp. YH12131. The sequence continues at coordinate 24,840 of NZ_VPBQ01000009.1, forward strand.
TGCCAAATCGCTTGAAATTGGATTCGCCAATGCCAACGGATTCACTGCAGGGTTTAATTGTTTTTCCAATTTTGCATCGGCAAAGCTAAAACTAATTGCTTCTTGATAACCCAAAGTCACTGCGGTTTGACGTAATTGCGCAACTTCAAACTGATCTTGGTATTTTGCTAATTGCACATCAATCACAGGCAAACTGATTTGAATGTTGTCATAACCGTGAATACGAGCAACTTCTTCAATTAAGTCTTGGTAAATTGCCATATCAAAACGATGTGATGGTGGTACAACGCTCCACTGACCTTCAGCTTGAACAGTAACTTCGCAGCCTAAACGAGTTAAAGCATCGGCAATAAATGTAGCATCAACGTGATAACCCAAGAGCTGATCGACTTGCGCTTGATTTAACGCAATTGCTTCACGTGTTGGCAATTGTGCTGCTTGTTCTGCCACTGTAATTGGACCAAATTCGCCGCCAGCAAATTCTGCAATCAGTTGTGATGCACGGTTCATCGCCAATAATGGCAATTCAAAATCGACACCACGTTCATAACGCTGTGAGGCATCGGTATGCAAACCATAACGACGTGCACGACCTGCGATATGCAATGGTGCAAAGAAAGCGGATTCAAGGAAAATTTCTGTGGTTTCATCACTTACCGCAGAAGATAAACCACCCATGATGCCCGCCATCGCCAATACTTTTGCGTCATCGGCAATCACCATCACATCATCTTGCAGCTCAACTTCTTGCTCGTTTAACAGCACCAATTTTTCTGCTGCAGTCGCTTGACGAACTTGAATGCCACCTTGAATTTTAGCACCATCAAAAGCGTGCATTGGCTGACCCAATTCAATCAAGACATAGTTGGTAATATCAACCAAAATACTGTGCTGACGGATACCTGAACGTGCCAACGCGCGCTCCATCCACTCAGGTGTAGCGGCTTTGGTATTTACATTTTTAATCACACGACCTAAATAACGTGGGCAGCCTTCCGTCAAACTTTGTACAGTTTTTTCATCCTGAATAGTTGCCGCTACTGCCTGAATGTCAGGTGTATTCACTGGCAATTGGTTAATCACCCCAATTTCACGGGCAATACCACGAATACTGAAACAATCACCACGGTTTGGAGTAATACTGATATCAATGACATGGTCATCTAGATCAAGATATTCACGTACATTCACACCTACAGGTGCATCTGCAGGCAGTTCCAATAAACCATCAAGTTTATCTTCAAGGTCAATTTCTGATGCGCCACAGAGCATCCCTTGTGATTCCACACCACGCAGTTTGCCTTTTTTGATTTTAAAGTCGCCTGGCAATACCGCACCAATGGTTGCCACAGGTGCTTTCATACCTACACGCACGTTTGGCGCACCACACACAATCTGCAACGGCTCACCTGAACCAATATTTACCGTAGTCACACGTAAACGATCTGCATCTGGATGCTGTTCAACCGTTAAGACTTCACCCACCACAACGCCTGTAAATGGCTTTGCTGCTGGTGACATATCATCAACTTCTAGACCCAGCATCGTGAGTTGATTCGATAAAGTATCGCTGTCAATGGCTGGGTTAACCCACGTGCGTAGCCAATTTTCGCTAATTTTCATACATTCATTTCCTGAATCTCCCCTACCCCCTCTTTAATAAAGAGGGGAATTCCCACACTTCTATTTATTTCGCGTAAGTCCCCCTTTTACAAAGGGGGATTTAGGGGGGATTTTTAAAATTTAAAAATAATCTCTTTTCCCTCTCCTAATTTTAGGAAAGGTTGTTTAAAAAGTTTTAAGCAAACTGGCGCAAGAAACGCACATCATTTTGGTAGAACATACGCAAGTCATTGATGCCATAACGCAACATCGCAAAACGCTCTACCCCTAAACCGAAGGCAAAACCTTTATATTTTTCTGGATCAATGCCTGAAGCGCGTAACACATTTGGATGCACCATACCGCAGCCCAAAACTTCCAACCAGCGACCACGTTCATCCATAATATCCACTTCAGCACTTGGCTCTGTGAATGGGAAATAAGATGGACGGAAACGTACTTTTAAGTCTTTTTCAAAGAATTCGTTTAACAGGTTAATTAACAAACCTTTGAGTTCTGCAAAACTGGTATTTTCTGCGACGTATAAGCCTTCAATTTGATGGAACATTGGTGAGTGTGTTTGGTCTGAGTCGCAGCGATACACACGACCTGGACAAACAATACGAATAGGCGGCTGTTGATTTTCCATGGTGCGAATTTGTACGCCCGACGTGTGGGTACGCAATAAATGATTCACATCAAAATAGAAAGTATCGTGCATGGCACGCGCAGGGTGATGTCCTGGAATATTCAACGCTTCAAAGTTGTGATAGTCATCTTCAACTTCTGGGCCCGTTGCCACGGTAAAACCTGCTTTGGTAAAGAATTGGCAAATACGTTCCTGTACCTGCGTAACTGGGTGAATACTGCCGATGCTTTGACCACGACCTGGCAAAGTAATATCAACGGTTTCATTCGCCAGTTTTTGTGCCAAAGCCGCTTGTTGTAATTCAGTTTGACGCGCAGTTAATGCCGCATTGATTGCTTCACGCACAGCATGAATTTGTGCACCAAATTCTTTACGCTGTTCAGGGTCCATTTTACCTAGTGCTTTGGATTGTTCCGCAAGCTGGCTTTTTTTCCCCGTAAATTGCACTCGCACCTGGTCGAGTGTAGCAAGGTCCTCTGCTGCTGCAATTGCAGCGAGCGCTTCATTGGTCAGGGCTTCCAGTGACATAGTAACTCTCAAAAGCAACAATTTAGAAATAATTTAAAAACCCCGTATTCTAACAGTTTTTAGTCGCTTTGATGAAGCTTCGATGTAATGAAAATTAGATTAGCATCTTGAAATACAAAAAGTATAAGATAAAGCCAATCACCACGAGATCTCAACATTATGGCGCTCGATCAGATTTGGAAACAGCAACTTGCCCTTGTGACTTATGGCAATGAATATTTGGCTCAAGATTTAAGTTTTAATCATTGGCTCAAGCATCAAGTGTTTAACCAGCATCAAATTCAGTTTCGTGATTTATTGTCACAACATTTACTGGCACAACACTTTCAAATCTGGTTAGAGCATCTTAAACAACAAGGTGTGCGACGTTTAAGCCTACATCAGGCAAGTATTTTAAATGATGAAAAAAACCCCAATCCAAATGTAGAGTTATTGCCTTTTGCACACTTTATTGTGAGTCACGAGGCACAGCACAAATCTGCTTGGATTTTCGGAAAAGAGCTTGCAGAATGGTATACCGCAGAACAAGATTATATGACGCCTGTTTCCCAACAGAGCGAGCTACGTCAAGAAGTCATGTGGCGTTATCAATTAAATCACAAACTTGCCAGACAGCTCGATACAGATTTTGCCTCTCCAAACTGGGATGAAATTGATCGCTTTATTCGCTCCGAGTTATTTTTAAATCCTTGTGCTACAGAGTTTGTTGAACCAGAGCAAAGCGCTAAACCTTATTTCGGTGTAGATCTTACTCAAAACGCAACTGAAAGCATGTACCCAACTTTGGCGTTAATTCCCGCAGACTACCCTGCTGCCTATGCACATCAGATGCTGTATCGTTTAGATGCACTGGATCAACACATTCAGAATAAAATCCAGCATCCTTATCATGCCGATGGCACAGAACTTGAACCAAGCGAACAACTCAATTTACGTCATTTTTCTCAGAAACTTGAAGATTTACACGCCAAATTTATCACCAAGGTTGCGAACCATTATCAGACCGCACAGCTCACGCCAGTGCAAACACCTGATCCTTTTGAATCAACGCCTAGCCAAGTACAAAACATCGCTTCACCACAAATACCAACACCTGCAGCTACGCATAAAGTGGGTACATCTGCCGTGATTAAACTGATTTTAATGACTGTGGTTATTTGTGCAGCTGCCTATTATTTTGGTTTATAAGCTTAGGGGCTGTTGACAATTCGTCTATGTTTGCGACAACGCATATTTTTTAGCTGATATAAGGCATGGGACAGGAAATTTAGTCATTCTAAATGACCGGCACATAACGCAATAGCAGCAAAAAATATGCTTGTCCTTCGCTGCGCCTTCCGCTGCAAACAAAGCAGTGCTTGTTTTTGCTCAGGCTGTGGCTAAAAATTTCTCAGATTGAGTTATGAAACTTGGCAGAGACCCTAAATTTCAGGCATAAAAAAAGACCGCAAATGCGGTCTTTCTTTTAAGTCATAAAGACTTATGCAGCTAATGCATCTTTAGCTTTTGTAGCTAAAGCAGCAAATGCAACTGCGTCATGCATAGCGATGTCAGCAAGTACGCGACGGTCGATAATCACTTGTGCTTTTTTCAAGCCAGCGATCATACGGCTGTACGATAAACCATTTTGACGAGCGCCCGCATTGATACGCGCAATCCATAAAGCACGGAATTGACGTTTCTTTTGACGACGGTCACGGTAAGCGTATTGACCTGCTTTGATTACCGCTTGGAACGCTACGCGATATACGCGTGAACGAGCACCATAGTAACCTTTAGCACGAGCAAGAATTTTTTTATGACGGCGATGAGCCTGTACACCACGTTTTACACGAGCCATTTATAATCTCCTTAGATGTATGGGCACATAGCACGAACAGCAGCAACGTCACTCACGTGAACCATTACACAGCCGCGCAATTGACGGATACGTTTAGCAGATTTTTTGGTCAAAATGTGGCGTTTGAACGCTTGTTTACGCTTGAAACCGTTAGCAGTCGCTTTGAAACGTTTAGCTGCACCACGGCGAGTTTTTAACTTAGCCATAACAACCTCTTTAAACACCTGTTCGGCACGTCTGCACCATTGCAAAAACGACCTGCAGGTAAGGGAACCAGTATTCTAAAGCATCTTTGCTTAAAACAAAAGCATATTGGCTAAATAAAAATGAGCGTCTCATCACTCGTTTGCCGTAATTCAACTCAGGAAAAAATACTGGAATTGTGAACACCCACTACAATTCAAAATAAAGCTAAAGCTCTGTCAAAAATTGTGCAGATCAACACCCTAAAAACTTGCAATAAGTTGCGGATTACCCTTGCGATTATCTACAATTCCATCAATACTTCGCCTCGTCTTGTGTGAGATAAAAAAGACCGTAATATGATGAAAACATCTTTATATATAACTCTATTGCTTGGACTCAGTGCGACGCATCTTTTTGCAAAACCACCGCAGCAGAAATCGACACCAAAAGCCACACTCGAAGTACAAAAAAGTGCTGCCTTGCCTGCTCATCTCACCACACGCTTAGCATGGCGCAAGTTTCCACAACCCAAATATAAAAATGAAGATTTAAATCAACAAAACCGAGCTGCAATTGTGCGTATTTATGCAGATGAAACCGGCAAAATCAGTCAAGCCACTATTCAAGAAAGTACAGGGCTGAAAAAATTAGATGATGCCTTATTACAAGCGGTTCGCACTGCTGAAATTCAACCGACCTATGTAGAAGATACTGCCGTACCGACCATTGGTTTTCAAAGCTTTAATTTAAGATTTCAGGATAACCAGCACGAAGATTGCCAGTTTGATTTTCAATCTAAACAATGGTTAGCACAGCAACAACAGCAAAAAGTTCAATTTAAGTATCGTAGTCAACCACAATTAAACTTAAGTGCGGAAGATTTAAAAAATCACTCACGTAAGTTAAAGTTTCAATTCAAAGTAAATAAGCATGGCGAAGTGAAACGTGTGAAATTGACACAAGGTTCGGGACAATACGCACTTGATCAACAAGTTTTAGCTGCAGTGAAAGCTGCTCAAGTAGATGTACCGCGTCAATTTTGGCTGTATAAAAAGTCAAAATTAAAAGATGAAATTTATTTTGATTTAAACACGTGTGATGCTCAAGAACAGTCATAAGTGTCTATAGATAATAGGGGTTGCTTGCTTAAACCCATGTATAAACAAAATAAATAAACAGATAACGCCCGATTTTGGCTAGACTCACCATCAACACAAAACGGGCAAAATGTTCTTTCATTAAACCTGCAATCAGCGTAATTGGATCACCAATAATCGGCACCCAACTGAGCAGTAAAGACCAAAACCCATATTTGGCGTAGGTGTGCTGTGCTTTTTCTAATTGTGTAGCCGAAACAGGAAACCACTTTTTATCTTTATAATGTTCGATCTTGAGTCCCAAATACCAGTTCACACAAGAACCTAAAATATTGCCTAGACTGGCAATGCTAATCAGCCAAATGGGTGCATAGCTGCCTTCATATAACAGCCCCAACAACACAGCTTCGGACTGTAAAGGCAATAAAGTTGCCGCACCAAATGCAGATAAAAATAAACCAAACAGCGTCCAAAGCATAGACGATTTAAAGCCCTAAAGCCTGCTTGGTTTTACGATATTCCCAGTTCGCCCAAACAATACTAAGCAAAATAAGTGCCGCACGTGCCCATGTATAACGCTGAGTAACAGGCTCAATCGCAGCACGTAAAACCTGTTGATCTGTGCTATTTAAAGCCGCAATCATATTCTGCACATGAAATGCTTCGATCACAAATAAGATCAAGCAAGACACAATGCCCAAAATAATGCTCCAATACACTTTGGCATTTTGCTCAACAATCTTGGTAAAGTTTAAAAAAAATTCTTGCATAGCTCATCCAATAAAAAAGCCACCTGAAAAAGTAAGGTATCAGGTGGCTGGCATCTTAGCATAAAAGTAGATTTAAACTTGAATCGCGAGTGCTTTCTGCACTGCAGGGCGCGCAGTCAGCCGTGTAATATAGTCTTGTACATACGGATAATCTTCCAGCGAAATATTTTGCCAGTCATGACGTAACGCCCACGGCAAAATAGCCATATCAGCAATTGAATATTCGCCCGCCACGTACTTTTGCCCCATCAACTGCTTATTTAACACGCCATACAAACGCTTGGATTCATTGATATAGCGTTCAATCGCATAAGGAATTTTCTCTGGTGCATAACGGCTAAAATGATGATTCTGTCCTAACATTGGACCAAAACCACCCATTTGCCACATGAGCCACTGCTCTACTTCAACACGCTCCTGTTCATCGGTAGGATAAAACATGCCAGTTTTGCGCCCTAGATATTGCAAAATTGCACCCGACTCAAACACAGAGATTGGCTCATCACGCGGACCGTTCTGATCGACAATTGCAGGAATTTTATTATTGGGCGAAATTTTTAAAAAATCTGGCTGAAATTGATCATCTTCTGAAATATTGATAGGGAAAATTTGATATTCCAAACCCATTTCTTCAAGTGCAATACTAATTTTATGACCGTTGGGGGTGCCCCAATAATAAAGATCAATCATGTTTTATCCTTCATTACTTTTTTTGCTTTTTGACCAGCATTCTTCTACTGCGGTTTTAGTTATAGCATGTTTTTAAGCGTTTGTTGCGTGTCGCTGCGTAGAGTTTTTTTATCGAATGGCATATCTCATAAACATGAAACATAGATGCTCACTTTCATCACGCAAAAAAAAAGCACCGCCAAGGTGCAGTGCTTCTTTTGTTCAAGATGGGATTACTTTTTCTTTTTAGGACCAAGCAACATACCCATTTGACGACCTTCCATTTTTGGTGCTTGTTCAACTACACCATATTCAATTACATCTGCTTCAACTTTTTGCAATTGAGCCAAACCTAACTGTTGGTGAGCCATTTCACGACCACGGAAGCGTAAAGTGATTTTTACCTTATTCCCTTCTTCAAGGAATTTGATAATTGCACGTAATTTTACGTTGTAATCACCAACATCAGTCGCAGGGCGGAGCTTGATTTCTTTCACCTGTACTTGATGCTGTTTTTTCTTCGCTTCTTTCTGCTTTTGCTTTAGATCAAACAAATGCTTGTTAAAGTCCATGATTTTGCACACTGGTGGTTCGGCATTTGCCACAATTTCCACCAAGTCAAGGTCAACGCTTTCTGCTGCGCGTAATGCATCAGCCAAGCTTACAATACCTTTTTGCTCACCATTTTCGTCTACAAGACGGACTTCTTTTGCACGAATTTCATCATTCAAAGCAGGACGGTTAGATTTTCCGCCCTGTTGATTACGGTCAGGCTGTTTAATCGCTGTTACTCCACAATATACCGGCCGCGTTCTGCGACGGCTGTTTTCACTAGGTCAATGAAAGCATCAATTGACATAGTACCCAAATTTGTTCCTGAGCGAGTACGGACGTTTACCGTTCCTTCTTCCACTTCACGGTCCCCAAGTACCAGTAAGTATGGAATACGCTCTAATGTACGCTCACGAATCTTAAAGCCGATTTTCTCATTTCTCAAGTCAGAAATAGCACGAATACCGTTTTCTTTAAGTTTTGCGACGACCTGTTCACTTGCAGCAGCTTGTGAGTCGGTAATATTCATGACACAAGCTTGCACTGGCGCTAACCATGGTGGCATAAAGCCTGCATAGTGCTCAATAAGTATACCAATAAATCGTTCAAAGCTGCCAAGAATTGCGCGGTGCAACATTACAGGCTGATCACGATCATTGTCTTCAGTGACATAAGATGCCTCTAAACGCTCAGGCAAGTTAAAGTCACACTGAATTGTACCACATTGCCACACACGACCTAAGCAGTCTTTCAGTGAGAATTCAATTTTCGGGCCGTAGAACGCACCTTCACCCGGTTGTAACTCCCATTCCAGACCTGCAGCATCCAAGGCATCAGCCAAAGATTTTTCTGCCATATCCCAAAGTGCATCATCTCCCACACGTTTTTCAGGACGTGTAGACAGTTTCATTTGCACCTCTTCAAAACCGAAATCTTTATAAACATCTAAAGTCAGTTTGATGAAGTCTGCAACTTCTGGCCCAATTTGTTCTTTGGTACAGAAAATGTGGGCATCGTCTTGAGTAAAGCCACGTACGCGCATAATGCCGTGCAGTGAACCTGATGGCTCGTTACGGTGACATGAACCAAATTCTGCCAAACGAATTGGCAAATCACGATATGACTTTAGCCCTTGGTTAAAGACTTGTACGTGACATGGGCAGTTCATTGGTTTTACTGCATAGTTACGGTTTTCAGAATGGGTGGTAAACATATTGTCTGCGTAGTTGGCAGCATGTCCTGATTTTTCCCATAGCGTGAAATCGACCACTTGCGGGGTACGAATTTCTAGGTAACCGTTGTCTTGTTGTACTTTACGCATGTATTGCTCAAGTACTTGGTAAATCGTCCAACCATTTGGATGCCAAAACACCATGCCCGGCGCTTCTTCCTGCATGTGGAACAAGTCCAAAGCTTTACCAATTTTACGGTGGTCACGCTTTTCTGCTTCTTCAATACGTTTGATATACGCCGCGAGCTGCTTTTTGTCTGCCCAAGCCGTACCATAAATACGTTGTAACTGTTCGTTTTTCGCATCACCGCGCCAGTAAGCGCCAGAAATTTTGGTGAGTTTGAACGACTTTAAGAATTTAGTGTTTGGAACGTGTGGACCACGGCACATATCCAAATAGTCTTGATGATAGTACAAACCCATTTGAGTTTCGTTTGGCATGTCTGCAATCAAACGTAATTTATATTCTTCGCCACGCGCTGTGAATTCTGCAATTACTTCATCACGCGGGGTCATTTTTTTCACAACATCATAATCTTGGTCGATGAGCTTTTTCATACGCTCTTCGATTGCTGCCAAATCATCTAACGTAAATGGACGAGGCATCCAGATGTCATAGTAGAAACCTTCTTCAATGACAGGGCCAATCACCATTTTCGCTTCAGGGAAAAGCTGTTTTACCGCATGCCCCACTAAGTGCGCACATGAGTGACGGATAATCTCTACGCCTTCTTCATCTTTAGGCGTAATAATTTGTAGGGTTGCATCTTCGGTAATTAAATCGCAGGCATCGACCAAACGATCATTCACACGTCCAGCAACTGTATTTTTGGCAAGACCCGGACCGATGCTTTGAGCAACTTCCATCACAGATACGGCTTGATCAAACTGTTTTTGATCGCCATTTGGCAAAGTGATAATAGGCATAGATAAAAATCCTTAAGGAGTGATGCCCCGTACCATGGAGCATATCACCGCGAGATTATGATTAAGGGAGACCCTCAAAAGATAAAAACGGTGTATAAATAAAAAGCGCCTTAAATTTTACACGGCTTGCGTACAGGTTTAAACCTTTGTGTACTAAAAAAGCCAAAGAATCGGCATTTCAGCTGTTTTTATTCCCTAAAGGTTGCCCACGGCGTGAATTGTCCATGTTGATAGGCATACACCGCTTCAAACTGTGGCAACACCGCCTCACTCTGTTGCGGGCGTAAAAATACATAATCATCTATTTGGATGCGATGCTGTTTGGGTACTTGAATCAACTCTTGATTGCTACTGCGTCCGTATAAAGCATGTGGATGACTGCTCTCAGGATAAACATAATCTGCCATCCAATAGCCACCATAAACAAAAACGGCTTGATTGGATTGTGGCAAATAGGACTGCAAACGATCTAAGCCTGGCACTAGTACCGCAGCCAATACCTTTAAAACAGGTGTTGCAATCCACAAAGCCGATTGCAAATCTGACAAGATTTTTAAATCAAAATCACTGGGTTTAAGCAACATCGAACCAAAAGCCAGATCATTACATTCACTGTGCTGACAATGCTGCATAAATGTCAGGCTACCACCACTGTTAAAACACAAGTCATCCTGCCACAACTTTGGAAAATGATGCTGAATCAGTTGTTTATAATTTCTATATTGCTGCTGTGAGTGTTGATAGGCTTTGGCTTGTGCATGAAATACATTTGGTAATTTCACCACATGCGCATCGTACCCCATCAAACCTGACAGTTTTAAATGTTGTGGATGCTGCTGAATCAATTCCAGCATTTGCATAAATCCAGCATGATCTTGCGCCCCACCACGATGCAAACCGATATCAATTTCAAGATTAATATTCAAACAAAGCTGGCGTTGTTGTGCCAAATGTAAATACTGTTGTAAACGTGCAGGTTGATCAACCAACCATTGTAAATGCAATTGGATATTCTCAGCAGACGCCATCACCTGCTGATAAAAAGCATCTACCGCACGTATTGGCATTGGCTTGCCAAACAGTACATCTGCTTGTGGAAAGTGCTGCATCACTTCATACAAATGTGGCAGATGAAACAACATAAAACGCTGCGTATTCAGACTTTGGCTTGCGTGTTGCAATATCTCCAAACACGCTAGCGATTTCACCACCAGTCGTGGTTGCAACCGTGCAGGCAAATGGGCTGCAACATAATCCAAGTTATGCTGAAAACGTGCCATATCCACAATCAGTTGCGGTGTTCCTGTACCCTGTTGCTGCAAACTGTGGGTGAGTTGCTGAAAATAATCACTTTGCATGTCACGCTCCCTAATTGAATGCTCTTATTTTGCGATTGCTTGAGTTGTTTATTGAACATCACGCCGCACTCAAACTTGGAATCGTGAAAATTTGTCTTAAATATGGATTAATCCATTTTTGCTGTGGATCAAGCTGCTCACGAAGTTGCATAAAATCATCCCATTTTGGATATAACTCACGTAATTGATCCGCTTGCATACTGTGCAATTTGCCCCAATGTGGACGTCCCTGATATTTTTGTAAAATCGGTTCGACCCATTTAAAAATATGTTGGCAATCTTGTTTATAAAATTGGTGGATTGAAATAGACACCGAATCCCGTCCATAAAAAGGACTCAGCCAAATATCATCGCCTTTGACATAGCGAAACTCGATTGGGAAAAACATGGCGACACGCTGTTGTTTCAAAACCGCCAATAATTCTTCTAAACACGCCAAACCTTGCTCGGCAGGCAATTGGTATTCCATTTCGTTAAATTTGGTATTGCGTGGCGTTGGGAAAATTTGACTCGACCAATCGACATGAGTACTCGGTTTGATAAACACGCCCAACAAAGATTGTAAATACGGATTTAACTGTGGAAAAACACGGGTTATTTCCGAACAAAAATTTAATAAACGGTCTTCTGATAACCAATGTTGCGGACGAGGATCCGTCAATCCTCGGCTCTCATTTAAGGTTTTTAAAATCACCTGATCACTGTGTAAAAATGCCCAAAACTCAATATGGCGATGTTGATGCTTCCAACGGTCTATATATTGATAAATATCACTCAAGGCACATAAACGTAGCTGCTCTTTGAGTTTATAGCGCGAACGGTTTTGTAAAGTGATTTTGGTCATCACCCCAAAACTGCCCAGCGCGACCCGACCTGCCTGAAAAATTTCAGCATTGTGTTCAGGTGAACATTGCAACACCTCACCCTCTGCTGTGAGCAGTTCAAAATCAGTCACCAAAGCCGATAGACAAGGTAAATCCACACCTGTGCCATGTGTTCCTGTTGCAACCACACCTGCCAAACTCTGATGATCAATATCGCCCTGATTTTGCAGCGCCTGATGAATCGGAGCTAGACATTCACCCAGTTTGTACAGCCGAGTCCCTGCATGTAAGGTGCATTGCTGCTTTTGTGCATTAAATTGATGCACCCCCTGAATATGATCTAAATTCACCATCACATCATCGGTTGTGGCTAAGGGGCTAAAGGAATGCCCTGCTCCGACCATTCTAATTTTGTCGTGCTTCCGCACAATTTTTTTCAGTTCATCTACATTTTTCGGCTGTAAAAAGTCTGGATAGGCTGTTTGCTTTCCAGACCAGTTACTCCAACGCTGTTTCATAATCCTTCCTTTTTCTGCGTGGCATTTATTTTTATTGCAGTTTGTTTTGCGTTACTTTTTAAAGTACCGCATTAAAAAAATAGAGACACATGGATGAGATAAATGACCTCTCTATCCATATTGATTTAGATTAACCTCCTGACTAGTACATGATTTAGAATATGTTTCACATGGAACAATGTATAAAAAAACCACAATTCATTTAGCGCATTAGCTTTCAAACTGTCACGATATGTTCTTTTTTCTAATTCATCCAAAGGTACAGCGGGCGGTAATAACGATGCTGTATCGCGTTGTGGAATAGGCAAATTCAATTGCTCTGCGAAATATTGAAATTTAGTTTGCAACGCTGCCAAAGTCCACTGTCCATATAAAGTGTGACCACCTTCATAGGCTTGTTGTTGATATTCCTCGAAGGTGGTCACATAGCCCATATAATCATTGCAATATGAAGCCAACCATACTTTTTGAGTCGATTCCAATTCTTGTTGTACGGTTACTTTGAGCCGCTTAGCTGCAACAGTAGTAATTTCCCCAGGACAGCACAGCAAGGTTAAGTCGCCAATTTTAATTAATTGTAATGGCACTACATTCGGTACCAACAAGCTATGATCAATTGCGCCTACACTGGCCTGCTTGTTCATTTCTGCAATCAGTTTGTCTAAAAATTTAGGATAATGATTCAGTGGCTTGCCAAAAATGGTTTTAGAACCACATTCCAGCACAATATCTTTGGGGCCTTGTGAGGCATATAGCTGTTGATAATAGGTATAATCTGCGGCTTGAGGATTACTCAACTTTTTCTTTTTCACTCGCTGCACTAACCATTGCATACCTTTAAAAATCGGTTGTGCCACACCTGCACCATCTACAGGTGTTCCTGCAAAAAATGCTGCACCATGACAGGCTGCACTGGTTTTTGCATCTGTTTGCCCATCGCAAATTCAACTGGAATTTCAATATTGCTTAAATCGACATAATGGCACACAGCATCTAAAGCTCCCATTAACGGCGTACCTCTATGTGCCAAAGCTTTCAGTGCCAATTCACTTTGATAGCGACCATTTTGCTGTGTATATTCGTATTCTTTTTCATCGCGCATTGCAGCACGTACCTGTGACTGCTCAGGGCCATGATAATGTGGAGAAACATCACCCGCTGCGGCTTGGGCAAAAATTGCCACAGGATTTTTGACCCCACGTTGTTGCAGTGCACGCTCGGTACAAAGTGCGGCATAACCTTTGTTATCACCATCATGAGCGCTTAAACGACTGCTTAAACAGGTAGCATGCACCCCAAATAAAGAAAAAACTGCCTGTAAATTACCTTCGCGATAAAAACCAAGCAATTGCATATCACGATCTAAGGCCAAATGTGCCTGTTCCAGCGTTCTACGAGATACATCAGGATTACGGTTATACGCTGTTAAAGAGCGATTCCATGCCACTGGCGTTTCTTCTGCAAAACGACCATTGCTCATATAAATATCGGTTTTTTCTGGGTCGCCAAAGCTTTGAGCACACTGCCCACAATCGCATCGACCACTGCATTTAAATGTTCAGGCACAAAACCAGGTGTGGGCATATTGTACAACGCTTCATGTGCACAACCGCCAGGTGCAGAATGAGTATGCGTTGCCATCAATACCAAACGCTGCGGCTGAAAACGCTCCCCCAGTTTACGCTGTATCGCTAAATGACGCATAGCATAGGTCACACACCCCATATCCAGACAGCAAAAAATTAATAAGTCATTGTCTAAGGTTTGAATACAAATACTGCGGGCAAATAAAGCTGTTCGTTGTTCATAGGCACGATGTTTCCAGTTGCCATAACCAAACATGGCAAGCCCTTTTGGCTGAATATGAATTTCCTGTTTATCCCAACCCACCAAATACATTGCAATCGTATTCCTTTTCATTTATACAATCAGTCATGACGCTGATCAACGCCATTAAACAAAATTGCATCACGGCAAATAAGGGTCAAAGCGACAATGGCATGGGGGGATAATCGGACTTATGTCAGCAACTTCAAACTACTTGCTGCAGCACGTGCCGCCTGCCTTATTGTCAGGTCTGATTCATTACGCCAAAGAACAACAGATCCCCTATCAACCATGGTTTCAGGGAATTTCTCAAGATCTTGATCAAATCGTCCAAGGCAATGGTTTTGTTTCATTTCAAGATATTTGCAAAGTGGTGACACGCGCCCTGCAAGACACTCAATGTGCACATTTAGGCTTAGAAATTGGACGTGACAAGGGGCTGATTTCCATGGGCATGCTCGGTTTTGCCATGGTGTCCAGTCAAAATGTTGTAGAAGCCTTACAGACAGGACTGCAGTACCATCCCATTTCAGGCAGTGTGATGGATTTGGAGTACGATTTTTCCTCGACCTCTCCTACACTGGTGATGAAAGAGCGTTATCCCACGGGGAACTTACTGCGCTTTTTTTGCGATGAAGCCCTGTCCAGTATTGTTAGCTGCTTAGACGTCATGCTTGGCAATCATCAAGATTTGGTCGAAGTGCATTTTAGTTTTGCCCAACCCGACTATTTAGAGGCTTATCAGGTGCATTATCAATGTCCTCTGCACTTTTCATCATACATGAATGCTTTGGTGTTCCGACCAGAGATTTTAGGACGCCAAATTAAAACCTCTAGTGCCGCCAATTACAGCACCGCCCTGCGTGTCTGCCAACAAGCGTATCAGGATATGCAGGCGATTAATCAACAGCAATATGCACACGTGTTGAGTTATCTAATCGAACAGCATTTACCTCAGCACTTTGATATGCACCAAGCGGCACAACATTTTCAAATGAGCGAAAGACATTTACGCAGACAATTACTTGCCGAAGGCTGCAACTTCCAAAACCTGCGCCAACACGTTTTGGAAAATAAAGCCAAACAACTGCTACAACAGCCTTTGAGCATGACTGAAATTAGCCAACAACTTGGCTTTAGTGAATTACGCGAATTTCGACGTGCATTTAAGCGTTGGACAGGTCTCAGCCCATCACTCTATAAAAGCCAAATGACAGAATAAGTTAATATTTTCCAATAAGCTACTATTTTTATTGAATAAAAAATAGCTGCTAAATTTTACTTAAACTATTTTTTAAATGTACTTACAAGCGATTCAAAACAAAAACAACAGATTTTCGACTAAAGCATAACTGCAAAGCTGCCATAAAATCCCTATCTTTTTAAGTTGGATAAAATAACGACACATATTATGGAGAATAACAATGGTCAGCGCATACGATGAATTACCGCGTACCCCTGCGAACTTTGTCGCCTTGTCCCCGTTACGTTACTTAGAACGGGCAGCTTATATTTACCCGCACCAAAACGCGATTATTCACGGTTCACGTCAAATTACCTGGCGCGAAACTTATTTGCGCTGCTGCCAATTTGCACATCAACTTCAAAATTTAGGCATCAGCAAAAATGACACTGTTTCGGTGCTGCTTCCGAATGTTCCTGCCATGCTAGAAGCACACTTTGCTGTGCCAATGGCGGGTGCAGTGCTGAACACACTAAACACTCGTTTAGATGCCAAAACACTGGCGTTTATGCTCGATCATGCAGAATCCAAAGTGCTTTTGGTTGACCCTGAATTTGCGGCTTTGGCACAAGAAGCCTTAGCGATGGTCAATCATGAAATTTACGTGATTGATGTCAACGATGCAGAATATGAGCATGCTGCCAATGCCCTTAGCATCGGACAGATTGAATACGAAACTTGGCTGGCTGCAGGTGACCCAAATTTTGAATGGCATTTGCCACAAGATGAATGGGATGCAATTAGCCTGAACTATACGTCTGGCACGACAGGCAACCCGAAAGGCGTGGTCTATCATCATCGCGGTGCCTACATTAATGCAGCCAGTAATATTATTGCCTGCGGGATGACCCCACGTGCAACCTACCTATGGACACTGCCCCTATTCCACTGTAATGGCTGGTGCTTTGCATGGACGATGGCAGCCAACGGTGGCACCAATATCTGCTTACGTAAAGTCGACCCTGAACTGATTTTTAAATTAATTGCAGAGCACAAAGTCGATTATTTCTGCGGTGCGCCAATTGTCTTGTCGATGCTCATCAACACCCCTGAGGAGAAAAAGACCCAGTTTGATCACCGTGTTGAAGTGATGGTTGCGGGTGCTGCACCGCCAGCAGCAATTATTGAAGGTATGCGCAATATTGGCATTAACGTAACTCACGTTTATGGCTTAACTGAAACCTATGGCCCATCTGCGCTGTGTGCTTCTCAAGCAGGCTGGAGCGACCTATCCATTCAAGAACAAGCACAATTACATTCGCGTCAAGGCGTGCCTTATCCGCTGCAAGATGGCATGAAAGTTTTAGACCCAGAAACCATGCAACCTGTACCAAAAGACGGCAAAACCATGGGCGAAATTATGTTCCGTGGCAATATCGTGATGAAAGGTTATTTGAAAAACCCAGAAGCCACCGCAGAAGCATTTGCAGGTGGCTGGTTCCATACGGGCGATTTAGCTGTCTGCCAACCCGATGGCTACGCCAAAATTACTGACCGCTCTAAAGATGTGATTATTTCAGGTGGTGAAAATATTTCTTCACTCGAAGTGGAAGAGGTGTTGTATCAACATCCTGCAATTTTGACTGCTGCAGTGGTGGCAAAACCAGATCCACGTTGGCAGGAAGTCCCGTGTGCCTTTATTGAACTGAAAGAAGGCAAGCAGGTCAGCCCTGAAGAAATTATTGCCTATTGCAGTCAACATTTGGCGCGTTTTAAAGTACCAAAGGATGTGGTGATTACTGAAATTCCAAAAACATCGACAGGTAAATTACAAAAATTTGTACTGCGTGAATGGGCCAAAGAGCGTTCAGTCGGTGAGTTCGGCTAAAATTTGAAAATCCTTACACATAAAAGACAATAAAAAACGACTCGTTATGAGTCGTTTTTTATTGCAATCAGACAAGCTCGCGTTTGATCACTTGGTTCTCTGATAGCTTAGTTTTCTGACAGCAAAGCCACTTGCTGCACATAGTTAAACAACTTGAGCTTAGATGCTTCAAGTTCTTCCGCAGACACTTCCTGTTTCATATCACGGTGGATACGCAACACATGCTGACGCAGCGTATGACGCTCAGCTGCTTTATAGGTTTTACTAAAATCATTAATCACAGGGTCGCCGTCTTTAATAATTCGCTCTACCCAACGCTGTAACTGTGCGGTTTTTTTCGCACCTTGCTGCGGCGTCAAATAAGACAAAATTACGCTTTCATCTTCATTACGCAACAATTTACCAATACGCTGACACTGACGACGACGTGCTTCATGTGAAGTAATACTTTGCAATTCCAGTAAAGCATCAATTAAACGCTCTTCTACTGGAAGTTTTTGAATTTGTTTAGTACTTAACTGCGCCAATTGTTCGCCAAGCGCGGCCATACGTTGTACGGCTTTTTTCTGTTCGGTTTTACTTGCACGCCCTTCTAAAGATTCAAAGTCATCTTCGGTAAAACGTTGCGGTCGACGTGCCACGATTAATCTGCCTCGTAAAATTTTGCTGCAAACAGTGCTTGAATATCAGATAAAGCTTTTTCTTCATCTGCACCATCAATCACCAAGCGTAAAGTAGTTCCCTTGCCTGCACCTAACATGAGCAAGGACATAATATTTTTGGCATCAACCAACTTGTCGCCTTTACCAATTTGGATTGACGAACGAAATTTGGTGGTCACTTCAATCAGCTTCCCAGATGCCCGTGCATGTAAACCTAGTTTATTAATTACGTCAACAGTTGTGTCAATCATGACCAGTGCTTCATTTCTCGGTGTAAGACTTGTATAGACCATTTTGCCTCAAGTGCTTTTTTTAGTCTATCTACGATATAAACAGAACGGTGTTGCCCACCCGTACAGCCAATAGAAATGGTGATGTAGTGTCGATGTCCTTCGGCAAAGGCTGGCAACCATTTTTCTAAAAACTGATAAATGTCTTTAAACATTTCATGAGTTTGCGGGCTTTGTTGCAAAAACTCCTGCACGGGTGCATCTAAACCTGAATGTTTTCGCAGCTCTAAATCCCAATGCGGGTTGGGTAAATGCCGTACGTCAAAAACATAGTCGGCATCTAGCGGAATGCCGTGCTTATAACCAAAGGACTGTAAAATCACAATTAAATGATCGCTTTGCCCAAGTTTAGACAGCAATACATGCTTTAGGTCATGCACGCTTTTATCGGTAGTATCTATATGCACAGTCGAGCGAAACTGAATAGGCATCAACAAGTTTTTTTCTTCTTGAATACATTCATTCAAGCTTTTAAATCGACTCGACAATGGATGCGGACGGCGTGATGCGCTAAAACGGGCAATCAATTCCTGATCTTGCGTGGTCAGATAAATAATATCGACTGAACCATGCTTTTGCAGTTGCTCAAATACCAAATCAAACTCTTGCAAGTCGGCACGGGTGCTGCGTACATCTACCCCCAATGCCAACTGTTCCAAGTTATTTTCCTGATCCAGTTTATCCACAATTTCGGGAAGCAATGCCAAAGGTAAATTATCAATACAGTAATAACCCAAATCTTCCAACACTTGTAATGCCGAAGATTTTCCTGAACCCGATTGACCTGTCACGATCAAAATACGTTTCATGGCATGCAACCCTTCTATTGCCAGCTATGCAGAATGTTTGACCTGCAAATTATCAATTAAACGTGTATTGCCCAATTTTGCTGCAACGAACAACACCAGATCTTCACTAAATGCTTCAATTTTCTGCAATTCTGTTGTACGCGCCTCTACATAGTCCACAACAAAGCCTGCTGCTGTCAATGTTGCTTTAATATTCGCTAACACTTGTGACAAAGTTTCACCTTGCTGTAATGCTTGTGCAGCAGCCTTTAAACTTTGATAGATTGTCGGTGCAATTTGACGCTGTTCAGCGCTCAAATACCCATTGCGTGAACTAAGTGCCAAACCATCTGCTGCACGTACAATTGGCACACCAATCACTTCTAGCGGAATATTCAAGTCACGTACAAACTGACGAATGACTGCCAGTTGTTGATAGTCTTTTTCACCAAAGAAAGCATAGTTTGGCTGTACCATATTGAATAACTTGGTCACGACCACCGCAACACCATCAAAGTGTCCAGGACGCTGCAAGCCACATAAGTCTGCCGTAATCTCGCTCACTGAAATATTGGTCAAACGTGGTTTGCTGCCATACATTTGCTCAACTGAAGGCGCAAAAATAATGTCACAACCGACTTCTGCCAACAATTGACTGTCTTGGTCTAAAGTTCGCGGATAACTGTCAAAGTCTTCATTAGGGCCAAATTGAATTGGATTGACAAAAATACTGACCACCACCACATCACATATTTTTTTCGCTTCGCGCACCAAGGTCAAATGCCCTTCGTGCAAATTGCCCATAGTCGGAACAAAACCAATGGTTTTACGCGCAGCGCGTGCAGGCTGTAATGAAGCCGCTAAGCCTTGAATTGTGGTTTCAGTTTTCATATTACAACTCGACTTGGAAAGTTTGTTCACGTGCAGGGAAAGAACCATCTTGAACTGCAGCATGATAGGCTTTAAATGCATCCAAAATGGCAGTTTCACCCGCTTGTTCTTTCATAAAGTTACGTACAAATTTTGCGACACGACCAAAAGTCAGCCCCAGCATGTCTTGCACCACTAGTACCTGACCGTCAGTGTCTGCACCTGCACCAATCCCAATCACTGGAATTTCAGGGAACAAGGCAGAAATTTCTTGACCTAGCTGTGCTGGCACACATTCTAGTAACAGAATCGCCGCGCCTGCTTCTACCACAGCTTTACAGTCAGCAATCAGTTTATCTGCAGCTTCGCGGGTACGTGCCTGTAATTTATAACCGCCAAATACATGCACCGATTGTGGTGTTAAACCTAAATGTACACAGACAGGAATACCATTACGGGTCAGTGTTGCAACGGTTTCGCTGAGCCATGCACCACCTTCCATTTTGACCATTTGCGCACCCGCTTGCATCACTTCTTTCGAGCTTTGCAATGCATCATTTAAGGTGGCATAACTCATAAATGGCAAGTCAGTCAAAATAAAGGCATGTTGATTACCACGACGTACCGCCGCAGTGTGATAAGCCATATCCGCCACGCTAACAGGCAAGGTTGAGTCACGCCCCTGAATAGACATACCCAAAGAATCGCCAATTAAAATCGTATCAATTTCAGCAATTTCCATTGCTTTCGCCATGCTTGCATCATAGCAAGTCAGGCAGGAGAATTTTCGACCTTCCGCTTTAAATTTTCTTAGGTCACTTAAACTAATCATGAAAATATTCCTCTATGGAAAAAGCATCACGCATGCTTAATTTAAAACTTTATAGCCCTGCCCAATTGCTGGCATCTACAACAGTTAAGCTCGGATGTTCAAGCAATGGCGAGTGTTTTAATAATTGTCCCTTAACGCTTAAGTTAGCATCCAAATCTAACAACGGGATGACGACAAAATCACGTTCTAACACCCCCACATGCGGTACAGTCAGACGTTCATTTTGAATGTTGGCATCAGCATAAATCAACAAGTCTAAATCTAGCGTACGCTCACCCCAATGGCGTAAACGTACCCGACCTGACTCTTGTTCAAAACGCTGTAATTCATCTAACAATGCCAAGGCTTCAAGTTCGGTATCTAAACGTACCACAGCATTCAAATAATTAGGCTGATCTTGTGGTCCCATGGGTGGGCTTTGATACAGTTTAGAAGTCTGCACTTGCCCCAAAGTTGCCAGTTTTTGCACCGCTTCAGTCAAAATTTGACGCGAATCGCCCAAATTACTGCCTAAACCAATATAGGTGATGTTGCTCATTGTGTTGGCCCAAAAATCACTTGGCTTAAATCACGTTGCACACGTTTACGTTTTAAAATCGGATGATCTGCACCAATACCTGAACCGTTTGCTGTAGCAGTCAATTGCGCCCGATTTTCTTCATACTGTTTGGCTTTACGCGCACGTCGACTACGAGGCTCAGGCTCATTCACCAAGGGTTCAATCTGCATATCGGCAGCATGTGTTGCTGGTGCCACATCAACAGGTTCTTGCGCTGTTTTACGGCGGCTCTTGGCACGTAATCGGTTATATTGGGCAATCGCACGTTCTTTTTCATCGGTGCTCATAAGCTGGTAGGCATCCCACCACTGACCCATTCCTAAAGTCGAGCTATCGCCTGCTTTTTCACGCAGTAATAAAAAGTCAAAACCTGCACGGAAACGCGCATGCCCAGACAATGCTTCAATTTGCTGTGGTTTCGGTTGCAATAAACGGGTTTGCATTTCCCAAACTTCACGAATAAAAGTTTCAGCAAAACGAGGAATAATGGTACGTGTCGCCTGACGTTTCAGTACATCTAAACCTGCTTGGGCTCGCGCTTCGGCTGCCACCACACCTTTAGAAAGATAAAAGTCACAACGCTCTAAAAACGGTTGCCACAACAGCACCGCATAGAAAAATGCAGGGTTGATGGTTTTACCAATCGTAATCCGTTGATCGGTATTTTTTGCTGCACGTTCAATAAATGAGTTGATGTCTGGCTTGATGTCGGCAAATAACTGACGCCAAATACCAAACTCAATCAACATCGGCAGGACTTTATTTAAATGTCCCATCGTAAAGAGTTTTTGCGACTCATCATATAAACGGTGTGGCGATACATCACGCAATAACTGCGTCATTTCAGGCGTAAAAATTTTAAGAATTTTTGGATCAATATTGAAATTTAATTTGGCAGCAAAACGCAAAGTACGCAGCATACGCACTGGGTCTTCTTCAAAACGTAAAGTTGGATCGCCCAATAAACGCAAGTTTCTGTGCTTTATATCATCTACGGCATTGCAAAAATCTAACACGATGCCTTTGCGTGGCTGGTAATACAACGCATTGATTGAAAAGTCACGACGGGCAAAATCTTGCTCGATTGTGCCCCAGTTATTATCGCGCAGAATCATCCCCGCCGCAGAAGTCACAGCTTTTTTCGGTGGCGCACGGAAAGTGGCCACTTCAATTAGTTCACGCCCTGCATAGACATGCGCCAGCTCAAAACGTCGTCCAATAATTCGGCAACGTCGTCCGAAAACTTCTTTCACTTGTGAGGGTGTGGCATTGGTTACGGCATCAAAATCCTTCGGATTTAGCCCTAACATTAAGTCACGAACTCCACCACCGACGATATAGGCTTCATAGCCTGCTTTGGTTAAAGCATCTAGAACATCTAAAATGGAAGAAGGTAATTGAGCGGTAGATAAACCACATTTTGACGCGCGCAAAGTTTGCAAAAGACGCTGTCTCCTACGTCTGAACGTAAAACAGATAAGATGTCGCTAATCATATCTCTAACACAATCAAAGGGCAATTTGATTCACATGCTAATTTTGCAATGTGCAGTGCTAAAATTCTGCTTGCAGCTACAATGCCAACTTGTGTTTATTCTTGGCAAATAAGGCAGACCCAATCCCTTTGACTTGCTGAAGTTCTTCAATACTTTGGAATTTTCCATTTTGTTTTCGGTATTCCACAATCGCTTGTGCTTTTTTCATGCCCACCCCAGACAATTGCTGCAATTGTTCTAGTGAAGCGCTATTTAAACGCACTTGATTTGTATGCGCACTTTGCTGAGTAGGACGTGCTAAATAATGTTCTGCGCTTGATGATGTGGTTTGAGCCGCACTTAAACGCTGATCTTGCGCGGCTTGCTGCGCTTTCCATTTTAAATAGTTTTGATCATAGCTGTGCCCACCCACCTGCGCAGGCTTAGATTGCACATTTTGTGCTGTAGTCCATACACTGATACCGCATAACAGCAATGCAAGCCAGTACTGCCATCCGAAAGAAAAAAAGCGAAAAGAAACTTTTAATTGCTGCGATATATTCATGTTGCCGCAAAACCTGTCATTTTAATTGTTGTTTTGCCTGCTCCCAAAGTTGATCCATTTCTTCTAAAGTCATATCTTCTATTGTTTTTTGTTGTAATTCGGCCTGATCTTCAATGTAAGCAAAGCGTGTTCTAAATTTATGAATTGTGCCCAATAATGCCAACTCACTGGACACGCCAAGTTTACGCCCAACATTGATTAAAGAAAACAAACAATCCCCTAACTCATCCTGTATTTCATCGGATTGTTGCTGTTGAATCGCCTGTTGTAATTCTTGCAATTCTTCTTCTAACTTGCCATACGCATCTTGCACGGTATGAAAGTCAAAGCCCAATTGTGCCGCATGCTGCTGAATTTGCTGTGCCTGCACCAAAGCGGGTGCATGTTTCACCTCATCTAAACGTGACTTTGCTTTACCCTGTTTTTCTTGTTGTTTGATGGTTTTCCATAAGGCAGCGACATCTTCTGCGCTAAGCTGCGCAAACTGTTCTGCCTGAAACACATGTGGATGCCGACGAATTAATTTATCGCAAATGGCTTGTACCACATCTTGAAAATCAAATGCACCTTGCTCGCTATACATTTGTGCCTGAAACACCACTTGCAACAACAAATCACCCAGCTCATCACGTACATCATCTACCTTGCCTGAACGCACTGCCGCTTCAACTTCATAAGCTTCTTCAATTGCGTATTGAGTCAAACTTTCTGGGGTTTGTTTTTGATCCCACGGGCATTGTTGACGTAACTGTTGCATGATTGAAAGCAATTGCTGCATGGGTTGTTCCTTATTTCAATTTATTGCACGAATGCACCATTTTTTTGTTATGCTCAGATGGCAAGGACGATATGCACAACAAAAATAACATCAGGGAGCAAGTTCAAATGCACAGTATCTTGATTAGTGGCGCTGCACAAGGCATTGGTGCGGCAATCGCACAATTGTTTTATCGGCAAGGTTACCGTGTCGGTATTTATGATATTCATCTCGCACAAGCACAGCAATTAGCAGAACAATTGGGTGAGCGTGCACATGCAGGTTTGCTTGATGTAGCAGACTATGCCAGTTGGCAAGCTGCGTTATCCGATTTTTGCCAATGGGCAGGTGAATTGAATATTTTGGTGAATAATGCAGGAATTCTCTACTCAGGCGCATTTGAAGACACACCCATAGAAGCGCATCATCGGACTATGGCAGTGAATGTGAATGGTGTATTAAACGGTTGTCATGCGGCTTTGCCTTATTTAAAACAAGCAAGTTTTGCACGGGTGATTAACCTGTCTTCGGCATCTGCGATTTATGGACAAGCCGATTTAATTTCTTATTCTGCTTCCAAATTTGCAGTACGTGGCATTACGGAAGGTTTAGATATAGAGTGGCAAAAATACGGCATTCGGGTCTTAGATGTCATGCCGCTATTTGTACAAACTGCAATGGTGAAAGATATGGATGCAGCCACCATTCAAAACATGGGCGTGCATTTATCGACAGAAGATGTCGCCCAGGTGGTGTATCAACAAGCGACGGTTAAAGATTCGATTCTGACCAATACGCATCGTGCGGTCGGTTTAAAAGCCAAAACCCTAATGCAACTTTCGAGTATTAGCCCACAATGGTTAAATCGTCTGTCGAATAGCTTGTTGGCGAAGCGTCATTAATTCTACATCTATCTATATTTAAATTAAGTTGCTCAAAAAAAAATCCCGAATTTACATTCGGGATTTTTTATTAAACACGTCAAAGTTTAAGCCTTAGCCTCGCTTAAACTTCTTCTCGGCTTTCTTAAACTTCTGCACATAACGACGACGACGTGCCGCAGTACGCTCATCCACTTGTGACTTACGCCCTTCAAATGGGTTTTCAGAGGTTTTAAATTCAATTTTTACAGGTGTACCTTCTAGCTTATAGACTTTACGGAACACGTTTTCTAAATAACGACGGTAATCTGCAGGAGTTTTATCGACCTTATTACCATGAATCACGATGGTTGGCGGGTTCTGTCCACCCATGTGTGCATAACGCATTTTAATAGCGCGACCTTGCACTTTAGGTGGATGGTGTGCATCTGTTGCGTCATTCAAAATTTGCGTCAATTTGGCAGGTGACACTTTTAAGTGCGATGACTCATACGCACGGTGGATAGATGGATATAAGTCACCCACGCCTGTACCATGCAAGGCAGAAATTAGGTGGATTTTTGCCCATGGAATAAAGTCAAAACGACGCTCAACATCTAACTTACATTGTTTGCGATCATATTCGGACATATTGTCCCATTTGTTAATCGCGATCACCATGGCACGCCCTGCTTCAAGCGCATAACCAATTAAGTGTAAATCTTGCTCGACAATACCATCACGCGCATCCACCACAATCACCACCACGTGTGCATCTTTCATGGCTTGCAAGGTTTTCACAATCGAGAATTTCTCGATCATTTCATCGACCTTACCTTTACGACGCACACCTGCAGTATCAATTAAGGTGTATTTACGTTCATTACGCTCAAACGGAATATAGACTGAGTCACGTGTCGTACCCGGCTGATCGTATGCCACTACACGTTCTTCGCCCAATAAACGATTGACCAGTGTCGATTTACCCACGTTTGGACGTCCAATAATGGCTAAACGCAAACCTGTGTCTTGATCGTGTGCATCTGGGTTTTCATCTTCAGGAACATCTGCCAAAACGTCTTCCAGCATTTGCTGAACGCCTCGACCATGACTGGCAGCCACTTGCAATGGCTCGCCCATACCCAGCTTAAAGAACTCAACCAAAGCGGCTTCGGCATGTACGCCATCTACTTTGTTCGCCACCAAGAATACTTTTTTGCCCAAAGTACGCAATTCACGCGCAATTTGCTCATCCGATGCCAACAAGCCTGCACGTGCATCGACCACAAAAATGATCATATCGGCTTCGTGAATGGCTGTTTTAGATTGTTCAGCCATGTAAGAGTCGATGCCACCTTCACTTTCGCCAATACCGCCAGTATCGACCACAATGAAAGATTTATTTTGATAGGTTGCATCACCATATTTGCGGTCACGTGTCAGACCTGCAAAGTCAGCAACAAGTGCATCACGGCTCTTGGTAATCTGGTTAAACAGCGTTGATTTTCCGACGTTCGGACGACCAATGAGCGCAATTACGGGTTTCATAGATTAACCTTTATTCAAGATCAGTCAGTTTCAATGGTCTGTACATCCGAAACTGTGGAAGAAAGAACAGAGTATGGATGTTGGGTTCAGCGTTGCGACCACGCAAACGACAGAGAAAACATCGACCACTCTATTAAATAAAAACACGGGGCATTGATGATTCAATTACCCCGCGTAAAAATACGGACAACTATTTTAGCATAAAAGTCAGAACAAAATTAGCGGTTCTGCCAAACGCTTAATGCGCCCTTTTGCGTTGCGACATAGAGTTGATTGTCAATTACACGCAATGAACGGACTTCGCCATTGGTTTTTGAACGTCCAACCAGTTGCCCTGAGCTTGGATCAATAAGGTGTAAGACACCATCTAAATCACCGACCACTAAATATTGTCCAAACAATACAGGATTAGATAAACGACGGTTGAGTAAACTGTCATTTTCCCAAAGTGCTTGTCCTGATGTGATTTCGTAAGCTGCAATTTTGCCATCTGCAGTGCTGACAAATACACCATTCCCCGCAACTTCTGGGCGTTTGGTACTGCTTGCATCTTCACTCCAAATCACTTGTTGTGAAGCTAAGTCCAATACAGTGACCTGACCTTGATAGCTTGTGGTCACCAAGAATTGACCTGCAACCACTGGGTCGCCATCAATATCATTTAAGCGTTGAATGTCTGAACGACCTTCACTAATGGCAACACGGCGCTGCATACGTGGTACACCTGTCACAATATCCAGTGCATAGACATAGGCATTTGCAGAAGCAATTAGCACAGTACGTGAATCGAGCGCCACAGGTGCTGCCATACCACGTAAGCTAAATTGCACGTTTGGCAAGTTGTAAGTCCAAACCAATTGACCTGTTTCGGCATTGTGTGCATATACCGTGCCGTCATTACTTACAGTCACCACACGACCCGCCTGAATTAACGATGGTGCAAGAATTGCACCTGTTAACTGTGCAACCCACTTTTGCTCACCTGTTTGCTGATCTAAAGCAAACAATTGTCCTTTACTGTTTCCTGCAACCACAATGCCATCAGCAGCATTGACACCTGCAGTTAAGCCTTGCTTAGACACTTGTTTTTGCCAAAGACGTTGCTTGCCTTGATAGGCTGCCATCTCACCTTTAGGATCAACAGTATAAATTACCCCGTTTTCGGCATCTAATTGCAGGCGTAGTGGATCGGCTGATGTAGTCGATGCAACGCTTTGTGAAAATACAGGAACTAGACTTTGTGCTTGCTCAAGTTTTGGCAGTGGATTTGGCTTAACTTCTGCAACTTTAATTTTATTGGTAGAACACCCCACTAAAGCGAGGGTTAAAACGGTCAGTGCAAACGGTATTTTATACTTTCTATTCATTAGCTCTCATCCACTTGTGTGTCTAATACTGGGCGTTCAATTTCAGGATCATCCACCAAAACACCAACACTTTCGAGTTTTATTTGTAAAATTTGACGTTCTTGTTTACGTTCCACCAAAGTATCCCATGCACTTTGATACGCTTTTTTGGCATTTTCACGGTCATTTTTCGCGACATAAACATCGCCACGCGCTTCATCTGCAGTCGCTTTAAATGCAGGATCAGTCACCGCGGCCAAACTTTGAATAGCTTCATCGTATTTCTTTTGCGCCAACTGTGCATAAGCCAAACGCAACTTAACCAATTGCACTAAGCCTTGGTCTTTTACTTTAGAGTTTTCAACTTTCTTTAAGGCTTTTTCTGCGGCAGCAAAATCTTGCTGATCGTAAGCGAGTTTAGCCATTAAGAATTGAGTTTGAATAGCTTGCGCAGAATCAGGGGCTTCTTTCACAATTTTATCGGCAGTTGCAGACAATTGACTGAAGGCATCTGGATTGCCTTCTGCTGTACGTGCATCATCCATCAGTTGTTGCACTTTAGCAGTATTCATTTGCTGCTCTGCCAAGGTTTTTTTCTGCCAATATTGCCATCCGAAAAAGGCAATCAACGCAATTAAAATCCCGCTAATCATGGCTGAACCATATTTTTTCGCAAACGATTTTAAACTATCAAGTTGTTCGTCATCACTCAATGCGCTCATTGGATTACCCTTTTCCTTATGTTATTTGGCTTATTGTGAAGAAAATTTTTCAATGATGAAAGGCACAATTTCGGTCACTGCAACAGTCGTTTGCTCAGCAGTTGCCAAGGTTTTCACTGCCAATTGCTGTGCTTCCGTTTCGCGCTCACCAAAAATCAAGGCATAGATTGCACCTGATTGATCGGCTTTTTTCATTTGGCTTTTCATTGAGCCTTGTGAACCAACTTTTAAGCGAATCTGACTGCCCGCTTGTTCCAATTGGTCACGAATTTGCTCAGCTAAAACCAACGCCTTTCCTTGAGTTGTTGGATCTGCCAACAAGAACACTTCACAATCACGTACAGGCGTATTGTCTTCGACTTGTTCAAGCAACAACAATAAACGCTCAATGCCCATGGCAAAGCCCACAGCAGGTACAGACTGATCTGCTTTACCTTTCAACTGCCCAACCAAACCATCATAGCGCCCGCCTGCACAAACTGTGCCTTGCGAACCTAAATGCGTGGTTGTCCATTCAAAAACGGTTTTATTGTAATAATCTAAACCGCGTACCAGTTTTTGATTAATCACAAACTCAATGCCTGCATCGGTTAAATACTGCTGTAATTGAGCAAAGTGATTCAGCGTATCTTCACCCATAAAATCATGCAATTTTGGAGCATTTTCTAGGATGCTTTGCGTTTTAGCATCTTTCGAGTCCAAAATACGCAGTGGGTTAGTACTTAAACGACGCTGTGAATCTTCATCTAAATCGGCTTTGTGCGCTTCCAAAAACTCAACCAAAGCGGCACGATACGCTGCGCGCTCATCCGACTCACCCAGCGTATTCAACTCTAAGCGAACTTTATCGGCAACGCCCATACGTTTCCATAAACGCGCAGTCATTAAAATAAGTTCGGCATCCATATCTGGTGTTGCAACGCCAAAAGTTTCTACACCAAATTGGTGGAATTGACGATAACGACCTTTTTGCGGTTTTTCATAACGAAACATTGGGCCGATATACCACACGCGCGGTGTCGCACCACGTAGCAAATTGTGCTCTAACATGGCACGTACACAACCCGCAGTTCCTTCAGGACGCAAAGTCAAAGACTCAGGCGGATTACCCTTGTCTAAGAATGTGTACATTTCTTTTTCAACAATATCGGTCGCATCACCAATTGAACGCTTAAACAAATTGGTTTGCTCAACCATTGGCAAACGAATTTGTTGATAACCATAAGCATCCATTAAAGATGCTAAATGTTGCTCTAGACGTCTCCACGCAGGTGTTTGCGTTGGAAGAATGTCATTAAAACCTTTAATTGCAACAATTGAACTCATGACTTACTCAGAAAAATTTGTACGAATAATCTCTTTAGATTTAGCTTGTTCAAGCTCTGTAACACGCTGACGAACCATGCTTTCGATTTCATCAACGAGTTGATTGGTATCAATTAAATGGCTCTTTTCACCATTACGATAAACCAATGAACGCGGACTTGCGCCCACCACACCAATATCAGCTTCTTTAGCTTCGCCTGGGCCATTCACTTTACAACCAATGACCGATACATCCATTGGAGTACGAATATCTTCCAAACGCTCCTCCAATGCCTGCATTACAGAAATGACGTTAAATTCCTGACGTGAACAGCTTGGGCAGGCAATAAAGTTAATCCCGTTAGAGCGTAAACCTAAAGATTTTAGAATATCAAAACCGATTTTAACTTCATCTTCAGGTTCTGCCGCAAGTGAAATACGCATGGTATCGCCAATGCCTTCCATGAGCAGACCGCCCAAAGCAATTGCAGATTTTACGGTACCTGTACGGTAAATACCTGCTTCAGTTACGCCCAAATGTAATGGATTATCAATTTGTTGTGATAACAAACGATAAGCATCCATGGTTAAAAACACATTCGATGCTTTGACTGAAACTTTAAATTCCTGAAAATCTAGACGGTCTAAAATATCAATATGACGCATAGCAGATTCCAGCAATGCTGCACCTGTCGGCTCGCCATATTTTTTCTGAATATCTTTTTCCAGCGATCCTGCATTCACACCAATTCGCATAGAAATATCATGATGTTTGGCAGCAGCCACCACTTCACGAATCTTGGCTTCCGAACCAATATTACCCGGGTTAATCCGCAAACAGTCTGCACCCGCATCGGCAACTGCCAATGCAATTTTATAGTCAAAGTGAATGTCTGCCACCAACGGCACAGATACTTGCTTACGAATTTCACCAAATGCAGCTGCGGCTTCCATGGTTGGTACAGAAACACGCATGATGTCTACGCCCGCATCTACACAACGCTGAATTTGCGCCACAGTTGCAGCAACATCACAGGTTTCTGTATTGGTCATACTTTGGATGCTGATGGGCGCATCACCACCCACATAGACAGAACCCACACGGATTTTACGGGTCGGACGGCGTTGAATTGGATTTACAATCATGATATCGCTCTACCTTGCTGCATTATCGAGATAAACGGAATTCTGCTTTTCCGTTCACAGTATATGGCGATAATGAAATCGACTCATTGTTCAAACTTAATGACACAGCAGTCGCATCATCTAAGCGAATTTGAAATGGGGCTTCGCCTTGTAAATTTAAAGTAGAGGCTTGACGTCCTGTCGCTAAAACATTGCCAGCAGAGTCAACAATATGCACTGAAGTTGGACGAGCAAATTGCAAATTCAGCTGATCGCCCGAAGCAAGTGCAGGCGTGCTGCCTGTCGCATTGTCAGAAATGATTTGCACATCGGATTGCAGTACTGCAATTTCAGGTTCTGCACCCTCTTGACCAGACGACATCCAGTTTTGAATTAGCGCGACCAATGCCCACAACAACAGCAATACCGCCACAATCACAGCGATACGTGTGAGCCACTTTTTATTGCGATCGCGGTTAGAGCCTGGCAGTTTTCCCATAATTTTGATGGGTGAATTGTTCAAGGCGTGATTTGGCAACAACCCTGTATCGTTGGCATAAATTTCATCAAAACGCTGAATAATGGCTGAAGCATCGACCTGTAAATATTTGGCATAGGTACGATAATAACCTTTAATAAAGGTCGCTTCAGGCAAAGCGGTATATTCGTCTTGCTCTAGCGCCATCAGCGTTTTTAATGGAATTTTCAAATCTTTTGAAACATCATCCAGTTCGCGTTTTTGATTGACGCGAATTTGACGAAGGTACTCACCTGGACGTTGAACATTTCCTAATGCATGGGGTACAGGCGTTGTCCCCTGTGTGGGTTGCGGTGAATTAGGATTTACTTCCATACGGCCTCAGTACTGTACTGTAATTGCAAATAACGTTGGTATTCTTGGCTATTGGGAAATAATGCACGCAGCTGGTTCACTAAAACCTGAGTTCCCAATTGATCGCCATTGGCACGTGCTAAACGAATCCCAATCCATAAGGCACGCGCACCCTGATTTTTTTGCCCCACAGCACGTACAAATTGTTCATACAATTGTCGCGCGGGTGCAAATTGTTGTCTTAAATATAAAATTTCCGACAACTCTAACATTGAAACATAAGAATCGCGATTGGCTTGCAAGGCTTGTTTGAATGACTTTTCGGCATTCTCTATATCGCCTAATTTCAAGTAAATACGACCTACATTTTCCAATGCTCTAAAGCGTTGATCATAACCCAGTGTTGCACCTGCAATACTGAGCTGCTCAATCGCATCATTATAGCGTTCTACTTGATATAAATACGTACCATAGTTGTTACGCGCTTGTGCATTTTTTGGGTCAGCGGCAATGGCACGCTTAAAATACGCATCGGCTTTTTCTAAATTCAGCTTGCTGCCTTCTTGTTGCAGCAACACGCCCATCATCATATTAGCGGTGGAATCACGTGAATCGCTTTCCAAAGCTTGATCAAGTGCGCGTTTGGCTGAGTCTAAATCGCCATTTTTTAAGTATTCTGCTGCCAACTGCGTACGTACTTGCACCGCTTTTTCAGGGTCTTTTTGCCCTAAGGTTGGAGCTGTGGTTTGACAAGCTGCAGCAAAAATTGCCGAAATACAAACAGTTGTAATTTGTGCGATTTTAAATACAGGCTTATTCAATGGACATCCCCTTTGCGTCTTCGTTCGATGCAAGTTAGTTATCTATACAAGTCATTATCCTTGCGAGCGTATGATTTCATTTTGCGCTGCAACTTTCTTTTTCCACTGTTCGGCACGGCGGGTGCGGTCTGCCACTTGTCCGACCAATTGCCCACACGCAGCATCAATATCATCACCACGTGTCTGACGAATCGTACACACAAAACCTGCATCAGACAAAGTTTTTTGGAAAGAAATAATTCGATTTCGGCTTGAACGTCCATACGGCGCGTGCGGAAATGGGTTAAATGGAATCAAATTAATCTTGCTTGGCAGGTTCTTGAGTAGCTTAATCATTTGCTGCGCATGTTCAGGATGGTCATTTACACCATCTAACATGACATATTCAATGGTCACGTGTTTACGCGCACTTTCGTTGCCATCTTTGCCAATATAACGCTGACAAGCTGCGATTAATTGTTCCAATGGATATTTTTTATTGATTGGAACAAGTTCATCACGCAGTTCGTTATTGGTGGCGTGCAAAGAAATTGCCAAAGCCACATCAATATCTTGTGCCAATTGGTCAATTTTAGGTACAACACCCGAAGTCGATAAAGTCACACGACGCTTAGACATGCCATAAGCAAAGTCATCTAGCATAATGCGCATGGCGTTCAAGACGGCATCGTAATTCAACAACGGTTCGCCCATACCCATCATCACCACGTTGGTCACAGAACGCTCACGTTCAATCACAGGCACATCTTCCATATAGGAATAGTTTGCCATCCACAACTGACCAATAATTTCGGCTTGGGTTAGGTCACGCTGAAAACCTTGTTTACCCGTAGAACAAAATGAACAGTCCAGTGCACAACCCACTTGCGATGAAATACACAGGGTTTTACGTGAGCCAGTTTTATCTTCGGCAGGAATCAGAACGGTTTCGACCAATGAGCCTTCACCATCACCCACACGGAATACCCACTTACGGGTACCGTCTTTAGAATAATTTTTATGCACCACTTCAGGCGCTTTAATTTCACAAATCTTTTCCAGTTTTTCACGTAACTTGCCTGAAATATTGGTCATTTCAGCAAAATCTGTAACAAAAAACTGGTGAATCCATTTCATCACCTGCCCTGCACGGAATTTCTTCTCGCCTAAATCTTCAAAGAATTTTTCCATTTGTGGACGTGACATGCCAAGGAGATTCACTTTCTCTGCAGTCGCAGACTGTGCAGGAGCGGACGCAGATGCTTGCTGAACATCTGTTGCAGATGCAGCGAGGACTTCTGTACTCATGTGTGTATACCTAAACCATGTCTAAAGATGAAAGGAGAAGCTCAAGAGGTGAGCAAAGGTTTATTCAGAAAATAAAAATCGGAGAATAAAAAACCAGATAAGCATAATAACACTTATCTGGTTTGAATACTGCGTATTAACGAGTACGTGGGCAAACTTCAGTTTGAGCAAAGAAGTAGTTTACTTCACGCTCTGCAGATGCAACTGAGTCTGAACCGTGAGCAGCGTTTTCATCGATGCTTACAGCGAAATCTGCACGGATTGTACCAGGTGCAGCTTCTTTAGGGTTTGTTGCACCTAAAATTTCACGGTGAGCAAGAACTGCGTTTTCACCTTCAAGAACTGAAACAACGACTGGACCAGAAGTCATGAACGCAACTAGGTCACCAAAGAAACCACGTTCTTTGTGCTCAGCGTAGAAGCCTTCAGCTTCAGCTTGAGAAAGGTGTTTCATTTTAGTCGCAACGATTTTAAGACCAGCTTTTTCGAAACGAGCAAAGATGTCACCGATGTGGTTTTTAGCAACTGCATCTGGTTTTACGATAGATAAAGTACGTTCAATAGCCATGATTGGCTCCTTAAGTCAATGTTGACGCGAAAATTTTGCCGCATTATACCGAATAATGGGCTGTTTTCTGCTTTTGATGTGTAAAAAAATTGCTTTTTTCGATATGAAGCAAATTATGCAGATCGACATCGGATAAATCCGTCTGGCTTCACAGCACTATTTTTAACGTGCTTCGTCAATCCACGCCATTTGAATGGCTTCTAACAAACCTTCTGTCGATTTTTCTGGGTTATCTTCAAACTCAGGTAAAGCGCAGACCCACGCGTGTAAATCGGTAAAACGAATCCATTGTGGATCCACATCGGGATGTGCTTCATATAATTCAATCGCAATGTCGATGCTATCTGTCCAACGTAAACCCATGTGTATTCCCTATTCTATTTAAGACAGCGACTACTTTAACAAATTTCACCAAAGCTGCCTGCCTTTCTGTATCTGATCTATAACTTTTCAAATATGATTTACACACATAAAACCATACTTAATGGTACTCAATCACATACATCTGATACTCGGAAACGTCATCCACAACCTGAGCAAAAACAAGCACTGCTTTGTTTGCAGCGCAAGTCAACAATGGAGCAGTAATCCAAATATGGAAAATCGCTTTTATGATGAGTAGCGTTACTCCGCAAGATGATGTTCTCGCGAAACACTCAGCTTCTCATTTTGCTGAATGAAAATATGTGTAGTAAAGTAGGTCGAACCGAAGGTTTATCCAACTGTTTGACCGTAATTAATAGGACTCCGTTATAACTCTTTAGCCCTCTAATCAATAAATTCATACTCAAGTTCTTAATATAAACTTGAGATACAAACCACTTATAAAACAATATTTACATAAGGTGCAGCCAAAATAATCGCACTCGCTACAGCCCCTCCAATCATCGCCCCGACGGCCACATCACTTGGATAGTGCAAGCCTAAAATCATACGGGAAACGGCCACCAAAATCGTAAAGGGCAACATCAACATCAACAATACTGGCTGGATATAACCCAAAACCGTTGTGGTCATGACTGCATGCAAAGTGTGACCTGATGGGAAGCTAAAATGATCTAAGGGACGTTCACCCAAACGGATCACTTGGTGTACCTGATACGGACGTGGACGGACGGTTTTTTGTTTTAAATATTTATAAATACCTGTGCCGACAGATCCGCCTAACAACAGATAAATAATTTGTAAACTATAACCAATGCCCTGCATCATCCATGCACTTGCGAGCATGACATACCAGAACACACCATCGCCCAAACGGCTAATAACTTTAAAAAATTGTGCCACCCGCTGAGAGTGGGAAAAATGGTTAAGATACAAACAGCCTTTTAAGTCGAGATCCAGCATTCTTATTTTTGCATTTTTAAACTTCATCAGTTCTCTCCTCTTTGGCGTATAGCTAAGATGGCATGTGTAGCTCCTTCGCCACCAGATATAACGCCTGCTCAAATTGTTGGACTGGATACTGCCAGCCAATATTTAAAGTCGCTTTGCGGGCGTGTTCGCCCATCTGTCTAAGGGTTGTAAGATCGGGAAGTCGGTGGATATGACCGACCAAATCTTCTGGCTGACCGAGTGGACTCAACCAGCCTGTTTCATTCGGTTTTAGATGTAAACGTGCGCAAGCATAGTCATAAGCAATGACAGGCAAGCCACTGGCCATAGCTTCTAACACGACATTGCCAAAGGTTTCGACCTGACTGGCAAAAGCAAACACATCGGCACTGGCATAGGCTTGTGCAAGTGCTGTGCCACTTAAACTACCTGTAAAAATGATATCTCCCTGAGCGTTCATGGCTTCTAAACGTTCACGGTCTGGCCCATCTCCAACAATCACCAATTTCACAGGCTGTTCGGTATTTTTTGGCATACGCTGATAGGCATTAATAATAAGATTGACTTCTTTTTCAGGTGATAAACGCCCTACATACAACATCACCCGCGTATTTTCACTCGCACCCCAGCTTGCTCGCAGTTGGGTAGAACGAAAATCTGGTGAAAAATATTCAACATCGACACCACGCCCAACCACCACCAAAGGCCCTTGCACACCAAACTGACGCAATGATTTTTCAGTATGGCTACTTGGCACACACGTCAGCGAGGTATTGTTATGAAACCATTTTAGATAGTGCTGAATTGGCTTGAGTAAAAATGCCAAATCGAAAAAACGGCTAAAATCTTGAAATGCGGAGTGAAAACCACTTGATACTGGAATATTTTTTGATTTTGCAATATGTAAACTGGCAAGCCCTAAAGGGCCTTCAGTGACGATATGCACCACATCAGGTTGAAACTCATCTAAAGCCTGCGAAAGTTTAGACCACTGCGGCCAGCCAAATTGTAAATTATGATATTTAGGAATGGCTTGTGCTTTTACCAGACATTCTTGATACGGTTGGAATTGAGTGCAGGCTTGTTTTTGTTCAGGGCGAATCAATAAAATTTTGTGTCCAAGTTCCTGCAATCCTTTGCAAAGCTGCAACAATGAACGTGCCACACCATTAATTTCAGGTGGCCAAGTTTCTGTTACAAGGGCAATTTTTAAACGTGGGCGGACAAGGTCTGAGAGTTCAGAGGTAGGCTGGCTGCTTTTTTGTTTTTGATCTTGTTTGAAATGAAATTTAAATGCATCGCTGTAACGCTCTAATTTACTGCTCTGCTTTGCCAATACATTGCTCATCGCCTTTTTGCTCAATTCTTATTTTATGCTTGCTAGCATAGAGCAGCTGCATTGCAGTAATATGATGCTTTGGTGACACATTTGTCATTTTTTTAACAACTCGATGATCGCCTATACCTAGTTTTGCACACATAGTTTTATGTATAAATTTAATGTAAATCGTTTGCTGTCATTCACTCTAAATAGATAAAAAAAGCAGATATTGGATACCTGCCTGCTGAATATCTTGTTTGCTGAATACCTGATCCGCGGCGCATTTTGTCTGGAACTGCCGCACATCTAAGCCCTCTAAAAAAGTAAATTAATATACAACTCATCGGTATAACGCCCTGCTGGCGTTGTCAAACTCGGTTGTTCATCCAAGCGTACCGCGACACTGTATTTATGTCCTGTCGTAGAAACATGCCCTGCGATAGGCGTGTTCCACAAATTTGTTTTTGCTCCCATAATACTCATACTGGTGCGTAAACGGTGTGAACCATTATTCACAAAGCTGCTGCCATGTTTGTCACGTAAATTACGACTGCTGAACTGAATGCTATAACCACGGTCACAGCGCACATTAAAACTGGTTGCGGTCTGGCTACGGTATTGTGAACTCATTTGCAATAAAGATTCACTGACTGAACCAATGGTGCAAGCCTGTGCAGGAAAACAAATCCAGCATCCACACAGCACTAGACTTAATTTTTTTACCATCCCTAATTTTTTCATGTTCTCATCCTCAATCATCCTGCTGATATACTTACTGACAAATCAAATCTAACTGTCTGGTTTGTGGAACAGTGCCTGCTTTAATTTGAGGGACTTCAAGTGAACTATGGCAAACTTTTCCACCTTTGGTTTTGACTTTCAGCGTATAACTGCCTGCTTTCACACCATATAAATGTACTTTTCCATCGCTGCCCACAGGTACAAATTCGGTTGCATCATCACTTAAATACACTTCACTGCCCTGCACAAAGGTCTGCTGATCGGGCGTGAGTAAACGCAATATGATCAATCCTGTACGCTGAACAGGGAAATTCACTTTATAGCCGCGTTGATTCATACCAATCACTTTTTGGCTTGAATATTCAAAGCTGTCATACAAATCTAACTGGTCTTGATCAAAAGACACGTCGTAATTGACGTAAGGCACAATGTCGTGCACAAACACATAACCGTGTTGATTGGTTTTACCAACAGGTGTTAAGGCACGTTGTACTTCCACATTTGGAATATCACCAACATTCACCAAAGCAAAAGCATTGTCTACATATTTGGTCATGGCCCATTTACGGTCTAACCACACTACTGCACCCTGATAATTGGCTTGACTGTAGCTAAAGCTCTCACTTTCATCGTGGCTTAAATATAAATTACCCATCGGCATTTTCAGGGCGGTATAGGCATTTACCCCAATATCCCCTTCTGTTTGTTGGTGACGCACAGCAAGAGTGTAATCCACACCATTTTGCGTCAGGCTGCTCTGTGCATAACGCAACTGGGTTTGCTCATCAAAATTATGCGAAAGCTGCGCACTGCGGCGTTGGTCAAATTGATAATTCAGTGTTAAATATGCCCCGTCACTATCCTGCACTTTCAAATCTTTATAATAAGAAAACGACAGTGAAGTTTGACGCCCAAACATACGAGAAAAACCGACTGTAAGCATTTGACTATCTGCAAAGCTATTATTTGCATTGGGATAATAACGGCGCTCCAGATAGTTCACATTTAAGGTATTAATGAAAGGAATATTGAAAATACTGACATAAGCTAAGTTGTCGTATTCCACTGTTTGTGTCATATCGCTATAACCCAAACCACGATATTCAGGACTGTAGTATTTATGACTTGCACCAAGTGCAACCCGGCTTCCATTACGGCTTAACGAAGCGCCAAAGGTATAACCATCGCCCCAATCACTGTGGCTAGACGCAGCATGCGTATCTAACAAGGCATATTTGCTGAGAGATTGCGTCCATAGCAACCCGACATTCTGCACATCTTTGCTATAACTTAAATTGGTTCCTAAAGTCGTGCTGTCTGTAATTCCACGTCTGAAATAAAGGTTGCCAAAAAACTCCCGATAATCATCCGACACGTAGTCGTAGTCATAACGCAGCTTTCCTGCAGAAAAGTTGTATTCGTTCAGTCCTGGTTTGAGTAGTTGCGTGGTGACATAAACTGGAAAAGATTGCACGGTACGATTTCCCAATACATCTTCCACCACCACTTGCGCCTCGCCCGACTGCTGAATATTGGCACCCGTATTTAAGGTATAGTGCCCAGGCGTCACTTGTTGCTGATATAGATTGATGCCATTAATGTATAAATCGACGGTGGATGGCAGTGCAGCACTGCCTCTTAAGGTGGGTACATTCCAATAAATAAAGTCTGGATAACTGCTAAAATTTGAACCAAAAGACACACCACCAAATCTGAATGTATCTAATAAAGGATTGTAAACGCTAGTGTTATCACCCAAAGTTAAACGCTGATAACGAGATGGAAATTCTATTTCAAAACTGGTATTCAAACGCAGCAGCTTATCTTGATCTTGTTCTGCCTCTTTGCGATACATCATGCCATTTTTAAAAATCCAGTAATCTTTAAAAATACCAAGCTCCGCCAAGCCATTTAATTCATTGTAATTATCATAACGTGCATACAGCACATCATAATTTAAAAAACCGCCCAACTCTGCTTTAGACGGAATCGCATGGGTTTGGCTCAATTGTGCATCTATAAAATAGCTGGCAGGTACAGTTAATTTAATCGCTTGCAGCGCAAAATCTTGCTCAGACTGAATTTCATTGGTGGTTACAGAACAGAACTGAGTTTGTGCGCTGTGTTTTTGTAAACGGTCTTGCTGTAAACCGAGTTGTTGCAAAACCTCGCATTCCATATAGCGTTGCCCATCCTGCTGCAACACTAGACTTTCAATGACACGATCTACGCCATTTAGCCAGACACTATTCAATGCCATTTCAGTATTGGCAGCATTGGCGGGTAATGGTATCCCCCACAGGACACATTGCAGCGCAAAAAACAGTCGAGTTCTATGCATGATTTAGCCCTTCATTTTTAACTCAATGGCTTGCTCACTTTTATCTGTTTCAAGTTTGAGTATGTAATTTTTCAAATCACTGAGTTTGATTTGCCCCATATCAAAGCTGTGCTTTTGTTGATTTAACAAATATTTCATTTCACGAGTAGTTGCGACAGGTTGTTTTTGTTGGTTTAAAATGCTGATTGAAGAAATTTGCACATGCGATGCAGCATGATTTTCTATCTCTAAAAACAAATGGTCGTTTTGATAACGCGGGGTTGCAGTCACCTGAATGGCATCTTGCTTACCCACAAATAAAGGAACAGAAATCGTAAATAAAAATTGGAGAGCGTCTTCTTCCACCACAGGGGCAATTTCTTTAAAAACAATACGCCAAGTTTTTTCTTGCGCCATTTCTTCCTTAGAAAGTGGTCGGCTAAAACCTACGCGTATCACTTGTTGTGCATTCGGTTGTAAAACAAAGTTTTTAGGATTAATTAAGATGTCTTGTTCTGGTTCTAGCACATCTTCACCCTGTGCATTTTGCGACCATTTGTAGGCAGACATTTCAAAGCTTTTCGGTTCAGTAAGGTCTGTGGCTTCCATGACTACTGTTGCACTGCGCTGTCGTGCTTTATCGCCCAAATACATTTGAGTCGGTGAAATCACCAAATTTGCATAAACTGCCTCTGCACATAAACAACTTGCGACCAGCACATATTTCAATAATTTTTTCATGCATCCCCCAACAATGTCTGATTACGCTTGTCTTTAGACTAAAAAGTTGACTCCACCCTGTCGGTAAAGCCAACTGATTCAGATTGCGTTCAAGTGAATTAGAATGACACTCGAATGTTGTATTTATCGGTATAGGTACCCGCTGGTTTAGAAATACCTACACCGTCACTTTTAACCAAGACATTGTAAGTACTCCAGCCATTGTTGCCTGGCGCAATATTGGTTTGCTGATCGTTTAACTGAATCAAAGATGGTGAACCCGCACGTTTGGTTTCAACCGTTAAGCCCACTGCATGATTACCTGATTTGGCTGCAGATTTGGTTGTTTTGCCTCCACCAACACGGTTGTCGGTATCGACCAATAAGTTGTAGTTTGCATTCGCCCCAACCATAAATTGACCAGAAGCTTGTGCACCATCTTTTAATGAGATACTTGGTGTTTTCACTTTCAGCTCACAGCGCTTAGGCACAATCACTTGAATTGGAATACTTCCTGTACATGGCCCTTCGTTACATACTGGGGTTGGCTTAGGGTTTGGTTTAGGATGATGATTACCACCCGCCATTGTTACCGTTGAAAAAGCTCCGAAAACAATCAAAGCAGCAGCAGTTTTAATAAATTTAGACATGTCACTTCTCCATAACTCTTATAAAAAACCATTTTTTAATCATTCACTCGCTTGAGATATCGTTAGAATTATTGAAACTCAATCCTTAGCAAGTTTCTTCATTTTAGGTATTTCTCACAAAAATCCATCTATACGCCCCATTTCACACAATTTTTAATAAACTTTGAATTTCAGCAAATTACGAGATTAAAGTACTGTTTTAAATGACATCGCAAAAAACTAGGGAGCAGCTCACTCCCCAAAATTTGTGATCCAAATTTTAGGGATAATGAAAAATATATATTTATTTACATTTAAACCAACACATTGTTTTTATTTAACTTTAATAACATTTTTATTTTAACTTTTGTTACATTTTAGATGGGTTTATTTTTGAAAGAATGGTCAAAATTCGGTTTCTAGTCTAATTTTTACTACACTTTTCACGTATTTGATTCACTATCTCCTATCACATTCAACAGACTGAGCGTTTTTTAACATCAAATCTCACCAATTACAGGGATTGCCTCTCGCTATAAAAAAGCCATGTTTTGGGCGGCTGAATCTATCCAAAAGATCAAATTTGCACACCACCAACTCAACGAAGAAACAGTTGATCATTCATCTATATCTGTAACGTGAGAGATAAACCTCGCAAGATGTTTAGCTAACTCATAACGCAATAGCAGACAAAATAAAACCCCATTCAAACTATTGCCTGAACGGGGTCATCACACCTGAGTCAATCATGTTGACTCAGGTACACACGCGTGACTTATTTAACGTAAGTCAACCAATGTGCATATTTGTCATTCTTGCCTTGAACTGCGTCAAAGAAAGTTTTTTGAATTTCAGTAGTAATTGGGCCACGTGAACCACAGCCAATCACACGGTCATCGTATTCAC
Source organism: Acinetobacter sp. YH12131 (assembly GCF_013418635.1). Classification (NCBI taxonomy): domain Bacteria; kingdom Pseudomonadati; phylum Pseudomonadota; class Gammaproteobacteria; order Moraxellales; family Moraxellaceae; genus Acinetobacter; species Acinetobacter sp. YH12131. The sequence goes on from NZ_VPBQ01000009.1 coordinate 67,672, forward strand.
GAATTGGGGTAACTTCTGCTGCTGTACCTGTAAAGAAGGCTTCATCGGCAATGTAGAATTCATCACGCGTAATACGGCGTTCAACTACCTCATATCCCAAGTCTTTAGCAATGGTGATCACCGTTTGACGCGTAATACCATCTAAAGCACCGCCTGCGATGTCTGGTGTATGTAAAACGCCATCTTTAATTAAGAATACGTTTTCGCCAGAACCTTGACATACATAACCTTGTGGATCCATCAACATCGCTTCGTCATAGCCTGCTTGCGCTACTTCTTGGTGTGCAAGAATAGACAAAGTGTAGTTACCAGAAGCTTTAGCTTTACACATGGTCACGTTTGGATGATGATGCGTAAACGATGAAGTTTTAACGCGAATACCTTTAGCCATCGCTTCTTCACCCAAGTATGCACCCCAACCCCAAGCCGCAACAGCAGCATGAATGGTGTTATTGGTTGCAGCAATACCCAGTTTTTCAGAACCAATCCAAATTAATGGACGTAAATAGCACGATGAAAGTTTGTTTTCACGTACCACATCAATTTGCGCCTGTTCTAAAGCTGCTTGATCAAATGGTACTTTCATTTGATAGATTTTTGCAGAGTTTAACAAACGCTTAGTATGGTCCTGAAGACGGAAAATCGCAGTTCCGTTTGGCGTTTCATAAGCGCGGACACCCTCAAACACACCCATACTGTAGTGTAAGGTATGCGTTAAGACGTGAATTTTTGCATCACGCCAGTCAACCAATTGTCCATCTTGCCAAATAAAACCATCACGATCAGCCAAATTCATGGCACACACTCCAAATGTTTATACAATAGTCATTTTAATCCAACGCAGACATAGCAGTCGGATCAATTAATCTTTGCCATAACTTGCAAACGACCTCACGGGTATCGTACCAGTCCGCAGCATTGACTTGCATGGATTGATTTGCAAGGGCTAAGCGGTGGCTTTCGGCTCGTTCACGGAGATAAGCTTGAATCAATGCTGTCGCATCGTCGCTGGATAAGCAACCTGTTTTTGCGGCATCTTCAAGGATTCTTACGTTGTCGGAATAATGGGCGAGATCAGGATTCGACCCACTCCAGGCTAATACCGCATACTGTGCCATAAATTCGATATCAACGATACCACCTGCATCCTGTTTTAAATGAAAAATTCCATCTTTTTTTTGCTCTTTAGATGAACCCAAATGATCTTTCATTTTTTGACGCATTTTCAGCACTTCACTGCGGACATAAGCTTCATCTCGCGGCTGGGTTAAAATCTGACAACGCAACACTTCAAACTTGTCACGTAAACATTGCTCACCCGCAATACTGCGCGCACGCACTAAAGCCTGATGCTCCCACAGCCACGCACTTTTCAGTTGATATTGCTCAAAGGCCCGTAAACTGGTCACCAATAAACCCGCATCTCCCGAAGGACGTAAACGGGTATCGACATCATAAACGCGACCATCTAAGGTTTGCGTGGTCATTAAAGACACAAATTTACGTGCCACCCGCATGGCAAATTCAAAACCACTGATCGGTTTAATGCCATCGGTATCGGCTTGTTCATCCATGTTGTGAATAAAAACCACGTCTAAATCTGAGCCATAACCAAGTTCAATGCCACCCACTTTGCCATAACCAATAATGGCAAAAGCGTTATGCTCCAAACCACAGCGCTGCCCTTCACTGTCTAGCGGATAACCATGTTTTTTGACAATCATCTGATAGGCCAGTTGCAGGGCTGCATTTGCGGTCACTTCAGCAATATCGGTTAACGCATCTGACACTTTCATTAAGTGGCTTTCTGCCAGTACATCGCTGGCCGCAACTGTTAATACGTTGGATTTTTTGAATAAACGTAGCACCCGCATGAGGTCTTCAACTTCATCCAGTTCAATGCGCAGCAATTGTTGGCGCAAAGAATCTTCCAAATCGCTGCGTTTTGGCAATTCAAAATCCATAGATAAAAATTCATCCAACAACACAGGATATTGCGTCAATTCTTCACAAATCCACGGGCTGACTGTGGCCATTTTTACCAAGCGTTGCAGTGCCCCCTTGCTTTCAATCAGCATGACCAAATACACGGTACGACGCAGAACAGATTCGACCAGTGGCATTAAACGCATCAATGCCATTTGTGGATTTTCTGACTGCAACACTGCTTCAATCAAGTGTGGCCAAAAGGTTTTTAAACGCTGTAAAGCTTTGGCGGTGAGTTTTTTAATGGCATGTCCATACCAGAACTCATGCACTAAATTTTTCGCTTGATCGTCTAGTACCGCATCGAGCTGTTTTTCTAGCTGACTGTAATTTTCCAGCAAAGAATCGGGTTCATTTTCTTTAATTAAATGCTCAAACTGATAAATGACTTTGACACGCTTTTCATTTAGGGTCTGCATAAAGCTGTCCCAATCGGCAAAGCCCAAAGTATCGCTAATGCGTGCGCGTAACTCAGGTTCAGTCGGTAAAGCTTGGCTTTGCTGATCATTCAAGGCTTGAATGGCATGTTCTACTCGACGCAGGAATAAATAGGCATCTTCCAAATCCAGTACGGCTTGTGGCTCTAGCAATTCAGCTTCGCCCAAATGGCGCAAACTCACCAAACACTGGCGGTCTTGTAATTCTAGTTTTGAACCACCGTAAATCAGCTGAAAAACCTGCACAATAAATTCAACTTCACGAATACCGCCCGCGCCCAATTTAATATTGTCTTCAATATTACGACGCTGCACTTCGCGCTCAATCATGGCTTTCATTTCGCGCATGGCTTCAAAGGCGGTGTAATCGACATATTTGCGGAATACGAAAGGTCGGGTCATTTCCAGCAGTTCATAACCTTCTTGCCCACCTGTGATAATACGTGCCTTAATCCAAGCATAGCGTTCCCATTCGCGTCCATGCTGGCTTAAATATTTTTCCAGTGCGACATGGCTAATCGCCAAAGCCGAACCATCACCCCACGGACGTAAACGCATATCGACGCGGAAAACAAAACCATCGGCGGTGATATGATCTAATAGATAGATCAGTTTTTGTCCCCATAAAATGCAGAATTGCTGCACTTCAATACACTTGCGTCCATTGGTTTCGCCTTGTTCATCAAAGGCAAAAATCAGGTCGATGTCGCTGGATAAATTCAGTTCCTGCGCGCCATGTTTGCCCATGGCGACCACAATCAGGTCTTGGACTTTACCGTTATACCCCATCGGTTCGCCATGCTTGGCGACCAACGGAATCCGCGCAAAATCTTTGGCTACTTGCACACAAATATCAGCAAAGTCTGAAAGTTCCTGCGTCAACGTCACCACATCGGTGAGTTGGTTGGCATCTTGCCAAATCCAGCGGAACATTAAACGCGCGCGTAAAATTCGCAGGGTTTTCATCCACAAGGTTTCATCTTGAATGTCTTGTAAAGTCGAAATCACCAATTGATGAATATAGTCTGCGCTCAGCGGTTTTAGAAATTGGTCAATTGCATAATCCTGCTGTAACAGGCTTTCGTGATTTGCCAAGACTTGTTCTGCATATTGACTGGCATGTAACGTTTTTTGCAATTGTTCCGCATTCATTTTTAAGACCTAAAACCCAGTTTTATTTTGAAATATTGTCAACCCATCTATTTATAGCAGCAGATGCGTCAAAGAAGAAAATAAAATTACAGCAATCTGCAAAATACCTCTTACTTAAAATGCAGCGATAAAAAAACCGAAGCCTAAACTTCGGTTTTATCTGCTTGATGCAATGCTTATTCAGCATCTAGCATTAATTCTGCGCTCATACCAACCGTGTTAAAACCTGCATCGACATACAGAATTTCACCAGTAATACCATTCGCCCATGGTGAGCAAAGGAATAATGCCGCATTACCAACATCTTCAATGGTCACGTTACGTTTTAAAGGTGCAACTTTTTCATTCAGGTCTAACATTTTACGGAATGATTTAATGCCCGATGCGGCAAGCGTACGAATCGGACCTGCAGAAATTGCATTCACGCGAATACCGTCAGCACCCAAGCTTGAAGCCAAGTAGCGTACACCTGCTTCTAAAGATGCTTTCGCCATACCCATGACGTTGTAGTTTGGCATCACACGCTCAGAACCTTGATAAGTCAAAGTCAATAAGCAACCTTGGCGTGCTTGTAATAATGGTTTTGCAGCACGTGCCATCGCAATAAAGCTATAAGCACTAATGTCATGCGCAACTTTGAAACCATCACGATCTGTAACATCGGTAAAGTCACCATCTAAAGTATGCGCAGGCGCAAAACCAATCGAGTGAACCAAACCATCCAAACCATCCCAGTGCTTTGCCAAGTCAGCAAAAGCTTGCTCAATTTCTGCATCTACGCCTACATCGCAAGGCAATACAATGCTTGAGCCAAATTGTGCAGCGAAGTCATCAACACGTTTTTTGAGTTTTTCATTCGGATAAGTAAATGCTAATTCTGCACCTTCACGATGCAATGCTTCTGCAATACCAAATGCGATAGATAATTTACTTGCAATACCAGCAATTAAAAAACGCTTACCCGCCAAAAGACCTTGTGCCATGTGAAACTCACCTTGATATATTTCGCAGTATCATGCCAATTCTGAACGCATAGTGAAATTGCATAATGCGCCTTTTTTTGCCGTTTATGTAAAAACTCAATGGCGATTCAAGTGAGTGATAGATGACGTCACATGATGATCTGCAAGTGGTGACGTACAATCTTGGTTAAAAACTTGCCCTACCACTTGGCATAATGCTGTTCAAGCAAGCCGTATTCGTTTAACAAAATAATTTCGGTATCGTCTTGTTGAATAGTACCACTAATTTTAGCTTGCCATTGGCTGAACTGACTGCCGACTAGACGCAAATTCAGGTTTTCATAACGGCGCCAACCTGTGCTGACAGTTAAATTCAAACGATGATCCAGTGAGCGAATGCTCCACGAGCCATCATCCTCAGGTTGGAACAACACATCTGTTAAGGGATACAGCACGCCATTAATCCACAAACAGTTTTCGTTGCCAAAACTTTCATTCACACCAGAAGCCAGATTCAAGCCTACACGACGGTCTTCGGTATCCCAAAAGTTGCACGACAACCAAAACCATGCTGTTTCAGGGCGTAAAAAACCGCAGGTATCATCTAAAGAAGCAAAGGTGCGTTCATGGAATTGAATGGTTTGTCCTGTTTTATTAACAAAATAGCCTTCACAGCCGAGTGTGGTCAGTTTTTGGGTGTAAGTCCAACCATTAATACCTGTTGGGCTACACATACTTAGCGGGTCTGTGCCTGCACAAAATATCCGCGCACTGAGTTTAATTTCACCATATTTTGTCACGCGGATATAACGCACACCATTGGCATGTTGAATTTCAATTTGAAATGGCGATTTTTCAAAAAAACTTTGATTAAATAACGGTTGCTCATCTAAAACCGTATTACGCGATAAAAAATTAATCGCATTCCATTCCTGCACTTCGCCCGTCATGTGATTATAAATATAGACAAAACCGTGCCCTGCCCAAGCAATATCGGCAATCGCAAGCCCAATGGTATAGTGTTCGTGCTGAATACTACAAAATTTAAACTTTTTATATTTTAAGCGTTTACGCCAACCCGACAATACTTCACCATACGGTGATTTATATTGATAAGCCTGATAATCAATTTTTTTGGGAAGTTCACTAAAACGTCCATAATGCGGTTGTCCATTCGCCTGAATTAAATCCATTGAAGACATTCCCTATTGTCTAAAAACAATTCATCTTTGGTCGTATTATGCCTACAAATGCATGTACAAAAAACCCGCAGCTTATGATTTTGTTCAAAAAACTATAAAAGCATAGATTGTTTTACTATTTTAAGGCTTGAGCGTTCACTAAATATACAAAATATAAATTAATAGATATCTTCCCCTCAATATTCTGAAGGTATTTAAGCATCAGCATTCAAAGTCAGATAGGTATTTTCCCAACGATTGCCTGAAAATGAGCCTTCAACCAACTGCACATAGCGACCATACACCTGATCTATGGCAATACAATCATCTACCTCTAAGACCCGATCGGTATGTTGTTTTTGCCAATGCTTAGCAAAATAGGTTTTACCACGCTGTTTTGCCACCATTGGATTTTGCGCCACCACCAAAACATAACGATGTAATTCGCCAAACTCACGCGGGTCATATCCACCCAAATTAATTAAATACAGTCGGTTTTCTGCCTGATTCGGCTGTGCATCGGTAAATTTTAAATAGTAGGATTTACCTTCAAACTCAACACCATTAATTTGCGCCCATGCGTCAATATGTAAACCTTTCGGCTCTGCAAACCAAGCCTGCTTGAGTTGCGGATAGGTCTGTTCTAAAGAATCGCCTACCGCAAGTACCACATCATGCACTTCAGTATTGGCTCGCACATGACGCCCGCCTAACATCACGATAAATAAACTGGGCATATCCGACTCCTACGCAAATTTCCTAAGCATGATGGCTTTTAAGGTTGATGCTTTTTAAGCATGATTGTTTAAAGTAGCGAGAATTTTTCAATCCTCCAAATAAAAAATCGTGCCGAATTGCTTCAGCACGATTGAATTGAAATGTAGCATGCTTTATTTCAAGCAGCTTGCGATTTACATATCGACCATTTCCACGCCATCAATGCGGGCAACAGTCATTAAGTCTTTATCACCACGACCTGAAACAGTCGCAATAATGATTTGGTCTTTATCCATCGTTGGTGCAAGCTTGCTTACATAAGCCATAGCATGCGAGCTTTCTAAAGCAGGAATAATCCCTTCAATGCGGGTTAAATCACGGAAACCTTGCAAGGCTTCTTGGTCATTGATTGGCACGTAATCGACACGGTGCATATCTTTCAGGAAGCTGTGCTCTGGCCCTACACCTGGATAATCCAGACCTGCAGAAATAGAGTGAGTTTCAATGATCTGACCTTGTGCATCAGACATTAAATAAGTACGGTTGCCGTGTAATACGCCCACGTGCCCTGCGTTCAATGGTGCAGAGTGTTTGCCTGTTTCAATGCCTAAACCTGCGGCTTCAACACCGTACATTTTCACTTCGGCATCGTTTAGGAATGGATAGAACAAGCCCATGGCGTTAGAGCCACCACCTACACAAGCCACCAATGCATCAGGTAAACGACCTGCCTGCTCTTGAATTTGGCGACGCGCTTCACGACCAATAATCGACTGGAAATCACGTACCAATTGTGGATATGGGTGTGGGCCAGCGACCGTACCAATCACGTAATATGTAGAGTCAACATTGGTGACCCAGTCACGCATGGCTTCGTTCATGGCATCTTTTAAGGTTTTTGAGCCACTTTCTACAGGTACAACAGTTGCACCAAGTAAACGCATACGGTACACGTTCATGGCCTGACGCTTGACGTCTTCTGCACCCATGAACACCACACATTCCAAGCCTAAACGAGCGGCAATGGTCGCGGTTGCTACACCGTGCTGACCCGCACCTGTTTCGGCAATAATGCGTTTTTTACCAGACAACTTTGCCAGTAATGCCTGACCAATGGTGTTATTCACTTTATGTGAGCCTGTATGGTTCAGGTCTTCACGCTTTAAGTAAATTTGCGCACCACCTAACTCTTTAGACCATCGCTCAGCATAATACAAAGGACTAGGACGACCTACATAGTAGGCGAGATCGCGGTCGAATTCTGCCAAAAACTGCGGATCATCTTTCATGCGGAAATACAATTTCTCTAAATCTTGTAAAGCCGCCATCAGCGTTTCTGACACAAAACGTCCGCCATGGATACCAAAATGCCCTTTTGCATCTGGGAATTGGGTATAGTCAATCACTGGGTTATTGTGATTTGTACTTTGCTGATCCACGTTGGACTCCTTGCATGAAGTTTTCTATGAGTTGTTGGTCTTTAATACCTTTTGCAGACTCAACTCCGCCACTGACATCAACGGCATAGGCATGAGTCGTCTGAATTGCATCTTCAATATTTTCAGGGTTTAAACCACCCGCCAAAATTAAAGGAATATCGAGTTTGGGGAATTTTGACCAGTCAAAACTGTGTCCTGTTCCACCTTTGAGTTCAGGATGCCACGCGTCTAATAATACTGCGCTTGCACCTGCTTGTTGATAGCTTTTTATCGCATCCAACACATTTAAATCGGGTTTGACCTGAATGGCTTTGTACCATCGACGTCCAACTTGCTGTGCTATTTGCTGACATTGCAAGGGTGTTTCATCGCCATGAAATTGCAAAATATCTAAAGGCACTTGTTTCAATACAGTGGCAATTTCATCTGCCGTTGCATTGACAAATAAACCGACCACTTGCACATAAGCGGGAATGTGTTGCAGCAAGCCTTGTGCTTGTTTAATGCTCACATTGCGCGGACTTGGAGGATAAAACACCAAGCCAATTGCATCTGCACCCGCATGCACAACACTGTTTATATCTTGAATTCGCGTGATTCCGCAAATTTTGGCACGGGTACGCATCGTTTTGGACTCTAATCCTGATTTTCAATCTTCATTTTGCTGATCTTGCTGTGCGTGACTTTTAAATTTAAATTGTCTGTTCACACTAACAAAATCAGATATTGGGGCGAATCATTGTAATGCAATTTTAAGGGGTTGAGTGAAGTTCAGGCGGATTATTCTGCATTTCCGTTGTTTAAATGGCATACAGACTTTATACTTCGCGCAAATGCAACGAGTCCTAGCTTTGAGCTTTAGGGAAGTTGGTGAAAGTCCAACACTGCCCCCGCAACGGTAACCATGAAACGTATATCAATTTAAATCTTATGATTTACACCACTGTATGAACAATATGGGAAGGTGGATATACAGCGAAGCAATCATAAATTAGAAGATGCTTGGCACATTGAAGTCCGGAGACCTGCTTGTTGTGCCCTTAACTCAATCATTCACGTGGGGTGAATGTATGGAGCAAAGTCATGTCTACTCTTTTTCAGCCTACTGCTTTAGTGGGCGCAATTGCGCTTGCAATGGGTTTTTCAACTTCAGTTTTTGCTGCAGAATCGCAAGATCAGCGTGTGGTGAATGCTGCTTTAGATACGCTTGTTGTTACTGCTTCACGTAGTGAACAAAATATTAAAGATGTGCCTGCACGGATTAATATTATTGAGCCAAAAATTCTGGAACAGTCCCCGATTGCATCACTGCCTGACTTATTAATGACTGACCCAGCGATCACAGTTGTTCAAAGCGGCGGTTATGGTCAAGCATCATCTATTTTCTTACGTGGAGCCGAATCTGATCAAGCATTAGTCTTGCGTGACGGTGTGCGACTAAATTCAGCAACCTCTGGCGCTGCTTCGCTTCCATTTATTGATACAACCGACATCAAGCAAATCGAAGTTCTTAAAGGCCCAGCATCTGTTCTATACGGTACAGATGCAATTGGTGGTGTTGTACAACTTATCACAAAAACACCAACTAAAAACAGTGCTTTCATCACTGGTGAAATGGGTGAAAACAATACCTATAAAAGCATCATCGGTGCAGACTTCGCCCAAGACGGTTATTATGCTCAGGTTCGCGGTCAGCGTTTAGAGACTGATGGCACACCAGTAAAAGACTCAAAAAATGCGTCTAATGCATCCTTTGATCAAAAAGGCTATAGCGCAAAGCTGGGAATTGAACAGGATGGCTATGTTGCATCTGTCGATTTCAGTGAGAACCAAGGAACAAGTCAATACGATAATAACGGCAACAACATCAGCCAAGATTTTAAAAATCAGATTATCAATTTAAAAGGCCGTGTGAATCTCAATCCTAATCTTTCTTTAAATGCTCGCTTATCACAATTTAAAGATGATATTGATCAAAACAGTTCAACTGATTTCATTCATAGTAAAACTCAAGAAGCTGAGTTGTATGGGCAGTGGCAATTTACGCCTCACCAGAATATTTTATTAGGTAGCACTTACAGAGAAACTCAAGGTAATGTGATTTCTTATGGTTCTCCTTATAAAGGTGATATAGATTCTGCTGGTTATTACATACAACATCAATATCAAAACAATGGGTTAAATACACAGCTTGGTCTACGTGTTGAAGATAATGAAAAGTTTGGCACACATACTGCTGCACAAGGTGCCGTACGTTACCAACTGCTGCCATTAACCAGTATTTACGCCAATATTGGTTCTGCATTTAAAGCGCCAACGTTGAATGATATGTACGCCTACGGTGGTAACCCAGATTTAAATCCAGAAGAAAGTATTTCTTATGAAATTGGTTTAGATCAGAAATTGGCTTACAATATTTCTACTGGATTTTCGTTGTATTCGACAAAAGTTGATAGCTTAATCGATTATGACAATACCAAAAACTTAATGGAAAACATTGATAAAGCCAAAATGGAAGGTGGTGAAGCCTACATCAAGTGGCAAGATGACAACCTATATATCAATCTTGGCTATAACTATGTTGATGCAAAAGACGAAAAAACGAATGCTAGTTTAAGCCGTCGTCCGCGCCAAAGCGCAGCTTTAACTACTGGCTGGGCTGATGACAAAATTGGTTTTTCTACCACACTAATGGCAAATAGCTCATACGACAACAGCGCCTATGATGATATTACGATTCCAGGGCATCTCAGAATTGATATGCACGGTTTCTATAACATCAATCCAAATATGAAAGTTTTTGCAAACATTCAGAATATTGGTGATACAGGTTATAAAACCGCTTACGGTAGCGGCAGCTACTACATCAACGGCGGTCGCCTCGCTTCAGCAGGTGTAACTTTCCGCTACTAAAACCCGCATAACAACAAAAACTTTAAAACAGCGCAGTTTATGGATAATGTAATGACCGACATTATCCTTTTTTATTGCGCCAGCTTTTATTTCTTACAACCAAGTAAACGCAACTTTCACTTTCAAACAAGGAACGATCATGGGCCACCGTTTAAGCAAAATCTACACCCGCACAGGCGATTCAGGCACAACAGGACTGGGCGATGGCTCACGTGTCGCCAAAGACGACTTACGCATTCATGCACTGGGCGATGTCGATGAACTCAATGCCTGCATAGGCGTATTGCGCTCACAAATTACACATAGCAACATTCAAGACAAAAACACTTGGGACAAATCGCTTAGCCTGATTCAGCACTGGCTATTCGATTTAGGCGGTGAAGTCTGTATCCCCAATTACCACCTCGTACAACCGCTTGCAATTGAGTACCTAGAACAAGACATTGACCGTATGAATGAAAGCCTGCCAATGCTCAAAGAATTTATTTTACCTGCAGGTACATTGGCATGCAGTTATGCACATCAAGCTCGTGCTGTATGTCGTCGTGCAGAACGCAGTTTAATGACCGTACACAACCGTGATCAAAATATTCAGGCACCGTCTTTGCAATTACTGAACCGACTGTCTGACTGGCTATTTGTCGCATCTCGCAGCTTGCAACGTGCCGAAAGAGGCAGCGAAGTGTTATGGCAAAAGAACATCAACGACAGTATTGGTAACTGACATCACACTCTAGAATCGGAAACTAAAATAAAGCCCTGATTTTGCATCTAAAAAATCACGTCGGATGCTGCTTGAAATTTCACACCATCCGACCAAAATAAGAAATGTCATCTCTTTGTCACGTCGTACTTGCAAAATGAAAGCAAACTTTCAATTCATGGGCACATTATGCGCATAATTGGTCATCGTGGTGCGCGTGGCGAAGCGCCTGAAAACACACTCGGTGGTTTTGAATATATTCAAAATATTGGCATTCGAGCGGTTGAGTTTGATGTGCGTCAACTCAAAGACAATGCCTTAGTGGTTATGCATGATGATCAATTCATTCGCACCACAGGACAAGACAAAGCACTGTATGAATGTAGTCTGGAAGATTTAAACCATTACAATCATGCGGTGATGTGGTCGGACTGGAATAAAGTCGAAACCACGCCCCTACTCAATCAAACCATGACCATTATTCAAAATTTTGATCATATTGAAGTAGAAGTCAAAGCGGTCAACTCGCATGCCGCTGCCGAAAAAATTACCCAAAGTTTAGAGCAACATTTGAAGGGTTTTGAACACAACGCCATCATCACCAGTTTTGATCCGAAAATTCACTGGGCTTTGCAACAACAAAAATCACGCTTTAAACGCGGTTTATTGGTTGAAGATGATCTGCAATATCAAGCCATTGATCAGGCTTTAGAATTAGGTTGTTGCCAAATTGGTTGGATGAACGAACTCGCAACCGGTGCGCTCATTCAAGCCACACAACAGGCCAAACTGAATATCAGCGTTTGGACAGTCAACCAGATTGAACGCGCCAAACAGCTTAAAGATTTAGGGATTCAGGGTTTAATTACCGATTATCCTAAACTGATGATGCAACACTTGTAAGCGGTAACCTTAAGCATATTGATGAATAAATAAATGATTTATCGTGCTTGTTTGGCTACCGTATATCATATTTCCGTAAAATCTCGCAGATACCATTATATTCTGTTACCACCCAGTACAATACAACTGTACAATAATGCTGTGATCGTGAATACGCTCATGCTAATATGCGAAAAAATTAATCCCTAAAAAATTTAATACTATGATTTCAATCTATAGATCGGTCATAGCGTTATAACGGATTAAGCGTCCATTTATACCTCCCAAGGTTCTAGGAGTGCTGTTGGAGATGAATGCTCCCTTACCCAAAGCCCCAATCAACTGGATTGCCATCTTTGCACTGGTTTTCTTACCTATTGTTGCAGTGATCGCGATTCCTTGGTATGCCTATCACCATGATTTTAGCTTAGCCGCTTGGATCAGCATGTTTGTATTACTTGGCGTAAGTAGCTTGGGTATTACAGCAGGTTATCACCGTTTATGGGCACACCGTGCTTATGAAGCTACCCTTCCCTTGAAAATCATTTTAATGATTATGGGAACATTTGCCGTTCAGAACAGTATTTTGTTCTGGGGTTCAGGTCACCGTACCCATCACCGCCATGTCGATGATGTCGAAAAAGACCCGTATTCAATTAATAATGGTTTCTGGTTTGCGCACATGGGCTGGATGTTACGCGACTATCCTGCCGCAGAGCCAAACTTTAAAAATGCGCCAGACTTGTTAAATGACAAGTTGGTGATGTTCCAACACAAATACTATATTCCGCTCGTGATTGCAGTTCACGTTGGCATTTTGGTGCCAATTGGTTGGGCTGTAGGCGATATGTGGGGCGTGTTGTTATTGGGCGGTTTAATGCGTCTGATTTTAAGCCACCATGTTACCTTCTTTATTAACTCGCTGTGCCACATGTGGGGTTCGCGTCCGTATACTGACGAAAACACCGCGCGTGATAACTTCTGGTTAGCAATTGCCACTTGGGGCGAGGGCTATCATAACTATCACCATATTTTCCAGTACGATTATCGTAATGGCGTAAAATGGTGGCAATATGACCCAACCAAATGGTTAATTTGGACATGCTCAAAGTTGGGCTTAGCGAAAAACTTGCGTCGTATTCCAAGCTTTAATATTAAAAAAGCAGAATTGGCGATGCGTTTTAAATATGCAGAGCAAGACTTGGCAGTTTATGGTCACAATGTAAATGATGACATTGGTCAAGTTAAAAGCCGTCTTGCGCAAGAATATGATGCCTTTACCCAAACCCTGAACGATTGGGCAAAGTTAAAAGAGCAAGAAATTCAGGCGAAAAAAGCGTCTGTAGCTGAAAAAATTCACCAAATGGATGACAAATTAAAAGTTGAATTCCAGTTGGTTGAACAGCGTCTTTCACACCATCGTGAAACATTGAACTTGCTGATGCGTAACCTAAAAAAGAACCCTGTATCTGAATAAACCTCTGTTCTGATGCACTGCGAAAGCCCTGACCTGTTCAGGGCTTTCTGCATTGTTAGGCTACAGTTTTTAAAGTCCAAGTTTGCTATAGTGAAACTCACTTTGTGCCAAGCGCTTCATCATCATGCAATTTAATCCACGTTATCCGACCCTGCCCGCCCGTCTTTATCACATGCAGCAGCCTTTACCTTTAAAAGGTGCAAAAGCAGGACACTTTAATGCTGCATTGGCAAAAGAACTGCAATGGACAGCAGAGGAACAACAACAATGGGTTGAAATTTGCAGCGGACAAACCACGTTTAAAGAATTTCCTGCTTTGGCAATGGTCTATGCGGGACATCAATTTGGTCAGTGGGCAGGTCAATTGGGCGATGGACGCGGTTTACTTATTGCGCAAGTTTTGGACACACAACAACGTACAATTGATCTTCATTTAAAAGGTGCAGGTGCAACGCTTTATTCACGTATGGGGGATGGACGTGCCGTGTTACGTTCAGTGATTCGTGAATATTTGGCAGGTCATGCTTTAAATGCGCTGGGTGTGCCATCAAGCAATGCAGTTGGATTTACCTCATCTACTCAAGGTGTACAACGTGAAAAATTAGAACTTGGTGCAATGCTATTACGCACATCAGACTGTCATATTCGTTTGGGACATTTTGAATGGATCAATCAGTATCAACCTGAATTACTGCCAGAGTTTGTGCAAAAGTGTATCGAATGGCACTATCCAGAATGCTTGGCAGCCGAACAGCCTGTACTCGCCTTTGCTACGCAAGTTATTCAACGTACCGCTGTCATGATTGCCAAATGGCAATTGGTCGGTTTTGCGCATGGGGTGATGAACACCGATAATTTAAATATTACAGGTTCAACACTCGATTTTGGCCCTTATGGCTTTATGGAGCGTTTTCGTCCCAACTGGATCAACAACCATTCGGACTATCAAGGACGTTATACCTACCAACAACAACCGAGTGTGGCACACTGGAATTTGTGGGTTTGGTTGAACAATTTAATTCCGCTTGAACAAAACCCAGATCAGAAAGAACACTGGAAACAAGCACTGGCAGCATGTTTAGAGCATTTTGAACCGACTTTTTTAGAGCATTACAAACTTGGTTTATGTGAAAAAATGGGACTACCAAGTTTCCACAAAGACAGTTTTGACTGCGCTACCAACTTCTTACGCATTTTGCAAAGTGAGCAACTGGATTACACCCAAAGCTTTATCCGCCTACAAAATAAACAATACACAGAAATACTGGATGATTGTTTGGATCGTCGTCAGTGGGAAAGCTTTTTAGCGCAGTATTTACAGATTCGTGAATATCAAGACACCGATGATTTAGATGCTGCAATGCAACAGGTAAACCCTCACTATATTTTGCGCAATCACATGGCACAAAAGGCGATTGAGCAAGCAGAGCGTGATGATTTTTCAGAAGTTGAGCGTTTATTTAACTTGCTCAGCCAGCCGTATATTCAGCAAACAGCATTGGAAACACCTGAAGATTTAGCGCCTTTGCCAAGTGATGTGCCAGAAGTGATGGTGAGTTGTTCATCTTAATACTGATGCACTCGCCAAAGGACGTTTAGAATTCCAGCAAAGTTATACACATTTTCTGTGGAAAAAGCTGTGGTTATCCACAGGATAAACTTTTTAGGAGAAAATAAGTGGCACAAACACCGTCATCACTGCATCAAATTGCAGCAAGTGTTGCAACATAACTGCCTGGGATTAGCCTGAGCGAACCTTTTGGTGATGGCTGTTTGGTGCATAAAGTTTTCGATAAAGTATTTATGCTATATGTAAATTTTAAAAACACTAGCACATGGAAAAATCTGTAAAACATCATTTTATGGTTTTAGGTGTGATGATAAATTAAGTATTTAGCTATAAGTCTGCATTTAAATGGTCATGCCATCATCAACTTGAAAGTTCAGCCTGAGCATGGTGTGATGTTAAGTGATTTTTATCCTTATATTCGTGCGGACTAGCACATGAATAAACAGCACTGGATTTTGATTTTTGCAGAAGACAATTTAAAAATATAATGAATAAATTTTACCATTGATACTGGGCAAACAATTGAGCGCCCATCCTCTTGGCCTGATTGGTATTTAGATCATCTGCAATATATTTCAAGCCAAAATTTTGATGCTGTACTGATAAGCCTAAAGCATGGGTCTGAGGTTCAAAAAGGATTCCCCATTCTACACCTTTATCCCAATAAGCGTTCAATTGCCAAATACTACTATATTGATTGCTGATTGAACTTATACCTAAACGCCAATTCTGATCTGACTGATAATTTAGATCAGTATAAATTTTAAAAGGCAGTTTCTGCGTATATTGATGATACTTATTAAATTGTCCCTGAATATCAAATCGTGGACGCTTATCCTGATCATAAGCAATCTGATATTGGGTGTAGGGTGCATCTTGCCAATATAAATAAGCCAAAGCATCTTGAATATTGATATTTACTTTCCAGTGATTCGCAATGGTCCCTTGTAATGAAGTATCAAATGCAAAACCATATCCATGATTCGCTCGCTCATTCCAGCCCATTTTGTCTTCTTTTAATGCTGGCTGGTCATAACTATAGTCAATTTGACCATTAAGCCACTTCACACGATCCATAAGTTGTTCCTGATCTGTGGTTTTCGCCAAAGCATTCACCTGACCATCAGCATAATGTCGGCCAATTAATGCTGTTGCCCCTGTAGTTACATTCCAGTTAGGTGAAAGTTGCCAGGTATATGCAAATCGTGACCCAACCGTATCAATATGCTGTGCCTCTAGTTGCAAATTATATTGAGTATTGGCATCAATCAATTTTTCATTTTTGATCTGATAATATAATTTTGCAGTGTCTGGACTAAAACGTAGTACATAATCATAACGCCAAATCCAGCTAAAATCCCATTGACCCTGTTTAATACCCAACTGCATTAGGCCATGGGCAAACGCATTTTTTCCCGATTTAAAGTTTGGGTCATCCCAATCATCTGTAAATGCGTGAATCGACAAAGGTTCACTATATACATCTGCCTGTACTTGATAATAGATTTTTTCCTGGGCATTGGAATAGAAAGGCATTAGCATTCCCAATACAGCTAGACTTTTTTTGAGCATATAAAAAGGGGGATTTACTCCCCCTCTCCTTTTTATGATTATGGTGCAATTGCTTTAACGGTATTATCTGTGAATTTTGCAGAATATACATTATCTGACACTTTGCTTACTGTAGCGTATGGGGTGTTACCCACTTTAATCTCTGCTGAAGTAAACTTGTCAAGATCAGCAATTTCAACATAAGCACCATTGGCATGAGACAGTTTTGCCCACACCACAGGTTGATCTTTTGTAATCAGGTTATCTGTTTTAAAGTCAGCCGTTAGCGCATCTTTATCCACAGCGACCTTAATCGTTGCTGTACCTTTCTGGTACTCATTACGTTTAGCAGTTAAATCAATACTAAATGGTTTAATGCTGGTACCGCCACCTTTGACATTACCACTGAGTTTCACATTCAGGTCCGCATTGATAAATGCAGCAGCAGTTTCACCATTAGTCACATCAATCTGTTTTGACAAATCATTGTTTAATTTAATGCTTGCCTCTAGGTTAAGGTTCTCAGTTCCAGCAACTGCCTTACCTTTTAAGTTCAGTTCAGTCGGAATAATTTCTGTAGAGGTGCTTAAACTATCTTTAAACTGAACTTGTGTCGCCTTGCTTGAAAACTCCGTTAAGCTCAACTCTGCACCTGTACCTAAAGCAGTCAATACAATATTCTCAAACTTAAATTGTGCAGTCTTAGGTGCTTGGTCACTAGAACGATCATCAAGTTTTTTCGCATTGTTATAAACAACTTGAGCAGTACTATCACTATTGAACGCCAAAATTGCCTCTTTCTTACTCAGGACATTCTTGGTCGCAATTTTCCCACCAGCAACCAATTTAAAATCGTAAGTTGATTGAGATGCCGAGAATGGTGCTTCAAGTTTCAGATTGGTTACAGCCACAGTAGTTTCATTACCAAAAACGTCATGCCATGTTTGTGTTTTAGAGTCCCAAACATAATCTGTCCAATATTTAGCTGTAACTCCCCCTGTTACAGTCACAGAATCAGGCTTTACACTCACTTTTAACGTATTATTGCTCAATTCATAATCAGGGGAATACTGACCATAGGTTGAATCTTCTTTTAATAAAGCCTCTAACTCAGTTGCATTATATTCTTGGGTTGAACCGTTTGCAGCTTGTTGCGCTAATGAAGCCAAAGTCAAAATCAAGCTACTAGCATTCCCAATATCACTGCCAGCATCACTAATTGCATCAAATGTCGGCTGATATTGTGATTGAAGCCCATCGAAACTATCAAAATAACTAATAATCGTATTTGTTGTATCTACCAATTGCTTTGCCTTATCCAGGTCTGATGCTGGAACAGCTGGATTTTCAGGAATATTACCACCATTATTCGACGATGAATCACCGCCTCCACCACAAGCAGTTAAAATGGCTGAACAAGCTAAAACTAACAATGTTTTCTTAAACATTCTACCCCCCTTTTTTTAAGGAAAATTGTTATCTAAATTCTTTAATTTAGGATTTTATAAAACCATTTTTTGGTTTTTTATAATCATATCTAGTTATATTTATAATGACAATCGATTATTTAATATAAGCCCTTTATTAATAAAGAGCTTATATTTTTTTACTCATCAGGATATTCAAAACGATAACCTACACCATACACAGCCTGAATCCACTCATGTCTATTACCTGTTTCGGCAGCTTCAGAAATTTTACGGCGCAAGTTTTTAATGTGGCTATCAATTACACGATCTGCCACTTCAAAACTGTCAGGGTTAATATGATCTAGCAATTGCGCACGTGAATACACCTGCCCGACATGCTCTAAAAACAATTCCAATAAACGGAATTCGGTTGGGGTCAAATTCAAGGTTTTTTGCTGATACCAAATACGCTGCTGCGCTTTATCCATACGGAATAAATCATTACTCTCTGGCTCATTTTTACGCTCAAGACGGCGCAACACTGCCTGCACACGAGCCACCAACTCTTTCGGGCTAAAAGGCTTACATACATAATCATCTGCGCCCATGTTCAAACCTAGCACCCGATCAATTTCCTCAGTACGTGCCGTGACCATAATAATAGGCACATCAGACTGTTCACGCACTTTGCGGCAAATGGTCAAACCATCCATACGCGGAATCATCAAGTCTAAAATCATCAAGCTCGGTTTACGCTGCAAAAAGCTGTCATAAGCTTCTTGCCCATCATGAAACATACTGACTTCAAAACCAGCAGCTTCTAAATAATCTCGCACCAATTGGGCAAGTTCAATTTCATCTTCAACCAGCAAGATATGTTTCATGCACGATTCCTTAAAGTCCTTCAAGATTTGATTGTTTTAGGAAAGCTTAATTTGCAACGTAAACCACCCAATGGTGAATGTGCAAAACTTAACTCTCCGCCCAATGCTTTGGCAATTTTGACCGATAAAGCCAGACCTAAACCTGTCCCACCTGTGGCGCGTGTACGTGAATCATCGGCACGATAAAAACGCTCACCCAAACGTGCCAATTGTTCATCACTTAAACCAAACGGACTGTCATCTACATACACTGTCCATTCTGTTGCGCTTTGACCGGTGTGAATATGCACCTGCCCACCTGCTTCAGTATAGCGAATACTATTACTGAGCAAGTTGAGCATAATTTGTTTAAAACGGTCTATATCCAATTGTAATTGCGTGCCTTCACCCGACACGATCAAGTCCAACTGAGCCTGCTCAAATTTCGGCTTAAAGCTTTCGATTTCCTGCTCAATCACTTGCCATGGATCAATGCTCGAGAAATAGCATTTCAGCTGCATGGCTTCGGCTTGCGCCAATTCCGATAAATCCTGTGTGAGTTTTTTCAGACTATTGACCTGATGCATCATCGCAGCCAAATGCTCTGGTGTGGCTTTGCGGATACCATCTTGCATGGCTTCAATTTGCGCCTGCAACACCGCCAATGGCGTTTTTAATTCATGCGAAGTATCAGCCACCCACTGACGACGTGAAGTTTCATGTTGATCTAAAATCACCGCCAAATGATTCAACTCGGTAGATAAATCACCCAATTCATCATTACGATTGACCGTGACCTGATGCTGATAATGCCCTTTGGTCAATTCACGTGTACCATTCAACAAACGCTGAATCGGTTTTTTAAAATAGGTCGCCAATAACAATGCAGCAATCAAGCTCGCCAAAATACTTAAAGCATAAACCAATAATAAATAACGGGTTTGCTTACTAAAAAAGTTAATACTTAAAGCATCTTCCTGATCTAACACAGGTTTTAAGCCTAAATAGCCCACGACTTTTTCATTGACCATAATTGGACGATAAGAAATTTGAGTTTCAGCAGGCTCTCCTACCACAAATTGCCGCTGTGCATCATATAAAGATAAGCGTGAACTCAAGCCTAAACGGTCAGGCATCGAAATAAATTGTTTTTTTCCAGATGATTCTGTCGCGTTTTGGTGTCCTTCATTTTTACGATCAGGACGGAAAGCATTTTGATTGGCACTTAAAGGAAAGACCAAACCTTCAAATGGCTGAAACTGTGAAGGTAAATTCAGTTCTAACCAGCGAAGTTCTGCGGCATTGGCTTGTCGTTTAGCTAGATCAGGCTCGACCACACTTGGGTTTACATTGGCGAGGGTGTGTTCCTGAAAATAACGCTGCTGCAAGGCAATGTCATACTGACGGCGCAACCACCACCGCGATAAACGGTCATAATCATCGGGTGCAGCCTCACCTTCAATTTGGAGAATTTGCGCCTGAATGGCGTTGCCCCAATCGTGATATACCGCATAGACTTCTGCCAAGTTTTGAGTGAGCAAGTCCAGCTTTTGCATTTCGACATCGGCCACATATTTGCTGAAGTTTCGCTGCATATTGACATGCAATACCCCCAAGCTGACCGTGGTAATCAGCAAGGTCGTCAGCAGCACTGTTAAGAACAGGCGTAATGCGATGGGTATACGGCGAATTTTCAAAAGCGCAATCTCAGCTTTTCTTATTGATTTTGAGCATTGTAACCAACAGTGCTAGAAAAAACTCTCCATTGTTTCTTCATCTTTATTATTTAATCTTAACTGAGTGAAGTTAAAAGCAGGTTGGGGAGTTTGAAGATGAAACAGATGACGAAAATCGCATTACTTGGGGCAAGTGTTTTGGGCATGGGGATTTTAACTGCATGCCAAACCAGTAATGATCTGACCGAACGACAACAAACACGTATGTTTAAACAACATTATGCTCAAGATGGACAACGCTTCAGTCCTGAACAACGCGAGCAATATCGTGCCATGCGTGCAGAACACCGCGCATTTCGTGGGCAGATGCAACAGGCTTGTGACAACAAAGCAGTAGGTACAAATCTACAATTAAAAGTAGGTGATCAAACACTCGCAGGTACCTGTACGATGCGTTTCCAGCCTGATCGCCAGTCATTTAAACAACATCGCCAATATGCGATGCAACAACACCAAGCCATGCGTGCAAAAATGCCGCGTATGCAACAACGTGGTGAAATGCTGACCGATGCGCAACGTGCTGAAATGACCAAACGGTACGATCAACGATTAGCACAACATCAAGCGCATCAAAAGGCCATGCGTGCTGCCTGTGAAGGAAAAATGCATGGACAACACGTTCAAGTGAAACTGGGCGAACTACAACTCAAGGGACAATGCTTGGTTCGTTTTCAGCCGAATCAACCTATGCAACAAATGAGAATATCACCTACTTCGCGCTAATGCATTCAGGTGAGCACACACTTACACGACTCTAAGGCACTCGATTGAGTGCCTTTTTATTTACCTTTTTATCCACTTCACTTAGACATATCTCTTTACGCTTTTTGACTATTTGTATCATTTCAAATTCAGCAAAACTGTTTACACTCAAACAACTTAGCCATTTCAACATAAAAATCTTTGACTTTGCAGTCACCAAGAAATGCTATGCAGATGCTTGTACCGAATTAGAAGATGTTGCACGATTACAACCATTCCAACATAGCATGTCTGAGAAGGCATGTGCTGAAATCCATTTAAAATATAACGCTGGTCAAACCAGTATTGAGGAAACCGATATGCCACAATACAAAGCGCCTTTACGTGATATGCAATTCGTTTTGCATGAATTATTAAATGCCGAAGATCACTATGCAAAATTACCTGCATTCCAAGAAAACGTAAGCCGTGAATTGGTTGACCAATATTTGGAAGCTGCAGCAGATTTCTGTGAAAATGAACTTTCTCCAATCAACCAAAACGGTGACCGTGAAGGTTGTACTTGGAATGATGGCGTGGTGACTACACCAACGGGCTTTAAAGAAGCGTATCAAAAATATATCGAACTCGGTTTCCCATCACTTTCAGCTGAAGAACAATACGGTGGTCAAGCATTACCTGTTTCTTTAGGTAACGTTATTTCTGAAATGGTTGGTACTGCAAACTGGGCTTGGGGCATGTACCCTGGTTTATCGCACGGCGCAGTACGTACTTTAGAACACCATGGTTCTCAAGAACAAAAAGATGCTTATTTACCAAAACTAGTTTCTGGTGAATGGACAGGCACCATGTGCTTAACCGAATCTCACGCAGGTTCTGACTTGGGTATTATCCGTACCAAAGCTGAACCACAAGCAGACGGCAGCTATGCAATCTCTGGCGAGAAAATCTTTATCTCTGCTGGTGAACATGACATGGCAGAGAACATTATCCACATTGTACTTGCTCGTCTTCCTGGTGCACCTAAAGGTACTAAGGGTATCTCTTTATTCATCGTGCCAAAATTCAACCTCAATGCTGACGGTTCTGTAGGCGAGCGCAACGGCGTACGCTGTGGTTCAATCGAACACAAAATGGGGATTCATGGTAACGCGACTTGCGTGATCAACTTTGATAACGCGAAAGGCTTCCTAATTGGCCCTGAAAACCGTGGTCTAAACTGCATGTTCACGTTCATGAACACTGCACGTATCGGTACAGCGGTACAAGGTCTTGCAGCATCTGAAGGTTCTTTCCAAGGTGCGTTGACTTATGCCAAAGACCGTTTAGCAATGCGCTCACTTTCTGGTCCGAAAGCTCCTGAAAAAGAAGCAGATCCAATTATTGTGCATCCTGCTGTACGCAATATGCTATTGACTCAAAAAGCGTTTGCTGAAGGTGGTCGCGCACTAGTGTATCTGTTGTCTCTACACGCAGATATCGTTGAACAAGGTGCAACCGAAGAAGAGCGTAAATACTCTGACAACATCTTGTCTTTATTGACGCCAATTGCAAAAGCATTCTTAACTGAAACAGGTTCTGAATCTGCAAAACATGGTGTACAAGTCTTCGGTGGTCATGGCTTCATTTCTGAGCATGGCATGGAACAAATTGTGCGTGATACACGTATTTCATGCTTGTACGAAGGTACAACTGAAATTCAAGCACTCGACTTGTTAGGTCGTAAAGTTTTGGGTACACAAGGTGCAATGTTGAAAGACTTCACCAAAATCATCCATAAATTTGCAGAAGCCAACAAAGACAACGCAGCAATGCAAGAATTTGTTGAACCGCTCGCAGCGCTCAATAAAGAATGGGGCGATTTGACCATGCAAATTGGTATGCGTGCAATGCAAAACCCTGAGGAAGTAGGTGCTGCAGCAGTAGACTACATGTACTTCTCTGGTTATGTAACACTAGCTTACCTATGGGCACGTATGGCATTGGTCGCTCAAGAAGCACTTGCAGCAGGCACAACCGATGTAGACTTCTATAATGCTAAAGTGACGACTGCACGTTTCTACTTCAAGAAAATCTTGCCACGTGTTCGCTCACACGTAGACGTGATTGCAACAGGTGTAGAGCCACTATTTGCATTAGATGCTGAACACTTTGCTTTCTAAGCGAAAATTGAAACTCGCTAAATATTGAACATATTTAGCGGGATATTCAAAATGTTGTACTCTTGAGTACAGAAATTGAGAAAGGACGGTCATAGCATTGACAGTCCTTTTTCTTTATAAATAAAGCATTCTTTCGCTTTAGTGGTCTACAACATTCACAATTGTAGATTACACTGAACTCAACGAATCAAGATTCAAACAATAAACAGGTGAACTCACATGCCAATTTATAATGCCCCACTTGCCGATATGAAATTCATCTTAAATGATGTATTCAATGCAGAACAATTCTGGCAAAACAATGAAAACCTCGCTCACCTTGATGCTGCAACGGCTGAAGCAATTTTGGAAGAAATGGCAAAATTTGCCCAAAATGTGACGTTGCCTATTAACCGTAGCGGTGATGAAGAAGGCGCGACCTATAACAATGGCGAAGTCACCACACCTGCTGGATTTAAAGAAGCATTTAAACAATATGCCGAAGGCGGCTGGATTGGTTTAGGCGCAGATGAAGAATGGGGTGGTCAAGGCATGCCAAAAATGCTGACAGTATTGTCAGATGAAATGCTGTTTGCCACCAACCCATCCTTCATGTTGTATCCACTGCTATCTGTCGGTGCAGGCATGGCATTAAGCAGTTATGCATCACAAGAACAGAAAGAAACCTATTTACCTAAAATTTACTCAGGTGAGTGGTCAGGTACCATGTGTTTGACTGAACCACATGCAGGAACAGACCTCGGGATTATTAAAACCAAAGCAGAACCAAATGCAGACGGTACGTACAACATCACAGGGACTAAAATCTTTATTACAGGTGGTGATCACGACCTCGCAGAAAACATCATTCACTTAGTTTTAGCGAAAACACCAGACGCTCCTGCAGGTTCACGCGGTATTTCTTTATTCATCGTGCCAAAATTCTTGGTGAATGAAGATGGTTCATTGGGTGAACGCAACCCTGTAGCCCCAGGCTCAATCGAACACAAAATGGGCATTAAAGCCTCTGCGACTTGTGTGATGAACTTTGACGGTGCGAAGGGTTTCTTGGTCGGTAAAGAAAATGAAGGTCTTGCAGCCATGTTCGTGATGATGAACTATGAACGTTTATCAATGGGTATCCAAGGTCTTGGTGCTTCTGAATTTGCTTACCAAAATGCAGCTCAATATGCGACTGATCGTTTACAAGGTCGTAGTGCTTCTGGTGTTAAATCTCCAAGCAAACCTGCGGATAGCATCTTAGTTCATGGTGATGTTCGTCGCATGTTGCTCAATGCACGTGCCAATAATGAAGCATCTCGTGCATTTGCAGTTTACGTGGGTCAGCAACTGGATATCACTAAATTCTCTACCGATGCAGAAGTTGTGAAAAAAGCCAATGACCGTGTTGCATTGTTAACTCCAATTGCCAAAGCCTACTTAACCGATACTGCATTTAACGCTGTAATTGATTCACAAATGGTCTTCGGTGGTCATGGTTATATCCGTGAATGGGGTATGGAGCAATGTGTTCGTGATTTACGTATCGCCCAAATTTATGAAGGCACCAACGGCGTACAATCGCAAGACTTGATTGGTCGTAAAACCATTAAATGTAATGGCGAATTTATTGCAGAATACATTGCAGAAATCCGTGATTTCACCAATGGTTTAGATGCAGACCTCAACTTCATTAAAGATGCAACTTTAGATGCAGCGACTGAAGTTGAATCCGTGACTCAATACGTTTTAAATGCAGCCAAAGAAAATGTAGATTTCCCGAACGCAGCAGCGGTTGATTATTTACATGCGGTAGGTTTGCTCAGCTTCTCATATATGTTTGCGCGCATTGCCAATGCAGCCAAGCAAAAAGAGGGTGAGTTCTATCAAAACAAATTGTCATTGGCACTGTACTTTGTACAACGTATTTTGCCAGAACTGGCTTTACGCATTACCAAAGTGAAAGCGGGTGCAGAAGTGGTAATGAACTTCAGTGAAGATTACTTCACCAACCAGTCTTAATTCATACAGTATCTGCAAAAACGCCTGAATCATCAGGCGTTTTTTTATACTAAATTTTATATCCCTATTCTAATTTGTGCATGAAATTTGCATCACCTTTGTTGAAGTCTGAATATCCATACTTAAACAGGAGGTGAAAATGGCAGTACGTCGTTCAAAAATAGATAAAAATATTCAAGCAGTTGAAAGCCTATTAGACAAATATGGCAATTGGGCTGTAGAAAGTTTTCATTATCTTGCGCTCTTTATCATTGGCTGTATGGTCATTTGGTCTGCTGGACATACGGTAATTGATATTTTCACCATCAAACAATATGCCACTATTGATGACATCTTATTGCTTTTTATCTATTTAGAACTAGGTGCAATGGTGGGTATTTATTTTAAAACCAATCACATGCCTGTGCGTTTTTTAATTTATATTGCCATTACCGCACTAACCCGTTTGCTAATTTCAGATATTCAACACGACCATAAAGCTGATCTCGACTTAGTGATTATTACTGGTTCAATTTTAATTTTAGCCGCTGCAATTTTAGTGGTGCGTTTTGCATCTTGGCATTACCCTTCCGTTATTCGAGACAAGCACAGTGAAAAGCCTTTAGCACAAGGCAAAACCCCTCGCCCAGAAGATGATGAATTGGCGTAAAAATCTAAAATAGGTCAAAAAAATGCTTCTAGATATTCAATATCTAGAAGCATTGATCTCTATGATTTCACTTTTTTCTCAACGATTTGCCACCAACACATAACGCCCATGTTCAAAAATCCAGTACATACCTCGTGGCGGAGCGGGTAAACCCAAGTGCTGCCAGTCGGTCACCACACGATAGGTCGAACTTTCAATATGTGCGCTACTTGGCTCACCATTTACCCAACTGTAACTTTGGTGGTTATATTGCACAGTACTTGGCGCATTGTATTGAATATTGATGCCACTACGAATCGTGGGCTGCCCCCACTGCGGCACAGGTCGTTGATGGTATGGATAATGTGGTGGATAGGAATAGGGTTGCTGTGAATGATAAGGTCGATGCTGCGGATAAGCAGGACGATGTTGTGGCGAATAAGGACGATGCTGATCACGCTGTGTATTGACGCCTGTATATCCTGCCCAGCGATTGGTTTCGGCCAAGCTCTGCATCGACACACCTAAAAATAGCATGCCACTCAATGCAGTTAAAATCGCCACTTTCATATCTAGCACTCCTATTTTCATATTTTTATTCTAAGCTCAAATTAAGGATAAACAATGAATAAAAAAACAGCAATTTTAAACTTTCGTCTCCGCAGATTTCACCGACACGGCTCGCCATTTATGAAATATCTCCAACCCCTATGCTAAGATACATTTTTTTTGAAATTGGATGAAACCTCGTGCCTGAATTAAATTTTGACCGCCTTCATCAGTTTTTCTGCAAAGTTCCGAGTGTACAGCAAGCCCGTGTAGACGCTTATGGTTCAGACGGTCAGCATGCATGGTGGTTCAAATTTCAAATTGATGTAGAACATCCGTTGGCATGGCAAACTGTGCAGGAATTGGGACATGTGCTGAATTATATTTCCAGAGATGAGCGCTTGCCGACTCAATTCTTACCTGTTTCACCACCACCGTATATGAATGGTGAAGCCAAAGATTTTTTATCGTGGGTAATTCAATGCAACCATCCAGAATTTAGCCCAGATGTGGTTTGTGATTGGTTAGAAGCGCGTTTACCGAATCCTGTGGATGATGAAGCACAATGGAAAATCAAAACCGATATTGCCGAGTTAGATCAAATGAGTGATAAAGATTTGGATGAAATGGTGCCGCCAAATCCCGAGAAGTAATATTAGGTTCTGACACCCCCTTCTCCCTCAGGGAGAAGGTCGGGATGAGGGAAACTAAAATGTCGATAAACCGCTCCACTCCATAAAGCGATACAACGCATATTTCCACTTCGACTCATCGGCATAGACTGCATAATCCAGACTCATATTTTTACCCTCAAGGTTTGACCATGCGGTATTAAAATAGTGTTGAGCATCCTGAAATACAGGGTCTTGCACCTGTCCGACCACACGCAAGTTGCTTTCTAAATTATAGTTTTTTAAATTACGTGCGGTGAAATTAGCAGAACCTAAAATCAACTCAGCCTGTGTGGCATTCGATTTCATCAGCATTTTATTGTGGCATTGCTCACCTTGGGTATTACACCAACGTACCTTCACCCCTGCAGCATGTAATTCTGCCGCCACCTGTCGGTTTGGAATGCCATTTTTTTCACGTCCAAAAGCATCTTTATTCGGGTCGAGTAATACCCGCACCTGTACGCCACGTTGCTGTGCAGCAATCAGTGCCTTGATGATTTGTCGCTCCGATAAATAGAACATCGCCAAATCCAGATGTTCTTGCGCTTTGGTCTGCCGAATCAGTGTCAAACTGCCCTCTAAAATGGCTTGTTCAGTGATGACTTGCACTTGAGGATAAGACGAATCTGCCTCAAACTCCCCCACAATCACCCCAGACAGATTGCCCTGCGACATACGCGCGACGGCTTGTTCTGTTTGCAACACATCTACTGCGGTATTGCCCGTCACCAATAAAGCGCTGTTAGAATGACGTGAACTGCCATCATGTGGATTAAACGACGTGACCAATGCTTTCCAGCCTTCGGCGGTATCGACCACCATGGTTTTACGATGGTTGGCTTTAAAATTAAGCAAGCTGAAATAACTACGTAAGGTAATTTTATCTTTGCCGAAAGGACTGGGTAGCCAACCCTTTTCAGCATTATTTGGAATGCCCTGACAGCAGAGATACCAAAACCCCGACCACAAAGGATTCGATGCGCGCAGCGGGGTTAAATCTGTTTCAATCACATCAATACCTGCCTGACGCAATTGACGATAATGTTCAGGTGCAATGCCACCATATACCGAATTAATGGGATCAGTAATGACTTTGATTTCAATATTTGGCTGCAGCTGACGTTTATGAATTAAAGCATCGGTGAGTTGCTGTGTCAGTGGCTGATGCTGCTGTTTAGATGTTCCCACTTCAGGATTAAACAAGAACATATCCAATACAATGGTGCTTTGTGCTGCATCAACCAGCTCTAAAATTTCATTAAAAATTTGATGCTGTTGTTGCTGAACACCTTGCGCGTCGATATAGGTCTGATCGGCAATAAATTTAATAGGCGCATGACGTAACTTTCCAGTGTAATTCAGCCCTTCGGGCAATGGTTTTAAGCTGTGGTAGGTCGCAGACGCCAAATAACCTAAAGCCAGAAAACTTATAATAAGTCCCACATACGCCCGAGGCGACCAATTCAATTTTTGATGAATTCGCTGAAAGATACGCATAACAAAAAACCTAGTCCGATGCGCTCAGACTAGGTTTAATTGTTTGGATTTTCAAGAGGATTTCTGTGTTTTCACGCAGACATCCTGCTCAAGGCAAATTGAATTTTAGAAGCCAAATTCCACGCCGACTGTAAAGTTACGACCCACTTGTGGAATATTCGACAAGAACGATGTATGTGAATACACTTCATCATCGAGCAAGTTGTTGGCTTTAAAATACACACGGTAATCTTGTTTGTTGGCATAGTTGCCCGCATAAGCCACACCAACATTGACCATATTATAGCCTGCTGTTTCTTGCTCTAAATAAGCAACCTTGTCTTGTTTGAAGACACGATAATATTCCGCCATACCCGACCAACCGTCGGCAAAGTTGGCATCTACTTTAGTCCCTAAACGCCCTGCAGGTACGCGTGGTGCGTTTTGATTGTCAATTTCACCACGCACATAATCACCAAACACACTAAGTTTATAATCAGGGCTAATCTGATACCCTAGCTTAGCTTCTGTACCATAAAACTTGGCTTTGTCTTGTTGATAATCAATTAAACGGAAAGTTTCTATATGGTCGGTGGTTGCACCATAAATATAGTTATCAAACCAGTTATGATAGACATGCAACGAATAATCCAGTTTGTCAGCTTCATAGTGCAAACCAAGTTCTAAATTATTCGATTTTTCCACATCTAAATTTGCATTGCCACGCTCATAAGTGTTTGTTGCAAAGTGGATGCCATTTGCATAAAGCTCTTGCGCCAATGGTAAACGCTGCTGATGTGAACCTGTAAGGGATAGTTTATAGTTCGGTGCAAACTGCCAGTTGGCTGCGGCAGAAGCAGATACACCTGTATCTGAATAATCTTTTTTCTGAGCATCGACATCAATTTTTTGATGTTCAACCCGTGCACCAAGTTCAACATGCACATCGCCAAATTGTTTATGTTCTAAACCGAACAAACTATATTTTTGCGTTTTGGTATCTGGCATAGGTACGCTTTCATGAAAATGATCGCCATGTTTTTCTTTCTGTCCGGTCAAATCAATTTTTTGCTGGCTATACTGGGTACCAAACACACCTTCCCAACCCGCAATAGGTTGATGCACCAACTCTAAACGCGCATCATAGCCTTTGCTTTTAAAGTTACTAATGACTTTGTTTTCTTCTAATTCATCATGTTCATAATCGGTAAAGCTGGCATGCGCACGCAGTTTCTCAAAGCCAGCAAAGGGCTGATCAAGCTCAGTACGCAAATCATAACGGTGTGATTCCAAATCAATCCACGGGCCACCATGTGCATGTTCGTGTTCGTCATGTGGATCTGGTTGTGGTGCAGGGTCGTGGCTTCCGCAATGCAATTTATTCCCATGTGGATGGCAATCATGATATTCATGACTATGCCCTGGCAATCCATATTTGTCTTGACGGTTACTGTATGACACACCTACAAAACCACGATCATGAATCCATGATCCACCAATATTCACCGTTTGGCCTTCGGCAAAGGTATTGTCTACACGGCGTTCTTTTACCAACTCTTCATGTTCATGTGTATGGGTTGAGCCATCTGGTTCAACATGTACTTCTGTATGATGATGCTCTACCCAATAGTTTGGGGTAATGTAATCATTGGCTTTACGTTTTGAACCTTCAATACGCAGCGCAAATTGATCACTGAGTGCTGCAGTTACCCCCGCACTCGCTAGCTTTTCATCGCTACCCGTGTTGTAACGTAAACCTACCTGTCCTTCTAAACCATTATTTGGCATTTGAGTTGGAATTTTTTGATCGGTCACATTAACTAAGCCACCAACCGTTCCTGCACCATAAAGTAATGTTGATGGGCCACGAATAATTTCAACTTGCTTGGCTAAAATTGGATCGACAGTGATGGCATGGTCAGGTGAAAGGGTAGAAACATCGGCAGTTTCTGAAGCATGTTGCAGCACTTTAACCCGAGGGCCATCTTGTCCACGAATCACAGGGCGGCTAGAACCTGAGCCATATTGATTGGAATATACACCTAGCTCATCTGACATTGCATCACCTATAGTGGTACTCCGCTCTGCCAACGTTTTCTGATCAATCACATGATCTGCTACTGCAAAATCTGCTGCAGTTTGCACCAAAGGATGTGCTTGTAGCTGAATAGTTTCCAGTTGTGTACTACTGCTTTCAGTATTGGCAAATGCTGCAGGTGTCAGCACTGAAAAAATGGAAAGTGTTATTAAATTTTTATGGAACGACATGACCCATGCTCAAATTAGTAAAAATAATTGATGTTATAATATAACATTTCATTAACATTGCAATAAAAAACATTGTTACTCTGTATTCTCAATTAAGCTATTCATCACAATTTATTCTGATTTTTTATATTATTTACTTTGAATTGGTATGCCCTTTACGCTCTCACATGCGGTACTTGCCCCACCACTCGCCAAGCTTTCAGGACAACGTCTGCCTATCGCTGCACTCGCTATAGGTACGATGTTGCCAGATTTACACCGTCTGTTTACTTTGCGTCATGATCCCACTCCACATTTATGGTCAGCATTGCTGTATCCAAATTTATTATTGGGTCTTGTCTTTTGTGCGCTGTGGTATTTGCTCTATCGCCCTGCATTGTATCGCTTTGTGGGCGTGCATCACCCGTTAAATCTAAACACGATAAAATCTGTACTTGGGTTTGTATGTGGCTTGATTCTGGCCTTACTGATTGGCAATGCCACCCATTTAATTTGGGATGGTTTAACCCATCACGACTTTCGTAGTTTTGCCTTTCAGGATTTTTTAGCGCAATCGGTACAATTAGGCACAGGTATTTATCCGATGCATCGCATACTGCAAATTGGCAGTTCTATTTTGGCGCTGCCTTTTTTGTTATGTATGAGCCTGCATTATTATCGCAAGCATCGACAGCTCAGTTCTGTAAGCACTAAAATTCGCGTTTATGCCATCGGCCTAATTATCTTGTCGATTGTATGTGGTGGTTTTTCACTTTGGGATTATGCGCGTTATATCCCCGATGCGACTTGGCAAGCCGAACTATATTATTTTACGGGACGCGCCATCAATGAGTTTAGCCAAGGGGCATTACTCATGTTCAGTTTAGGTTGTCTGTTATTTTTGTTTTTGGATCGGTAAGGGTAGATAAAATAAAGTCAAAGCTCATCACTTTATCCTGAATCTTGCTGCATTATCCTATTTCAGACACATTCCTTGTAAAAACCCACTGTTTTTGCAGCAGGTTCTTGTAGCCACATGCCCAAAGAGGCATAATCCTACCTTTGCTAAAGGCGGTGCGCTGTTTACGTATTCGCTTCCTTAACCCATATAGTTGGATTTTTAACGCTATGATGCGAACTCATTATTGCGGTTCTTTAACCGAAGCTCAAATTGATCAAACCGTGACCCTGTGTGGTTGGGTACACCGTCGTCGTGACCACGGTGGTGTAATTTTCCTAGACATGCGTGACCGCGATGGTCTTGTGCAAGTCGTAATTGACCCAGACACTCCAGAAGCATTTGCAACTGCAGACAAAGCACGTTCAGAATTTGTATTAAAAATCACAGGTCGTGTACGTCGTCGCTATGCAGGCACAGAAAATGCCAATATGGTCAGTGGACAAATTGAAGTTTTAGGCAAGGAAATTGAAGTTCTTGCAGCATCTGAAACGCCTCCGTTCCCATTGAACGATGAAAATACCAACATTTCAGAAGAAATTCGTTTGAAATACCGTTTCTTGGACATCCGTCGTCCAGAAATGTTAGATCGCTTACGTTTCCGTTCTAAAGTCACCAACCTAATTCGTAACTATTTAGACGATCATGGTTTCTTGGATGTTGAAACACCAATTTTAACACGTGCAACGCCTGAAGGTGCGCGTGACTATTTAGTACCAAGCCGTGTATCTAACGGTAGCTTCTATGCTCTGCCACAATCTCCACAATTATTTAAACAATTGTTGATGGTGGGTGGTATTGACCGTTATTACCAAATCGCTAAATGTTTCCGTGACGAAGATTTACGCGCAGACCGTCAGCCAGAATTTACTCAAATCGACATTGAAACATCGTTCATGAGTGACGATGATATTATGGATTTGATGGAAGGCATGACCGTGAAGATGTTCGATGAACTTCTAGGCGTGAAATTCGACAAATTCCAACGTATGCCGTATTCAGAAGCGATGCGTGATTATGCGTCTGATAAGCCAGACTTGCGTATCCCACTGAAATTGGTAGACGTTGCTGACTTGATGCAAGACGTTGAGTTCAAAGTATTTGCTGGCCCAGCGAAAGATCCGAAAGGTCGTATTGTCGCGCTTCGTGTGCCTGGTGCGGGTTCATTGCCACGTAGCGCGATTGATGAATACACCAAATTTGTAGGCATCTATGGTGCAAAAGGTTTGGCGTATATTAAAGTCAATGAACTTGAAAAAGGCATTGAAGGCTTACAATCTCCAATCGTGAAATTTATTGAGCCAATCGTGCTTGATCTATTAAAACGTGTAGGTGCTGAAAATGGCGACATCGTGTTCTTTGGTGCAGATAAAGCCAAAGTAGTCAACGATGCGATGGGCGCACTTCGAGTCAAAATCGGTCACGATTTGAACCTTGCAACCTGCGAATGGGCACCACTTTGGGTTGTTGATTTCCCGATGTTTGAAGAAACTGATGATGGTAAATGGACCTCTGTGCATCACCCATTCACTTTGCCAAAATCAAGCATTGAAGATGTGAAAAGCAACCCAGGTGAAGCTTTATCTGTCGCGTACGACATGGTGTTGAACGGTACTGAAATTGGTGGTGGTTCACTGCGTATTTATACTTTAGAAATGCAAAAAGCGATTTTTGAAGCTTTAGGTATTGAAGAAGAAGAAGCCGAAGAGAAATTCAGCTTCTTGTTGAATGCATTGAAATACGGTGCGCCTCCGCACGGTGGTTTGGCATTTGGTTTAGACCGTTTGGTGATGTTGATGACAGGTGCTTCGTCTATTCGTGATGTGATTGCCTTCCCGAAAACCAAGACAGCTGAATGTCCATTGACTCAAGCACCTGCACCAGTTGAGGCGACTCAATTGCGTGATTTGGGTATTCGTTTACGTGAAAAACCAAAAGCAGAATCTCAAGAATAAGTTTTGAGAATGTGAGAAGAACCCTGCAAATTTGCAGGGTTTTTTATGAATTGAGATAAAGCTAAGCTAGTGGCATAATAGCGCTTCGTTTTGAATTTTGAGTTGAGCGTTACTATGGCTATGCGTCCTGCAGTTCGTAATCGTGGCATTATGCTAATTGTATTTGCTGTCGCTCAATGGTTATTCATGCGTTATATTCTGGCCAATAACCTGTTTGCCTTAGACACCAATGACCGTATTTTGTACTTTAGCTTAAGTTCTATTGGCGGTGCATTTGTGATTTTTGTGGGACTAATTTATATGGTGTTGGCGGGGAATTCGGATAAACAATAATAAATATAGACTTTAATAGATCAAAATTAGATTCTAGTCTAATTTAACAGAGTTTAAAGCTGTTACTTTAGATTTTCGTATTAAAATTTATATAACCCGAATACTAGACTTCTTGTGTTAGTCAAATTTTAAGCAGCCAAAAGCTATATTTTATGAGGTTTTAGCCAATTCAAAAATTACATAAAACTATACTTTCGCAAGAGGTCTACTACTTAAATCAATGACTCCATTATTAGGTTACCTTTTCAATTAGGGTAATAGCTATTAATTAGTTTTTGGTATGCATCTAAATAACTAGAGGCCATTTTTTCAATACTAAAACAGTCCTTAGTCGCTTTTATTTGATCAAATATATAAATAAAATTATCATAATTATTATAAACTTCAGTTATTTTATCTGATAAGAATTGTGGATTATTCTCAAATTTTAATACCTCTGGCAAAATTTGTTCGCTAATCCCTGTGTGAGAGGAAATCACTAGTGGAGCATAATAAATAGCATCAATAGCGACAAGCCCATAAGGTTCAAAACGGGATGGAATAATTTGTAAGTCACAACTATACAACACATCATTAATATGATTACTAAAGCCTTTTAATAAAACTTTGTCTTGCAATTTAAGCCTATTTATCTGCTGTTGCAAATTTTCTTGTTCTTCACCTTGACCAAAAATATGACATTCGAACTCAAAATTAAGTAATGCAAGAGATTCAACTGCAATATCAAAACCTTTCATTTTATCTAAACGACCCACTAGTACAATATAAAACTTGTCAGGGCGAGAAATTTTAGTAGGTGGTTGGTATGTCATACCATTTTTGATAATGATCGACTCTTGCTTCAAAAGCTGTTTGGTATCCTCTAAAATAGCGACACATAAATCCGCAAGATTGTATTTTTTTTTATATTGTAATGTATGTTTTGTAGCAATAATTGGAATTTTTTTTGTCAAAAAAATTTGCGCATATTTCATAATCTCAATTTCTTTTGTATTATGGCAATGAATAATATCTGGAGATATTTTTTCTAATAATTTAGCCGTTTGATACAAAAATAGTGGGTTATAACGATTCTTCTCAAAATCAAATTCAATTAGATGTACCTCATCATTCAAATAAGGACGAATTTCCTCCTGACTTAAAAGATAAACTTGATGTTCTTTGACCATCTCATTGCACAAATCAACACAGACTTTTTCTGTGCCAGCAAATTGAACCCAATGCAGTGTATGAAGAATCCTCATCTGTCTTCCTAAATTTCCCTATGACTATAGTACTTTCAGAAATCCCTTAAATTTCAATTGTAAAATCTAAACAATGAAATATAAAGATAAAAATAAAGTTATACGGACTAAAAAATACGATACTATTGATGTATAAGCTCATGCTAAGCACCAATATTTTACTGAATAAGTATAATATCTAATGTAGAATTAGATAGATAGTTTTATATATCTAATTTTTATGATGCGAACAATTTTAAAGAAATGGTACAAATTTCAACAAAATCAACAAGCCAAAAAATTTAATTCACATTGGTATATACGTTTTGGTTGGTTAGATGAATCCTTTAACAATCAAGAACAGCTTAAAGATCTTTTTGAAATTCACTCACCTCACAAATTTACCTTTGCCGATTGCTTCTACATCCAATACAATGATCGACACTTTATATTTTTCGAAGAAGTAAATGATGTTCATCCCGTAGGTTTTTTATCAGTCTTGGAGGTTTTTAAAGACGGAGCTTACTCAAAGCCACAAACTATTTTAAAATTGGACTACCACCTATCGTATCCTTGTGTATTTAAGGTAGAAAATGACTGGTATATGATTCCTGAAACCAGTGCTAATAAAACTATTGAACTATGGAAATGTACTGATTTCCCTTTAAAATGGGAAAAACATTTAAACTTATTTGAAAATATTGATGCTGTAGATACCACTCCTCTTTATCATGAAGGGATGTGGTATTTATTGACGTCCACACGTAGAAACTGCAAAAAATTTGGTGACCGTTTAGATATTTTCTTTACTGAAAATATTTTAAATCCTAACTGGCAAGAACACCCACAAAATCCAGTCTGCAAAGGTCATCAGCAACTCAGAATGGCTGGGAAGCCTTTTATTTATAAAAACAAGCTTGTACGTCCTAGTCAAGATTCATTAAAACGTTATGGTGGTAATATTGAATTCAAAGAAATTCTTGAACTTAGCCCAACCTCATATAAAGAGCAACTTTTAGAAGTTGTTTTACCCACATGGAATAATAACGATGATGGTTGCCATACAATAAATGTTGAACATAATTTTGTAGTTTTAGATGCAATACGCTTATCAGTTAAAAAGTAAATAAGACCAAAACAACTATTTTAACCCGAATTACGGATAAGAAAAGCCCTTGAAAAAAAGGTAGTTAGAGCCATTTAGAAAGTTACGACACAACCCAAAGGCTCTAACTACCATGTACGATTTTACAGAAATTTTTTGTATTGTTGA
>NZ_VPBQ01000010.1:0-98250 GCF_013418635.1 Acinetobacter sp. YH12131
GCACAAACCAGATTGGCTAAATCAGTGCTAGATGCCAGTTGGACAACACTAAGAACCATGCTCAAGTATAAATGCGAGAACGCAGGGGTATGTTATGAAGAAGTCAATGAAGCCTATACCACCCAAACTTGTTCGTGCTGTGGCTCACGCTCCAGTAGTCCGGAAGGTAGAGCAGGACTTGGAATAAGAGAATGGCAGTGTGTGGAGTGTGGTACGCTCCATGATCGGGATGTAAATTCCGCACTGAATATTCTTGCGCTCGGACATGAGCGTCTAGCAGTAGGAATCTCCGTCCTTTAGGTCGGGGAGGATGTCAACTAAATCCTATATTGTTTTTTGTGCTTGCACAGCCACAATTTTTAGCTAAGGTTTAAATAGCTTTGCGTAAGCATCTTCCTACTTTGGCAAGACCCAAAGTAGGCAAAAGTCTTTTGTTACCCATACACGACATCCTTGTCGTGATGGGTAACGTGGGGCATCCGTGCCCCACATTCGCGTATCGGAAGTTTGTCAAAATTTAATTGGAAAAGAACTCATTTT
Source organism: Acinetobacter sp. YH12131 (assembly GCF_013418635.1). Classification (NCBI taxonomy): domain Bacteria; kingdom Pseudomonadati; phylum Pseudomonadota; class Gammaproteobacteria; order Moraxellales; family Moraxellaceae; genus Acinetobacter; species Acinetobacter sp. YH12131. The sequence continues at coordinate 541 of NZ_VPBQ01000010.1, forward strand.
TAAATTTTTGGGTGATATTTCAGCAGAAATAGAATGAGGTTGCTGTAAAAGTAAACATTTGCACTGAAAAGCGAAAAAGACTATTGACGATTTACAGCTGAAACTGTTTAATACGCGTCATTGGCGTGATAGCTCAGTCGGTAGAGCAACGGATTGAAAATCCGTGTGTCCCCAGTTCGATCCTGGGTCTCGCCACCATATTCAAAACGGTTAAACGTTTTCAATCCCTGATCCCATCAGGGATTTTTTTTGCATAAAATTTATGCGATCAAATAAAAAAGTGATGATTTTTATTGACTATTCAGCCGAGATACGGCTTAATACACGGCATTGGCGTGATAGCTCAGTCGGTAGAGCAACGGATTGAAAATCCGTGTGTCCCCAGTTCGATCCTGGGTCTCGCCACCATATTCAAAAAGCCTCAAACACTGTTTGAGGTTTTTTTTTCGCCTCTAGGTTGGTCATAGAGAATTATAATTACATGCAAAGCGCATTAAAATTCCAAGAAAAATTGCATACCCATAATAGATTTAAGAAAGTGAAAAAGACCGTTTATCCGAGTCAAGGTGAGCCAAAATTGATTTTCAGGTAGGCTATAAAACGTATACGGTTGCAGTGAAAAATTTTTTTCTTGCATGGTGTAAAACTGCATTGTCCTGAAATTACGTTGCGAGACAAGTTTATGAAATTTATAAAAATATATCCTTTGCTGCTGATATTGGGCTGTCCATGGAGCATGATGGTCCACGCGGATGACGCGGTGACCTTACCCACCCTGCACGTACTGGCCGAGCCAGAGTTACGTACAGAAACCGGGATTGTGCCGCATCAGAATGATGAAAAAAATCTCCGTGCTTTACAGCATCAAGTTATTCGTAATTCACGTGAAGCACAAAACTTTATGATCGACAGCTATGTGGTTGCCAATCTGGAAATTCAGCCCTTACAAGCACAACCCGACCTAAATTCGTTATCGCCCTTTCTACAACAGTATGTATTGAGTATTGCTCAGGGTTTACAGTCGAGTGATCCTACACAAGGCTTGTATATTATGTTGCAACCCTTTGGTATAAACCGTAGCAACAGTATGCAGCATATTGATCGTAGCAATAGCAACAGTATGCAGCCCATCGATCGTGATATGCATATACAGCTCGACCTGAAAAATGTCAGCATTGGTACGATTGAACCTTCTATAAATAATTTTTCTGTACCTGAGCTACCGACACCGAAAAAGTAATCATTTTTCTTTAGAAAAAATCCTTAGCTTTGCCAGCGAAGCCTATATTTGCCGCCGCGAGAAAGTGGCAAATGCCTGCGCAGTTGAAAATTGGGGCTGTTTTCAGCCTGTGAGCTAGTCATGTTCTTCAGAGATCATTACTCCGTTATATGCTCAGCCAGTCGGGAACCACCGGGTCAGTTTTAATCCTGCCCAGAGCTGGAAATTGGCTCCATACGATGTTAAATATTATCAATTGAATGATCAGCGGGTGCTCATTGCCCAGACCAGTTTTAGAATTGATCAGGTCATTGATTAAATTTATAAATATTATGAGCATCGTTAAATGAAAGATCTGTTTTCTGATGACAGCTTGCGCTATAAACAGGCCCGTCCGGCTTATTCTGCAGAAATTGTCCAGGAAATTTTAAAGCATGTACCTGAACGAACTTTTGCCTGGGATTGTGGTGCCGGTTCGGGGCAGTTTACCCAGTTATTGGTACCACATTTTCAGCAGATTTTAGCCACAGATTTAAGTCAAGCACAGTTGGATTTGGCACCGCAGTGGGCAAATGTGAGTTATCGTATCTGCTTGGCGCAAGACAGCGGATTGGCAGATGCGAGTGTGGATTTAATTACCGTTGCACAAGCGATTCACTGGTTCAATTTTGATGCCTTTTATGCCGAAGTGCATCGGGTGCTAAAACCGAGTGGAATATTTGCTGCGGTGGGCTACGGTCTGATTCAAGCTGTAGATCCTGAGGTGAATACCGCAATTCAACGCTTGTATTTTCAGACCTTAAAAGGTTGTTGGGATGCTGAACGTCGTTATATTGATGACTTATATCGCACGATTCCTTTCCCATTTCAAGAAATCGTGACACCCGAACTTTGCCTGAAATATCGTTGGTCGGCAGCACAATTGCTGAATTATTTAAACACTTGGTCGGGACTGCAGCATTATTTAAAGCAACATACTGATACGCCCTTGCTTGAATTACAACAATTGTTGCAGCAGCAACCTGCTCAGGGCTTGGAAATTCAGTTTCCAGTTTTGCTGCGTTTAGGTCGCTTGGTATAAAAAGTCAATGTATTGAGTGATTTTTGAACTTAAAATATAAGTTGGTGAAAAAAGGATGTTTCTCCACAGGTGTAATTTACCTATGTGCGAGGTGTCCAATGTTAAAATTTTCTCTCCCTATTTTATTCAGTCTTGCGCTGAGTCTCCCTGCGACTGCTTTTGCCAATCTTGATCAGCCTTTACAGGTCTTGGATGATTGTGCATTAAGTGCAGAATATGGGCAATCCAACAGCTTAAATTTGCTGCATGATCAATACCGTTTTACCGCGCAAGATGTGGTGAATCAAGTTCGAGCTGAACAAAACCTAGACTTAGCAAGCAAATTTGCAACTTTGGGTTCTCGTTTTTATATCAACCCGCAAGGTCAAACTGTGCTGCAAATTCAACGTGATGTGGTGTCTTTGGGTGTGATTGAAACCACACTCAGTGTGGATGGTTTACGCCAGTTAGGGCAGCATTTTATAGATGAATTTAAAGCTTTGGCATTTGAGTAAAATGGAGTGCGTTGTCGCAAATGACCTTGTGACAATCTAAGACATAAAAACTTAAGACATAAAAAAACGCCCTGAAAAATCAGGGCGTTTTTTTTATTGCACGCGAATTATGCTGGTTGCGCAGATTCTTGTTGTGCAGGAGTCAACATGTGACCGTGTTCTTCGAAGTTTGCATGCCAAGATAATGCTTCACGAAGTAGGTGAGGAGTGTGACCACCTTTTGCACATGCACGCTCAAAGTAATCATTCAATGCATTGCGGTACATTGGGTGTACACAGTTGTCGATAATCGCACGAGCGCGTTCACGTGGTGCAAGACCGCGTAAATCTGCTAAACCTTGCTCAGTGACTAAGATGTCAACGTCGTGTTCGTTGTGGTCTACATGCGCAGCCATTGGAACGATAGATGAAATGTCACCGCCTTTCGCAATCGATTTAGTCACGAAAATCGCCAAGTGTGCGTTACGCGCGAAGTCACCTGAACCACCAATACCGTTCATCATTTTGGTACCGCATACGTGGGTTGAGTTCACGTTACCGTAAATATCAAACTCAAGTGCAGTGTTAATACCAATGATGCCTAAACGACGTACTAACTCAGGGAAGTTAGAAATTTCTTGTGGACGTAAAATGAATTTGTCTTTGTAGTGTGCAAGATTACCAAATACGCGATCGCCACATTTTTCAGACAAAGTCATTGAACAGCCAGAAGCGAACTTCATTTTGCCTGCATCAATCAATTCAAACGTACAGTCTTGGAGTACTTCTGAGTACATCACCAAGTCTTCAAAGTTAGAGTGTTTGAAGCCTGTTAATACTGCATTTGCAATTGAACCGATACCTGCTTGTAAAGGTGCCAAGTTTTTCGGTAAACGACCTTGAGCTACTTCGTTTTCAAAGAATGCGATCAAGTGATCTGCAATTGCTTGAGTTTCGTCATCTGGATCGGTCACGTTAGATGGAGAGTCAAGCAAGGTATCGTTAAATACAATACCCACAACTTTTGCAGGGTCTAACTGAATACCTTTGGTTCCAATACGTTGTTCAACGTGAGTTAATGGCACTGGACCACGTGTTGGACGTGCTTCAGGAATATAAATGTCGTGTAGGCCTTCAAATTCTGTGCTTACAGTGGTGTTGATTTCGATAATGACTTTATCTGCATATTCAACAAAGCTTGCAGAGTTACCTACAGAAGTTGTTGGAATAATTAAGCTGTCTTCAGTAATTGCAACTGCTTCAACAATCGCGATGTCTGGGCGTTTTAGCGTGTTGTTACGCATTTGCTCAACAGTTTCAGACAAGTGTTGGTCAATGAACATAACTTGACCTTGGTTAATTGCTTTACGCAAGGTGTTGTCTACTTGGAACGGCATACGACGAGCCAAAACACCTGCTTCAGTCAATTGCTTGTCTAAATCATTACCAAGACTTGCGCCAGTAATTAAGTCAATTTTTAAAGGGTTGGTTTTAGCGCGTGCCACCAATGCAAGTGGAACAGCTTTTGCTTCACCCGCACGAGTAAAGCCACTCATACCTACGGTCATACCATCTTGAACGAATTCAGCAGCTTGTTCTGCGCTGATTACTTTGTCGTGGAGGGAGGCTAAACGGATGCGATCTAAAGACATGGCGAACTCTCGTAAAATACTAGACTGATACCGATTGTACCGATCAAAAAAGGTATTTTGCATAGGTGTTAGGCTAAGGTCTAATTTTTTGCCTAAATGGTGGTATAAAAATATAAAATAATACATAAATAATTGAATTTAATCGTTTATTTATATATCAAAAGGTAAATATTACAATTTATTTGATATATTTTTATACAATTTTAATATGCACCATCTGAATTTTTTACTTTGATCGTCCATCCGATTTGCTGTTGGTCTGAAATTGGTATATAGCAAGCCAGATAGAGATCAAAAGCGTCAGCCGTTTAGAAGTGTTCACTCAAACTTTGTTTGATTTTTTCCAGCGTGCCAACATTATTTTTTTCTTCAACGATTTCAGGTTGTAACGGCAGGGTAATGATGGCTTCAAGACCACCGTGTTCACGGTTTTGAATGGTGAGCTCGCCCTGATGAATATCGACAATACGTTTTACAATTGCCAAACCTAAGCCACTGCCTTGTACAGTACGTGCTTCATTGCCGCGTACAAAAGGCTGCATTAAATCCGCAATTTGGTCTTCTGGAATGCCTGTACCGTTGTCTGCCACGCTAATCCGAATGTGTTCATCCAGCACTTCTGCAGACAACTCAATTGGCTCTGCACCATAGCGTTTCGAGTTATTAATCAGGTTGCCAATCAGACGTTTCAGCGACAAACTGCGCGCCTGAATTAAAGGTAATTCTTGTGCGTTAAAGCGAATATCCAACGGTTTAAATTGAATAATCAATTCCTGCAGCAAAACATTTAAATCGGTTTCTTGTAATTCTTCATCGGAACCATCACGCATATAAGAAATGAATTGATTTAAAATCGCATCCATATCTTCTACATCGTAAATTAAGCCTTCTTTTAAAAAATCATCATCGGGCATCATTTCGGCACTTAAACGAATCCGTGTCAGTGGCGTGCGCAGGTCGTGTGAAATACCTGCCAACATGATACGACGGTCACGTTCAGTCTGTTCCAAGGTATAAATCATGTGATTAAAGGCTTGGTTGACCTCACGAATTTCCTGCGGACCGTGATTGGTTTCTAAATAAGGTGCTTTGCCTGTTTTACTGTAGCTATTGGCGGCATTTTGCAGACGACGCAAAGGACGATTCAGCTGACGTACTAGAGTTAAAATAATTGCTGCAGCTAACAGTGGAATACCCAAAAGCCAGCCAAAGACCAATTCAGGGCTGTAGTTGGCATAGGTTTTAAGGGGTTCACGTACCCAGTTGCCATTCATTTCTGGGGTTTGAATCCAAATACGCGGGCTTGGTTTGAACTGGAAATAGACCGTGACATCCTGCATTTTTAATTCAGTTGCCAGTTTCTTTTCTATTTGTTGGGTAAAAAACTCTGCAATGACTTTTTCCCGTACATTAGGAAACTCACGTGGATCGGTTACATATTCAATGCCGACCCGATTTTTAAGCCACGCATCGACATCGACTTCGGCTTCATTGTGAAAAATGCGCAAATCTGGATTGTTTAAAATTTCCAGTTCAACCGCTAAATAGCGGGCGTGTTGTTGAATTTCAGGTAAATACAAGGTGCGCCAAAAGAACCACAACGACATAAACAGGCTAAACAACACCACAAAAACCACCAGTACCGTGGTGCGCATGGCTGCAGAGCGTGGTTTGATTTTGTCCAGAAAACGCTCCCAGCGGGTACGTTTCTTTTCAGAATACGCCACATAGTCGGTAAATTCTTGTGGGTCGATGGGTTCGAGTTTCACATCTTGTCCTGTGGCAGAGGTTGTAAAGCGAATTTAGTAAGTGAAATTTTATGATGAATATACTTGTTATTGGAATGTCTGTTCTTTAAATCTAGCACAATGATCGGTGTGCATAAATGTTGATCATTGCATGAAGATGTGAGGCTGAAGCCTCACATCATTTTCAACTTATTCCGCACCATCTGGAACAAATACATAACCGACACCCCAAACCGTTTGAATATAACGTGCACGGGCAGGGTTTTCTTCAATTAAACGACGTAAACGTGAAACCTGAACATCAATCGAACGCTCCATCGCACCCCATTCACGACCACGCGCCAAATTCATTAACTTGTCACGGGTTAAAGGCTCACGAGGATGTTGTACCAACGCTTTGAGTACTGCAAATTCACCTGTAGTTAGGGTCACGACCTGACCTTCACGTGTCAAAGTACGGGTCGATAAATCTAGTGACCATGGGCCAAAACCAACCACTTCCATTTGCTGACTTGGTGCACCTGGTACCTCGCGCACTTGACGACGCAATACAGCACGAATACGCGCTAACAGCTCATTTGGATTAAACGGTTTTGGTAAATAATCATCTGCACCTGCTTCAAGTCCTGCAATACGGTCAGAGTCACTGCCGCGAGCCGTCAGCATAATAATTGGCGTGTCGATGTTAGATTGACGTAAACGACGGCAAATACTTAAACCATCTTCAACAGGCAGCATAAAATCAAGCACGATTAAAGAGAACAGTTCACGCTGTAACAAACGATCCATTTGTGTCGCATCGTGGGCAGTTTTGACCACAAAGCCCTTATCTTCCAAGAAACGCTGTAACAGGGTACGTAAACGCACATCATCATCGACAACGAGAATGCGTTCAACGCGGTCAGTTTCGCTGTGTACGGCATCTGTTTTTTCAGCAGGTACAACTAAACTCATGATGTGCTCCTTTATTCTTTATTGTCATCGTAAACAAAAAGTTGAGTTGGCTTTGAGTATACGATTCATTGGTATCTATTGCCTATGCTCTAAAGCAACAAATATTGCAGATAAAATCAAGACATAGATACCAAATATATACAGCATTCCCATGCGAAAAACTGACATATTTGTCCGTTTGAGTCTAACATAAGCCTGAATTTTATTTAGATTTATAAAATTTAGCCGAATTGGCAAAAATCGCCAAAAAACCACCATTTATAAAATTCATAAAACAATTGTGGATTTTATAGTCTTGGTCTTTATAATCATGGCTTTTAGTACTTATCCTTGTAGGATCACACACGATGACTGACTTAGTTCAGCAGTTAGCAAAAGAACTTGCCGTACGACCAAATCAAGTAGAAGCTGCCATCAAACTTATTGATGAAGGTGCTAGCGTTCCATTTATTGCACGTTACCGTAAAGAAGTGACGCAAGGTTTAGATGACACGCAGCTACGTCAGCTCGATACACGTTTATCGTATTTACGTGATTTATATGAGCGTCGCGAAAAAGTAATAGAATCACTCAAAGAACAAGATAAATTATCTGATGATTTATTGGCACGGGTTAACGCTGCTGAAACCAAAAATGCTTTAGAAGAAATTTACGCGCCTTACCGTCCAAAACGCACCAGTAAATCGTTTAAAGCTAAAGAAGCAGGTTTAGGCCCAATTGCAGCGCAAATTTTTGCAGAACAGGTTGAGCCAAGCGAAGCTTTAGCAGGCTTTAGTCATGCAGACTATCCTGATGCAGACAGTCAGCTAGATGCGGTACAACACATTCTGATTGATGAATGGGCACAAAATATTGCCTTAACCACAGAATTAAAAGAAATTTTTGCCAAAACAGCGGTATTAAAAAGCTTGGTTGCTTCTGAAGAGAAAAAAGAAGTGGGCAAAAAATTCCGTGATTACTTCGATTTTTCAGAAAACCTCAACAAAGTGCCTTCACATCGCCTATTGGCGATGTTGCGTGGTCGCCAAGAAAACGTCTTGGGTTTAAAAGTTGATGGTGAAGACAGTGCACCTTTGGCACGTATTGAAACTGAATACAATTTAGATCAAATTCAGCCGCAAGCACGTCAGGACTTTTTAAAGCAAACGGCAAAATTGTTTTGGTTGGGCAAAGTGCGTCCACAAATCGAACATTCATTATTGACTGAAAAGCGTTTGGCTGCCGAAGCTGAAGCGATGGATGTCTTTGCAGAAAACTTGCGTCATTTATTGCTCTCTGCACCTGCAGGTGCGCGTTGTACGCTGGGCGTAGACCCTGGCATCCGTACAGGTGTCAAACTGGCTGTGGTGAACCAATCTGGCGATGTGGTTGCACATAGCACGGTTTATCCATTTGCACCTAAAGAAGACAAAGCAGGCGCGATTGAAGAACTTGCACGTTTATGCCGTGAGCACAATGTTGATTTAATCGCGATTGGTAACGGGACTGCAAGCCGTGAAACTGAAGCGGTTGTGGCAGAAATGATGGCGGCGCACAGTGACTTGAAATTAACACGTGTGTCTGTATCTGAAGCGGGTGCATCTGTGTATTCAGCTTCTGAATTGGCATCGCAAGAGTTGCCAGAACTAGATGTGTCGATTCGTGGTGCAGTGTCGATTGCACGTCGTTTGCAAGACCCATTGGCAGAGTTGGTAAAAATTGATCCAAAATCAATCGGTGTGGGTCAGTATCAACATGACGTGAATCAGGCAGGTTTAGCAAAAACCTTAGAAGCTGTGGTAGAAGACTGTGTGAACTCGGTCGGTGTCGATGTCAACACGGCATCTTCAGCAATTTTGGGTTATATCGCAGGTTTGAATAAAGCCATTGCACAGCAAATTGTTGAATACCGTAAAGAACATGGCCGTTTTGACAATCGCCAAGCTTTGAAAAACGTACCGCGTTTAGGCGAACGTACTTTTGAACAAGCAGCAGGTTTCTTACGTATTCAGGCAGGTTCTGAGCCTTTGGATGCTTCTGCAGTGCACCCTGAATCTTATGGTTTAGTAGAAAAAATTGTGGCTGCCAAAGCGACCACGGTTAAAGATATTATTGGTAATACTGAAATTATCCGTTCGGTGAATGCTGAAGAATTTGTGGATGAGCAAGTCGGCTTACCAACTATTCAGGATGTTTTGTCTGAATTGGAAAAACCAGGTCGTGACCCACGTCCTGAATTCCGTACGGCTAAATTCCGTGAAGATATTACTGAAGTGGCGCAGTTGACTGAAGGCATGCAGCTTGAAGGTGTTGTAACCAACGTGACCAACTTTGGTGCTTTCGTGGATGTGGGCGTACATCAGGATGGTTTGGTGCATATTTCTGAGTTGGCCAATGAATTTGTGGCTGATCCGCATAAAGTGGTGAAACCAGGTCAAATTGTTCAAGTGCGTGTGTTGCAGGTTGATGTAGAGCGTAACCGTGTGAATTTATCGATGCGTCCTGAAGGTTCGGCTGCACCTGCAAAAGCAGCGCGTGCACCACGTCGTGATCAACAACAGCGTACAGAGCGTAAGCCACAAGCGAAACGTCCACAGCAGTCACGTCCTCAGACTGAGCGTCCACAAGCGAAAAAACCACAAGCCGCTAAACCACAAGAAAATAAAATTGGTGGTTTAGGTGCATTGTTGTTACAAGCAGGGATTAAAGGTTCGAAGTAATTTTGAATTGCTCTAACAAAAAGCTCCCGAAATTCGGGAGCTTTTTGTTTTGCAGGAACATTTTTATATACAGATTTTTTGATGGATTTTAAATCAACGGTACAATCCAACTCACCAAAATCAGCATAATTCCCAAATGTCCAAGTTTACGAGTCACTGCGACTAGTTTTGACGGTGGTGCTTCAAGTTGGCGAGCATATTCCTGAAGATTTAAACCTTGTGAGGCTTTACTGCTAAATAAAAATACGCCCAAATCAATACAAATTAAAATCGTGCCGACATCGGCAACAACCTCTAAAAGTTCATATTCTTGCTGATAAAGCGCCGTTGCAACCTGATAACTCAGAAACAAGGCAAAGGCAAAACAGCCATACTGTAAAATGAGGGCCAGTGCTCGCATAATCCATTCAAAATACTTAAAACAGCTGTGTTATAGCATAAAAATGCGGTGCAATTGAATGTTTTGTTATGGTTGAGATTGTGGATCTTAAATAAGCAATTAACGGATTAAGCCTTGCAGAACAAAACTTGTGGCAATACTGCCTGCTGCCAATTTAGACATGAAATAACTGTAATTAGAAGAGGCAGAAACTTCGGACATCGCACCAGATGAATGCGACATGGACACGGCAAGTTGGCTGCTATAGCCCAATTCGACTAACAAGACCACCAGGCCTGTCAGTGTCATCACTTGAAATGTGTCTACATGATTGCGCGTAAGCTCAGTATATAAGTGATAAAAACTTAAGCCCGCAGCAGAAAAACAAAATAGCTTAAACAGATACAGAGTTTTCATGTGTTGTATCTTTCATTATTGTAATGTCATTTTGAATGCTATTTCTTAAACCAATATTAAAATCACATGAAAAGTTGCGGCTGCACAATTTAAAAATTGTTGAAGTGATGTTGTATTGTTGTGCGCTGTTCAACCTAAGCTGTAAAAACAAATAGGCGACCCGTAGGTCGCCTAAAGCAAAACTTGAATTGTGTATAAATTACCAGTGTTCACCTGGGAACAAGCGCGCATACGCTTTTTGTACCCAGTTCAGTTTTTGCTGCTCGCCCACAGAAGCGGTAGAGCTTGGGAATAAGTTATAACCAATCGACATGAGTTTGTTGTTAATGTCTGGTGCAATCGCATAAGTGATTGAAGCCAAACGACCCAAATGTGTCGCAATTTTCTTCGGACGTTTCACAATCGCATAAGCAATTAAATCTGCGGCTTGCTCAGGTGAAAGGGTGGGCACGTACTTATAAATTTTGGTTGGTGCGATCATTGGGGTACGAACCAATGGCATATACACCGAAGTAATCGCAATTTTGTGTGTATGCGCTTCTGCAGATAGACAGCGACTAAACGCATCCAATGCGGCTTTAGATGCCACATAAGCCGAGAAACGCGTTGCGTTGGCTAATACACCAATCGAGCTGATGTTGATGATGTGACCATCTTTACGGTGCATCATCTGCGGCAAAATATTAAGTACCAAACGCACAGCACCAAAATAGTTGAGCTGCATGGTACGTTCAAAGTCGTGGAAACGATCAACCGACTCATGTACTGCACGACGGATTGAGCGGCCTGCGTTGTTAATTAAAATATCAATATGATCGACAGAGGCAAGAATTTGTTGCGATACAGCATCAATAGAGTCCATATCGTTTAGATCACAAGGGAAAACTGAAGCCTTGCCACCACGTGCTTCAATTTCAGCTTTGACTTGTTCGAGCGTTTCCTGAGTACGTGCCACCAAAAGCACATGCGCACCTGCATCGGCTAGCTTATGTGCCACGGTTAAACCAATACCACTCGATGCACCTGTAATAAGGGCAACTTTACCATTTACACGCTGTTGAAAAAGTTTCTCTAATTTTGGCTTCACGCTAATATTCCTGATTTAGATTCCTGAGTTGTCATTTTTATTGAGATTGACGATTCAAATTTCAGACTGAATTTGAACTGTTTTACTTGGCTTTATGATAGCCGATTGCACAAAAAAAGCTATGGAATAAGTGGTTGAATTTAAAAATGAATTTAGAGTAATTGCTCTATTTTTGTGAGCTGTATATCTTTATTTTTACCATGAAATAAAGCTAATGCAAAGACATACAAAGAAAAATTAAAATAAAAAAGCATCCTGTTGAAATTAATCAGCAGGATGCCAGTACAAAGTTTGAACTGATGAGTTTTTATACGGCTGCTAAAGCTTGCTCTAAATCAGCAATTAAGTCATCGGCATGTTCAATCCCGATGGACAAGCGCACCATATCTTCACTCACACCTGCAGCCTTGAGTTCATCTGCACTCAACTGACGGTGAGTGGTGGTCGCAGGGTGGCAAGCCAGACTCTTAGCATCGCCAATATTGACCAAGCGTGTGAATAATTGCAGCGCATCAATAAAGCGAGTTCCGCCTTCACGACCATCTTGCACGCCAAAAGACAGAATTGCAGAAGGTTTGCCTTTCACATATTTTTGCGCCAATGCATGTTGTGGGTGATCTTTTAAACCTGCGTAATTAACCCATTTCACTTTTGGATGTGACTGTAAATATTCCGCGACTTTTTGCGCATTTTCAGTATGGCGTTCCATACGCAGACTTAAGGTTTCTAAACCTTGTAAAATCAGGAATACGTTATGCGGGCTAATCGCTGCACCTGTGTTGCGCAGAGGTACTACACGTGCACGTGCAATAAATGCCGCAGCGCCTAAGGCTTCTACATAGTTCACACCATGGTAACTTGGGTCAGGTGTATTTAAGGCTTTAAAACGCTCAGGATATTTGCCCCAAGGGAATTTACCGCTATCGACAATAATGCCGCCAATAGACGTACCGTGACCACCAATATATTTGGTCAGTGAGTGAATGATGATGTCTGCGCCAAAATCAAATGATTTTTGCAAGACAGGCGTGGCTACAGTGTTATCCACCACCACTGGAATGCCGTATTCGTGCGCAATTTTCGCAATCGCTTCAAGGTCAATAATATTGCCCAATGGGTTACCAATGGATTCTACAAAGACCAGTTTGGTTTTGTCATCAATCAGGTCGCGTAAGCTTTCAGGCTGTTGATAATCGAAGAAACGTACTTCAATGCCTTGTTTAGGCAAGGTGTGGGCAAATAAGTTGTAAGTACCGCCGTATAAAGTTGATACTGAAGCAATGTTATCGCCTGCTTCGGTAATGGTCTGAATTGCGTAGGTAATTGCAGCCATACCCGATGCTAAAGCCAATGCGCCAATCCCGCCTTCAAGTGCTGCAACACGTTGCTCCAATACTGCAGTGGTTGGGTTCATAATACGGGTGTAAATATTGCCTTGTACTTTTAAATCAAATAAATCGGCACCATGTTGCGTATTATCAAAGGCATAAGAAGTGGTTTGGTAAATAGGCACAGCCACGGCTTTGGTGGTTGGTTCTGGGCTATAGCCTGCATGAATGGCCAAAGTTTCGTCTTTATAGGTCATGTTTACTTCATCTTCGTGAGTTAAATTGGTTTGAGTCTAGCACTTTTAAATATGAAAGAAAGTGTAAAAATGCTGCAATATTTAGCTGTAAATTTGATATAGCAGGCAAAAAGTCCTGTGCTTATCCGCTGATCGCTAGAGTTGTAACAAAGCATGCAAGATGTTTGTGGTGTCTTATTTTTTCTCCGTATTCAGGTATAATACCCGATTATTTTTTCGCTCATTAGAGCAGGGGCTGCTCATCTGAGCCCCAGATTTGGTTTTCTATTGAGGAGTCCTACGTGGCCCAATATATTTATACGATGAACCGAGTGTCGAAAATGGTTCCGCCTAAGCGCGAAATCTTGAAAGACATCTCCTTATCATTTTTCCCAGGTGCGAAAATTGGTGTGCTTGGTTTAAACGGTGCAGGTAAATCGACTTTGCTCCGTATTATGGCGGGCGTAGATAAAGATTTCTCTGGTGAAGCTCGTGCACAGCCAGGCATCAAAATTGGTTATCTTGAGCAAGAACCACCACTAGACCCGAGCAAAGATGTACGCGGCAACGTGGAAGATGGTGTGCGTGAAGCTTTAGATGCTTTAGAGCGTTTAGACCAAGTTTTTGCAGAATATGCAGATCCAGATGCAGATTTCGACAAACTTGCAAAAGAGCAAGAGAAGTTAGAAGCGATTATCCAAACTTGGGATGCACACAACCTGAACAATCAGCTTGAACAAGCAGCGGCAGCATTAAATTTGCCAGCTTGGGATGCTGATGTTAACAAATTATCGGGTGGTGAGCGTCGTCGTGTGGCTTTATGCCGTTTGTTATTGTCTAAACCAGACATGCTGCTTCTAGACGAGCCGACGAACCACTTGGATGCAGAATCTGTAACTTGGTTAGAGCGTTTCTTAAAAGACTTCCCGGGTACGATTGTGGCAATTACCCACGACCGTTACTTCTTGGATAACGTTGCAGAATGGATTTTAGAACTTGACCGTGGACATGGTATTCCATATCAAGGTAACTACTCTTCATGGTTAGAGCAGAAAAATAACCGTTTAGAGCAAGAACAGAAGCAAGAAGAATCTTTTGCTAAAGCCTTGAAAAAAGAATTGGAATGGGTACGTTCCAATGCGAAAGGCCAGCAAAAGAAAAACAAAGCGCGTATGGAGCGTTTTGAAGAGCTTAACTCGCGTGAATTCCAACAGCGTAACGAAACTTCTGAAATTTATATTCCACCTGGCCCACGTTTAGGGAACAAAGTGGTGGAAGTGGAAAACATCAGCAAGTCATTTGGTGATCGCTTACTTTACGAAAACCTTTCCTTTACTGTGCCGCCTGCAGCGATTGTGGGGATTGTCGGTCCAAACGGTGCGGGTAAAACGACTTTATTCCGTATGATGACTGGCGAGCAGCAACCTGATACGGGCAGCGTGACTTTAGGTGACTCGGTAAAAGTGGCTTATGTCGGTCAGATTCGTGACACTCTAGATGATGACAAAACTGTTTGGGAAGAAGTTTCTGGCGGTTTAGACATTTTGAAAGTGGGCGATTATGAAATTGCATCGCGTGCTTATATTGGTCGCTTTAACTTTAAAGGTCAGGATCAGCAAAAACGCGTTGGTGAATTGTCGGGTGGTGAGCGTAACCGTTTACAACTGGCAAAAATTCTACAGCAGGGCGCAAACGTGATCTTGCTGGATGAGCCATCAAACGACTTGGATATTGAAACTTTACGTGCACTGGAAGATGCAATTTTAGTCTTCCCAGGTACAGTGATGGTGGTATCGCACGACCGTTGGTTCCTAGACCGTATTGCAACGCACATCTTGTCATTCGAAGATGAGCAACCAGAATTCTTTACAGGTAACTATACTGAGTTTGAAGAATATCGCCGTAAGAAATATGGTGATGATCTGGCAACCAAACGTAGCAAATACCGTAAAATTGGCGCTTAAGTCTAAAAACTTGAGTTCTCATTAAAAAAACCAGCCGAGAAGGCTGGTTTTTTTATATTTGCTCGATGATGTGGTCTTGTGATCAACCTAGCAACATTTTTCTTAATCTAGATGTAGACCAGTGAGGTTTAAACTTCCCACTCATGTGCACATTCACGGCACTTCCATTTTTTTTGTGACTGCATAAAGGCTTGCATAGAAATTTTGAAATCAGGCAAATCACGATAAAACAAGAAACCTGCAATTACACACAGCACAAATACCGCCACAGTAATGCTTTGTAAGGTTGTGCCTGCACCATCACCAAAAATCCACATGGCGATACTGATCAAGACAAGAAGTAATAAGACAAATACCGCTGGAATAAGCATCACCAAGCTTTTAGGCACAACAGGACGTGGCGTTGTTTGACCTGCCTGTGCAACAGGCATGATTTTTGGGCTTTGACATTTAGGGCATCGGTATTGCATTACAACTCCAAAATTCTAATCTGATCGTTATTCTAACCAAATGTACGGCAAATCAAAAACAGTCTGTCAGAAAACATGGCAATAAAAAAGCCCAAGTCATTGCTTGAGCTTTGTTATAAGATAAATATAATCGATTTATATTCATCTTGAATATGGCGTCCCTACGGGGATTCGAACCCCGGTTACCGCCGTGAAAGGGCGATGTCCTAGGCCTCTAGACGATAGGGACTTGATGAGGCAACACAGGTAAAGCCTTATTTAAACTTGGTGGAGTCAAGCGGGATCGAACCGCTGACCTCTACAATGCCATTGTAGCGCTCTACCAACTGAGCTATGACCCCAGTCTGTGTGAGCGCAATATTAGGGCTATTGCGCGCACACGTCAACAAAAAAATGAATTAAGCTGGATCAATTGCATCATTTTTCGGCAATTTGATGCTTTCATTCAGTTTTTCCCAGACTTTAACTTCTTTTTTGCTTGGTCCGCCAACCACTTCTAAGGCATGACGCAAACGCGCAAAGGTCAGGTCAGGACCAATGGTGACCATGGTTTGCATCACAGGTGTAGATGCGGTTGAACCTGCAATTGCAATAAAGAACGCAGGCATGAAATCACGCAATTTGATTTCCATTTGGTTGGCTAAATCCATTAGGGTTTGGCTCACCGTGTCGTTGTTCCAAGTAAATAGACTTTCTAAACGCCAAATTGCAAATTGTAGGCTTTGACGCACTTGTTCTTCAGACAGTTTTTTACTTTCAAACTGTTCCTTGCTCAAGCTTGGGAAATGGTTGAAGTAATGTGCAGACCAATTGACCGCTTCTGAGAGTAAATTAATACGCGGTTGAATCGCGGCAGCAATCTCTTCCAATTTGGCACGATCTGCTTTCCAAGCCAATAAGGTATCTAACAGCTCAGCAGGTGAAAGCGCTTTAATCCATTGACCATTCAGCCAATTGAGTTTTTCCACATCAAAGATAGGGCCGCCTAGTGAAACACGTTGAATATCAAAGTGTTCAATCATTTCGGCTAAGGTGAATTTTTCACTTTCATCTGGCATTGACCAACCCATGCGACCTAAATAGTTCAGCAAAGCTTCAGGTAATACGCCAATGTCTTTGTAGTAGTTGATTGAAGTTGGGTTTTTACGTTTAGATAATTTTGATTTGTCTGGGTTACGCAACAATGGCATGTGGCATAACACAGGCATATCCCAACCAAAATATTGATAAAGCAATTGGTGTTTCGGTGCCGATGGAATCCATTCTTCACCACGAATCACGTGAGTGATTTGCATCAAATGGTCATCGACCACGTTGGCCAAATGGTAAGTTGGCAAGCCATCTGTTTTCAGCAAAATTTGCATATCGACTTGCGCCCATGGAATTTCCACTTCACCGCGCAGCATGTCATTAAATTTACATACGCCTTCGGTTGGCACTTTCATACGAATAACATGCGCTTCGCCTGCCGCTAAACGACGCTGCACTTCATCTGCAGACAAGTTTAAACCACGACCATCGTAGCGCGGGCTTTCACCACGTGCTTGTTGTTCTGCACGCATTTGATCTAGTTCTTCGCTAGTAGCGAAGCAATAGAAAGCATGCCCTTGTTCAACCAATTGCAAGGCGTATTGCTTATAAATATCCATACGTTCAGATTGGCGATACGGTGCATGTGGGCCGCCGATATCTGGACCTTCTGCCCAATTTAAGCCTAACCAACGCAATGAATCCAAAATCATTTTTTCAGATTCAGGGGTTGAGCGCAGTTGGTCAGTATCTTCAATACGAAGAATAAATTCACCACCGTGTTGTTTGGCAAAACATAAGTTAAACAAGGCGATATACGCTGTTCCCACGTGCGGGAAACCAGTAGGAGAAGGCGCGATACGAGTACGAACAGTCATAAGCAAAAATTAATTCAAAATGTAAATTGCAACCATTATAACGAAAAAGCCCAAGTACTTAATGTTAAATTCAACATTCTGTACTTGGGCGTTTCAACTGCATTTGAAAAGGGGATTAAAGGCAGTGAGTTTGATGCAGACTTATGAGTTACCTTGCGGGAATAAGGCTTGTACGAAACGGCTAAAACGCTGATTTTGCAAGGCAAAGAAATTTTGAGTTGGGGCAAGATTAATTGAAGTCAGCACTTTTAAATCATTATTCGATTCAAACTTTTGCTTGTCTGCCTGTTTTTGCTGGGTAATGGCTTTTTCAATTAAAGAGCCTTTTGCCTCAGTTAAATTGGTTTTGCTTTCAGCAGATTTGATCACTGCACTGTGACCGACTGTACTTAAGCTGAGTAATACTGCGAACATGAGTTTAGATTTCATTTTGATTCCCCCTTTCCTTTATGAGTGAACTCACAATTTATAAATTGTTTTAATCACTTTAATATTTAATCACAAAAATCATAACAAAAGTAGATTTGCGTCACACTCTTAATAAGATCTTTATCATCATTTACTCACTATATACCGATTTTTCAGATGATCTTTGATTTAGAACATGTTGTAACAAACAACTGTGGAGATATCGTGAAGATTGTTACAAAAGTCACAATAAAATAGTTTTGAAGCGGGTTTGATTGCTGTGATGTCGCTTATTTTACCGTTAAGTCTAAAAACGGATCAAAGTTTTATTCACTTTTCATATATCTAATCCATAAAAAGGTATAAATTTGGAATAAACGCCGCATCTTGAATTAAATTGATTAAAAACAATTAATTAAAGCTAAATTATTTGAATTTAATCATTTTTTGCATGTTTTTTACAAATTGCGCAGCGCCTGAGCATTGCATATATTGAGCGACAGATTAAAGGTGATGTGTGCTGTAATGAAAACTCAATTGAAAGCTTTATTGGCTGCTGCGCTATTGGCAACAGGTTTTGCTGCAACGACTGCTCAGGCTGCAGATCGTCAGTTTTTAAATGTATCGTATGATGCAACCCGCGAATTTTATGATGAGTTTAATCAGTCGTTTGGTCAGTACTGGAAAAAACGTACGGGTATCACTGTAAATTTTAAGCAATCACATGGTGGTTCGGGTAAGCAAGCCCGTTCGGTGGTAGATGGCTTAAAGGGCGATGTGGTGACTTTGGCCTTGGCCAACGACATTGAAGAAATTGTAAAGTCAGGGCAAATCCAAGCAGGTTGGCAAAAAGAGTTCCCACATAACTCTGCACCATATACCTCAACCATCGTATTTATGGTGCGTAAAGGTAACCCGAAACAGATTAAAGACTGGAAAGACTTAACCAAACCAGGTGTAGAAATTATTACGCCAAACCCGAAAACGGGTGGTTTGCCACGTTGGGTGTATTTGTCGGCTTGGGGTTATGCAGAGAAGCAACCGGGTGGTTCTAAAGCCAAAGCACAGGAATTTGTGGGTAAGATGTACCACAATGTGAAAGTGATGGACTCTGCGGCACGCGCTTCTATGACGACATTTGCTGAGCGTGGCATTGGTGATGTGCTGTTAACTTGGGAAAACGAAGCCTTAGTGACCTTAAAAACTTTAGGTAAAGACAAATTTGATATTATTTACCCTTCAATTTCTATTTTGACTGAACCTTCGGTGGCTGTGGTAGACCGTACGGTAGAGAAAAATGGCAATAAATGGTTGGCGACAGGTTATATCAACTATTTATATTCACCTTTAGGTCAGGAGATGGCAGCTAAGCATTTCTACCGCCCACGTAATGAAAAAGTGTTGGCAAAATATGCAGCACAATTTCCAAAGCTAAAAATGTTCACTATTGATGAAGTTTTTGGTGGTTGGGCTAATGCGCAAAAAACACACTTTGTGAATGGTGCGATTTTTGACCAAATTTATAATTCTAAGCGTTAAGTAATACTTCGCTCTCGTCTGATTGATCATCAGATCAACACACAAAAAAATCTCTACGGAGATTTTTTTGTGTCTAAAAAAAGCCAAAAACGGATTTCCCTATGAAAAGTAATATTTATCTACAAAAAGACGTTTGGAGCTTTGTCAAAACAAGGTAATAATGTGCAGTTACATTTTAGCTGTATTGATTGAACCCTATGTCGCATATTTCTGTATTACTTCATGAAACTGTTGATGCCATGTTGGCAGATCGCAATACAGGAATTTATGTCGATGCCACCTTTGGTCGTGGTGGTCATACTCGTTTGTTATTGTCCAAACTTGATGCACAGGCACGGGTTTATGCATTTGATAAAGATCCGCAAGCATTGGCAGTGGCAGCGGAATTGGCTCAGCAAGATTCACGTTTTCAGATTATTCATGCCAGTTTTGCCGACCTACAGCAAGAGTTGAATGCTTTAGGCATTACACAGGTGGATGGTGTGATGGCCGATTTAGGCGTGTCCTCACCACAGCTAGATCAGGCCGAGCGTGGCTTTAGTTTTATGAAAGACGGCCCGCTTGATATGCGTATGGACAATTCACAAGGCCCGACTGCAGCAGAATGGCTGGTGGATATTGAAGAAGAAGCCTTAGCCAATGTGATTTTTCAATATGGTGAAGAACGTTATAGCCGCCGTATTGCCAAAGCCATTAAACAGGCGGGTTATATTGAAACCACCGCACAATTGGCTGAAATTGTAAAAGTTGCCCATCCGAAGTGGGAAAAAAACAAACACGCTGCAACGCGTACTTTTCAGGCAATTCGTATTGCGATTAATAAAGAATTAGAAGATATTGAAAACTTCTTACCGCAGGCGGTTGAGGTATTAAAACCCGAAGGTCGTTTGGCTGTAATTAGCTTCCACTCTTTGGAAGATCGTTTAATTAAACAGTTTATTCAAAAAGAATCGAGCCTGCCTGAAGATTCGGGTTGGGGCTTGCCACAACAGCAACAAGATACACGTCGATTGAAAAAAATATCACGTGTGCGTGCCAGTGATGAAGAAGTCAAAGCCAATCCACGCTCACGCAGCGCATGGCTACGTGTTGCAGAACGATTAGCTTGAAAAGGCCAATAATGAAAACTGAAACCGTTGAAAAAAATCAATCTCAAGTGCGACTGAAAAAAATGGTCGCCTATTTTATTTTATTGGCGCTGGTATTTATCAGCGCGATTATGGTGGTGTTTCAAGTGTTTGAATATCGCCATGATTATCGTGAGCTGAGTTCTTATATGCGCGAGCGGGATGACTTAAATGCCGAATGGGGGCGTTTGTTAATTGAACAGCAGACCTTTGGTGCAACTGCACAAATTGGCACCCGTGCGGTGACGCAACTGCGTATGTATTCACCGCCCGCACCGCAAACTGTGGTGATTTCTTTGCCTACAACCTCAGAACAACAATAAGGCGAGTTGCACATGGTCGATACGCGTAAAAAGCAAACCCGAAAGAAACAGCAATCGGTAACTGGAAAAAATGCCATTCATGTAGAAATGTGGCGTTTTTACTTAATGTGGGCTGTGGTACTGCTGGTGTTCGTGGCACTGGTGGGACGTGCTTTTTATGTGCAAATTGTAAACCATGACTTTTTACAAAACAAAGCCAATGCCAATATTTTAAGAACAGAAAAGCTCAAAGCTATGCGCGGGGTGATTTATGATCGCCACGGCGTGCCTTTGGCAATTAGTACCCCTGTAATGAAAGTGGTGATTGATCCACGTGATTATTTTGACAATAAAAAACTGTTTGAAGAAATTACAGCCGAGTTGGAAAAAAATCCGACCAGTCGTAAATTGCAGCGTCAATTGCCAGATAAAAACTTGAATTTAGATGAACTTGCCGATGCAGTTGGGATGGATCGCCAAGAACTGAAAAATAAAATGAACGAGCGTCCGCGTTCACGTTATTTGGTTTTACAAAAAGAAGTGCCGCCGCAACAGGCAGAGCTGATTCTAAAACGTAATTTCCAAGGGGTATATACCGAGAAAAACTATAAGCGTTATTACCCGCAGCCACAGCCGAATGCACAAATTATTGGTTTGACCAATAGTGAAGGCACAGGCATTGAAGGCTTGGAAATGCAGCTAAATACCCGCTTGGCAGGCGTGGATGGCGAACAGCAAATCGTGCGCGATAAAAAGGGTAACCGTGTCAAAGACCCAGAAGTGGTGAGAGAGGTTGAACCGGGCGAAAATATTACCCTGAGTATCGACTCACGTTTGCAATACATTATGTATCGTGAATTGACTGCAGCAGGGGTGGCAAATAATGCCCGTTCAGCCACAGCAATTGCGGTAGATGTGAAAACGGGTGAAATTTTGGCGATGACCAGTTGGCCGTCGTATAACTCGAATGACAAAAAAAGTTTGTCCAATAAAGATGCCATGCGTAACCGTGGTGCGGTGGATTCTTTTGAACCGGGTTCGACCATGAAGCCTATGACGGTGGCAATGGCACTGGAAAGTGGCAAATATTCACCGAATACCGTGGTCAATTTAAGTGGTGGTTCAATGCGGGTGGGTAATCACACCATTCGTGATACCCACAATTATGGCTCACTGACTTTGGCGGGAATTATCCAAAAATCGTCAAACGTGGGTGTGGCGAAAATTGCTTTATCTTTACCGTATGCAACCTTACCGACTTTTTATAAGCGTTTAGGGTTTGGTGCGCGTTCTGCAGTGAAATTTCCGGGTGAAAGTGCAGGTTTAATTTTGCCGCCAAGCAAGTGGAATGTGTCGGAAGTGGCGACCATGTCTTATGGTTATGGTTTGAACGCCACTGTGCTGCAATTGGCAGATGCCTATGCCATGCTTGCCAATAAAGGCGTAAAAATGCCGCTGAGTTTATACAAATTAGAAGAACAGCCTAAAGGCGAACAAATTGTTGATGCTAAAATTGCCGATCAAGTTCTACTGATGATGGAAGCCGTAACGTTACCCGGTGGTACGGCACGTCAAGCCAATATTCCAGGCTATCGGGTTGCAGGTAAAACGGGAACAGCGCATAAACTTCGTGCAGACCGCAAAGGCTATTCACAGACTGAATATCGTGCCTTGTTTGCTGGGGTTGCGCCAGTCAGTGATCCGCGTTTAGCCATGGTTGTCGTGGTGGAAAATCCAACAGGACAGTATTATGGTGGTTTGGTGGCAGCGCCTGTATTTGCTCGTGTGATGCAAGAATCTTTACGTTTAATGAACGTACCTTTAGATAAACCTTTAGAAACTCCCAACATCCAATAACAGGTGACGCATGTCTATCAGCTTTCAACATATTTATCGCAGTTCTCGCGTTGCAGATTGGATGACACAAGACTTTCAGGGCTTTCAACTTGACAGCCGCCATGTGACAGCAGGGCAAATTTTTATTGCCCTGACCAGTTTATCGCAGCCTGAAAAAACCGCACAATTTGCACAAGCAGCTTTAGATCAAGGTGCTTTGGCGGTGATTTCGGAAACTGAACTGGCAGTTGCCAATAATTTGGTGGTGCCAGATGTGCGTCAGCGCATGGGACAGTGGCAAAAACAATATTTACAAGCACGACAGCCTGTACCTTTAGCGCGTATGCTTGCAGTCACGGGCACCAATGGTAAAACCACGATTTCCCGCTTAATTGCTGAGTTGTTAATGTTACAAGCCCAACGCTGTGCGGTAATGGGCACCACAGGCAACGGAATTTTGCCTAATTTGGAAGCTTCAACACATACCACTTTAGATGCCTTGCAACTGCAAAATGCTTTATACAGCTATGCACAACAGGGGGCAAAATTTGCCGCAATTGAAGCCAGTTCACATGGTTTGGAGCAAGGGCGCTTAAATGGCTGCGATATTGAAATTGCGGTATATAGCAACCTGAGCCGTGATCATTTGGATTATCACGGTACTTTAGAGGCGTATGCTGCAGCCAAAGCCATGCTGTTTCAGTTTGCCAGTTTAAAAGTTGCAATTGTCAATTTAGATGATGAATATGCTGGGATCATGCTGCAAGCGGCGCAACAGAACCCTGCGCAACCGAAAATTTTGACTTATTCCACGCAGCAAGCGGCAGACTATCAAGTACAGCAGATTGAATACAGTCTGAATGGTGTACGTTTCCATCTACAAACTGCTACGGCAGAATATGTGGTGCAAAGTCCGTTGCTCGGACATTTTAATGTTGAAAACTTGGTCGCGAGTTTAATCGCAGCAGAGCAAGCAGGTTTTGCATTACAGGATTTAATACACACGACTGCACAACTCAAAGGCGCACCGGGGCGTATGCAAGTGTTGCGTGATGCAGAGCGTTTATTTGTGGTGGATTATGCACACACGCCAGATGCCCTAATTCAAGTGTTGCAAACCTTAAAACGCCATGTTAGCGCACAGCTTTGGGCGGTGTTTGGCTGCGGTGGAGATCGGGATCGTGGTAAACGCCCACTGATGACCCAAGCGGCATTGGACTATGCCAATGTTGTGCTTTTGACTTCTGATAACCCGCGTACAGAAGATCCTTTGCAAATTTTTGCCGATATGCAGACAGGTGTCGATTTGTCGGTGGCACAGAGCCATGAAATTCATGATCGTCGTGAAGCGATTAAATATGCAGTCAAACATGCACAGTCAGGCGATATTGTCTTGATTGCAGGCAAAGGTCATGAAAACTATCAAGAAATAGATGGGGTAAGACACTGGTTTGACGATGTGGTTGAAGTGCAATCTGCGATAGATGCACAGCATTGTTCACCTTCTGCTTATCCTGCCCAATAAGGAATTTGTATGCACACTTCCACCACCAGTACCGCAATTTTAGAACCTTGGACTGCCGAACAACTCAAACAGGCAACACAGGGTTATTGGTTCAATGGGCAAGCACCGCAAGGCGAGATTAAACGTATTTTAACCGATTCACGTCATGCCGAAGCAGGCGATGCCTTTTTGGCTTTAAAAGGTGAGCGTTTTGATGCGCATGATTTTGTGGCACAAGTAGCGACTCAGGGCTGTTCTATGGCAATTGTCAGCCAGCCTGTAGACGCAGATATTTGCCAATTGGTTGTGCCTGATACCCGTTTAGCTTTAGGACACTTGGGCGCATTTCGTCGTCAGCAACATCCTCAATTAAAAGTGATTGCGTTAACAGGCAGTAGCGGTAAAACCACCACTAAAGAAATGCTCGGTAGTATTTTGTCACGTTTGGCACCGACTTTAATTACCCGTGGCAACCTGAATAATGACTTGGGTGTGCCGATGATGTTATTGGAGTTGAATGCTAGCCATCAATATGCAGTGATGGAATTGGGCGCCAGTCATCAAGGTGAAATCGATTACACCTCAAACTTGGTGCAGCCGCAGGTGGCAGGCATTATCAATATTGGTACTGCGCATTTGGGTGAGTTTGGTGGGCGTGATGGTATTTGTCGGGCCAAGTCTGAAATTTATGCACATATTGCCTCGCAAGGTACAGCGATTGTCCCTGCTGCCGATGATTTTGCCGAACAGATTCAGCAAGCGGTTCAGTCAGAACAGCGTCTAAGTTTTGGTGAAGGCGGTGATGTGTTTGCGACAGACATTCAGCTTCAGCCACAATCAGCAAGTTTTTGTTTAAATACCACGCATGGTGTGCGTCAGATTCACTTGCCATTTGCAGGTGAACACAATGTACAAAATGCCACGGCTGCTGCCGCTTTTGCACTGGCAATTGGTGTAAGTTTAGATGATATTGTCGCAGGCTTGGAGCAGGCACAAGGGGCAAAAGGTCGTTTGAACTTTATTCAGCAAGGCACGCATTTATTTATTGATGACACCTATAATGCCAATCCAACCTCTATGCGTGCTGCAGGCGAAGTCCTTGCACAGCAAACAGGTGTGCGGGTTATGGTGATCGGTGATATTGGCGAACTGGGCAATAGCGCAGCACAACAGCACTATATGTTGGGGCGTGATTTGGTGTCTATTCGTGGCATCAACTTTGTGGTGGCAGTTGGTGAATTTGCACCAGCGACCCAAGAAGGTGCACGTAGTACCCAATATGGAAAAAAATTACAGGCTTTTGTCACTCAAGAACAAGCCTTGCCGTTTTTAATTGATCTGGTAAAAACACATCAACCTCAGTCCATGAGTTTCCTGTTCAAAGGTTCTCGTTATACCCATATGGAAACGTTGATGGCTGCATTGATGGAGAAAATTTAAATGCTGTTATGGTTATTTGAACAGCTTGCGGGCTATCACAGTTCGTTTCAAGTGGTTCGTTATTTAACATTACGTTCATTACTGAGTGTATTGACTGCACTTGGCATTGGCTTGGTGCTTGGCCCTGTGATGATTCGTAAACTGCAAGCATTGAAATACGGTCAAGCAGTCAGCTCTTATGCACCCGAAGGGCATGCCAAAAAAATGGGTACGCCAACCATGGGTGGTGTATTAATCCTGCTTTCCATTGGTATTTCGACTCTATTATGGGCAGATTTATCTAACCCTTATGTCTGGATTGTACTTGCGGTCATGGTGATCTTTGGCGCTGTAGGCTGGGCGGATGACTGGATTAAAATTCGCTACAAAGACAATGCTGGCTTGCCAGCACGTAAAAAGTTCTTCTGGACTTCGGTGGCATCGTTAGGGGCAGGTATTGCGTTGTATGTGATTGCAACCCAACAGCCAAACCCTGCGCAAACTGCAGATATGCTGGATGTCTTGATCCCATTCTTTAAAGATTTCAGTATTCCATTGTCACTGATTCCATTGGGTATAGGTTTCATTATCTTTACCTATTTAGTTATTAATGGTGCCTCAAATGCAGTTAACCTGACCGATGGTTTAGACGGTTTGGCGATTATGCCAATCGTGCTAGTTGCAGCAGGTTTGGGTGTATTTGCCTACTTGGCGGGGGATGTTCGCTTTGCAGATTATTTACATATTCCTTATGTGAAATATGCCTCTGAACTGGTGGTGATCTGCGCAGCAATGATTGGTGCTGGCTTGGCATTCCTGTGGTATAACGCGCATCCTGCACAAGTGTTTATGGGCGATGTGGGCGCACTGTCTTTGGGGGCAATGCTGGGTACGATTGCTGTAATGGTACGTCAGGAAATCGTCTTTGCGATTATGGGCGGTGTATTTGTAGTGGAAGCCATTTCAGTATTCCTGCAAATTGGTTCACTGCGTATGCGCAATAAACGTGTCTTTTTAATGGCGCCGTTGCATCACCACTACGAAAAGAAAGGCTGGCGTGAAACCCAAGTGGTGATTCGCTTCTGGATTATTACAATTATGCTGGTGGTTTTAGGCCTAATGACCTTAAAATTACGCTAAGCCAAAAGAACCGAAAAACCTTGAAAAGTCGGCACCTGCCGACTTTTTTATGCCGCCTGCTTTGGAGAAAATCATGAATCTGCTGATGTGTCCTGTGTGTCGTCAGGTCTTACAACTGCATGACAGAACGTGGCGCTGTGCCAGCAACCACAGTTATGATGTCGCGAAACAAGGCTATGTCAACTTGCATGTCGTGCAGCATAAACACAGTAAAAACCCAGGAGATACACCTGTTTCGGTACAGGCACGCCGTGCATTTTTAAGTGCAGGGCATTATGCGCCCTTGCAACAGGCGGTGGTGCAAAAAATTCGTGCCTTACGCATCGAAAATTTGTTGGATATTGGTTGTGGTGAAGGTTATTACACTGCTGCCATGCAAGGCGAAGTGTTGCAGTGTGTCGGGGTGGATATTGCCAAGAATGCCGTACAAGTAGCGGCAAAATTGAATTCCGCAGTGACTTGGGTGGTGGGGACAGGAGCAACCTTGCCTGTTTTGGAGCATTGTATTGATTTATGTACCAGCCTGTTTAGCCCAATTCCGCAACAGGAAATTTTACGGGTTTTAAAACCACAAGGTTATTTGCTAGTGGTGACGCCTGCGCCTGAGCATTTATTGGCGATGCGTCAAGCTTTGTTTGAAGAAGTGAAGCCGCATGAACCTGAAAAATTTATCGCTCAATTGCAAGATGACTTTGATTTAGTCGATGCTAGCGTGGTGGAAACGCCGTTACAGCTCAATCAAAACGATTTAAATCATTTAATTGCTATGACACCTTATGCTTACAAAGCCAAAGCAGAGCGTCGTCAGACCTTGGAACAACAAACCCAATTTGATGTGACAGCACAGCATCAAATTTATCTGTTTCAGAAAAAGTAAGTTTGAGTGCTTCTGTCAAACTCATACTTTTGAAAAACTGACTGTCAGTAAAGTTTAAGTTGTACCCATAAAAAAGCCCTTATTTTTGTAAATGAGGGCTTTTTTCTGACTACTTGTCTGCGTTTATAAGACTTCGTCAATTAAGTTTTCTAAAGCATCGGGAGCAGGTTTAGGTGCTGCATTTGGTTTGGCAGGGCTGTTGTTTGGCGCGTGCATGGCAGGCGGTGCAGCGTTTTCAGGAATTAATACCTCATCGCCTGGTAAATCGTCAAAATCTCGCTCAGGCGCACGTGCTGGCGCAACAGGTGCAGGTCGATACAGTGGACGTGCCAATGGCGGTGAAGCACGATAATCCTGCTTCTGTTCTGCATTCATTTGATTGAGTTCACGTTGTGGCGCTTTGGCTTTGCTGTCTAAACTGACCCATGCTTCAGGTGTGCCTTTAAGTGCATTGCCCATAAAGTCTGTCCAAATTGGCAGCGCTGCAACCCCCCCATATTCACGACGTCCTAAAGTTGTTGGTTGGTCAAAGCCCACCCAAGCCACAGTCACCAGTTTGCCGTTGAAACCTGCGAACCAAGCGTCTTTTGCATCGTTGGTGGTTCCTGTTTTACCGCCAATATCACCACGACCAATTCTGAGCGCAGCACGTCCAGTACCATGTTGAATTACGTCACGTAAAATATTGGACATATCATACGCCGAGCTAGATTTTAAAATACGTTGTGCCTGTTTGTACTGACTACGCTCTGCCAATAATTGTGGATCCTGTTCAGCTTGTGCCAGTTTTTTATTGGTCACTTCAATCACTTCATCATCTGGTGTGGTGGCTTCGGCGCTTTCAGTCGTTTGTTCTTTGGAATTAATACAAGCAATACACGCATATTCAGGATTGGCTTGATAAATCACCTTGCCATAAGCATCTTCAATACGGTTAATGAAGTGCGGTTGAATACGGTAACCACCGTTGGCAAAAGTGGCATAGCCCGTTGCCATTTGAATAGGCAAAACTTGTGGTGTACCCAATGCAATGGTGTAGTTACGCGGAATCTGATCTTCCTGCAAACCAAAATCCATGAATAGTTGGCGGGTACGCTCAATACCGACTTCTTGTAATAAGCGTACCGAAACCGTGTTACGAGATAAATAGAGAGCACGACGTAACGGAATCATGCCTAAATGGCGACCATCGGAGTTACGTGGTGACCATTTACCAATGGTGATTGGACTGTCATTGACCATGGTGTGTGGCGTCATACCACGCTCTAAAGCCAGCGCATATACAAAAGGTTTGATGGTGGAACCCGGTTGACGCCAACCTTGTAAAGTACGGTTGAACTTAGATTGATAGAAGTTGTATCCACCGACCAACGCTTCAATGGCGCCATTATTCGGGTTAATTGCGACCAATTGACCTTGCACTTTCGGTACTTGTACCAATGACCAAGCGGTTTTATTTTCATTTGGACGTAAACGGACAATATCTTTGACTTTTACAATCTGTGCCGCACGACTTGGCGCATTGCCTACACTGTTGGCATTGCGATAGGGGCGCGCCCAAGACATACCTGACCATGGTACAGTAACTGTTGTGCCATCTTGCATTAACGCTTCAAAAGAATTATTCAGCACTTTGCTGACTTGCGCAGGGTAGGTGTTGGCATAAGCACGAAACTCATTCAGCGGTTTGTCGTGTGCCTCTGCACCACGCCAGCCGTGGCGACGGTCATAGGCTTCTAAGCCTTCTTGTACCGCCTGTTCTGCATACATCTGACGTTTGCTGTCTACCGTGGTGTAAACTTTATAGCCCGAATCAACCGCTTGTTCGCCAAATTTACTAACCAGTTCAGCACGCACCATTTCACCAATATACGGATGTTTATTGCTGATGCTGCGGTCTGGCATATCTAAATTAATGGGTTCAGCAATGGCTTTTTGGTATTCATTTTGGTTGATATAGCCCAGTTGCAGCATACGCCCCAAAATCCAGTTACGACGTTCTAAAGCACGCTCAGGATTCACCACTGGATTGTAGCGTGAAGGTGCTTTAGGTAAGCCTGCAATCATCGCCATTTGTGCAATCGACAGTTCTTCTAGGCTTTTGTTGTAATAAATTTTGGCAGCTGCCGCGATGCCATAGGCATTTTTACCCAAAAAGATTTTATTGACGTATAAAGTCAAAATTTCTTCTTTGCTCAGGTTCTGTTCAATTTTACGCGCTAAAAAGATTTCGGTGAGTTTACGCTTTAAAGTACGATCAGGGCTGAGATAATAGTTTTTTGCCACTTGCATGGTAATGGTTGAGCCGCCAGTTTGCACATTGGAGCCTGTTACCGCCTCGCTCAACGCGCGCCCTAAGCCTTTGAAGCTAATCCCACTGTGTTCAAAAAAGGCAGAATCTTCTGCAGCTAAGAATGCAAAAATGAATTTTTCAGGAATATGTTCATAATCGACAGGCACAGAAAGCTTGCCGCCATACTCGGCAATTAGCTCATTATCGGCACTATAAACCTGTAATGGTTTTAATAATGGCGCTTTTTTTAAGGTGGTCATTTCTGGCAAAGATGGGGCAATATAGAGATACATGCCATAGAAACCCATCGGTATTGCGACCAAAATTATAATTATGATCAAAAAAAATGGATGAACACGACCCGAACAAGATAGCTTTTTCATAACAAGTGCGTTTTAATAAGCGCTAATAGCAAACTAATTGCTGGTCAGTATAGCGAGTAGATTTACGGATTGTTAGATGAATTATTGTATCCGTAAAAAATTATAGACCAGCGCGGATTAGTAGGTTAAATTTTTTTGGGGATAAAAAAATAATAGGAATGGTACTATTGTGCGTAGGTTATATCGTAAGCCAAGTAAGGGGTTAATAGGTGTAGATATTAGTTCTACTTCTGTTAAGTTATTAGAACTCTCTGTTAAGAATGGTAGATACTGGGTCGAGAGCTATGCGCTGGTCCCACTTCCAGAAGGCAGTGTGGTTGAAAAAAACATTCTCAATCCAGAAGCAGTCGGGGATGCGCTTGAACGTGCATTGAACTTAGCAAACACGCAATCTACATCTGCAGCATTAGCAATTCCAACCTCAATGGTGATTACCAAAATCATTGAAATGGATGCAGATATGACTAGCGATGAGCGTGAAGTTCAAATTCGTATGGACGCCGAGCAATATATTCCATTCCCATTAGATGAAGTCAGCCTAGACTTTGAAGTCCAACCAGACCGTTTAGCCAATCCAAACCGAGTCAATGTGTTACTGGTGGCCACCCGTTTAGAAAACGTGGAAGCACGAGTTGAAGCATTGGATTTAGGTGGATTGACCGCCAAAATTGCTGATGTTGAAAGTTTTGCAATTGAAAATGCCTTTAAAGTGTTCTCCGATACCCTGCCAATGGGTGTGAACACAATTGGTATTCTAGACATTGGTCACACCATGACCACATTGTCGGTGCTGCAAAATAACAAAATTATTTACACTCGTGAGCAAACCTTTGGCGGCAAACAGCTGACTCAAGAAATTCAAAACCGTTATGGTTTATCGTATGAAGAAGCAGGACGTGCGAAAAAAAGCCGTACTTTGCCAGATGACTACGATGTAGAGGTGCTCGAACCGTTCTTAGAAGCGGTGGTGCAACAAGCGGCACGTTCATTGCAGTTCTTTTTCTCATCTTCACAATTTAACGAAATTGATCACATTTTATTGGCAGGGGGGAATGCCAATATTCCAGGTCTTGCGAAGTTGTTGCAGCAAAAACTGGGCTACCGTGTGACCATTGCCAATCCATTCTTACAAATGGGCTTCTCTCCACAAATCGACATTAAAAGAATTGAAAGTGATGCGCCGTCATTGATGGTGGCATGTGGTTTAGCAATGAGGAGTTTTGATTAATGGCAAAGATTAACTTACTCCCTTGGCGCGATGAGCTAAGAGAAAAACGTAAAAAAGAATTTATTGTATTTTGTATTGCAGCGGCTGCTGTTGGGGTGTTATTGGTGGCTTTGGCGTGGTTCTTCTACAACGCGAAGTTACAAGATCAAGAACAAGCCAATCAATTGGTGATCAGTACCAACCAAAACCTAGATGTACAATTAAAATCTTTAGAAGGCTTGCAAGAACAGCGTAATGCTATTGTTGAGCGCATGAAGCTTATTCAGGGCTTACAAAGTCAGCGTCCAATTGCCGTGCGTTTGGTGGATGAATTGGTGCGTGTGACACCAAGCAATATGTACTTAACCAAAGTGAGCCGTACAGGCAATAAATTCACTTTTGAGGGCAAGGCTGAAAGTCCAAATACGGTGGCTGAATTCTTGCGTAATTTGGAAGCATCGCCGTGGTATCGCAATGCATTTATGAATTCATTCTTAGCTAAAGAAGAAAATAAAGATAAAGCACCAAGCTCTGTGGTTCCTCGTGTAGAGGAAAGTTACGGTACTTTTGTAGTGACTTCAGATTTAGAAGAAATTGCAATTCCAGTAACACCAACAGAATCTAATTCAACATCAGCAGCGGGGGCAGCACAATGAGTCTCGATGAATTTGATGAAGTAAATCAGGATGCTGCTGTTGCTCCGAAAAAGAAAATGACCGTTGAAAAGTTTTTTCAACAGTTCAATACCCTAGATCCTAACAATTATGGTGCTTGGCCACTTTCGGTCAAAATTACCTGCTGGATTTTTATTATTTTCCTGATTCTAGCTTTAGGTTACTTTGTCGTAATCAAGCCAAAGTTAGATGCCATTGCAGCAGCACATACACAAGAACAAAACTTGTTAAATGAGTTCCGTGAAAAAGATTCTAAATTGCGTAATTTGCAGCAATACCAAGCGCAATTACAAGAAATGGAAGCGAACTTTAACCAACAACTTGAACAATTGCCAAAAGAAACTGAAATTCCAGGTTTAGTTGAAGATATTAACGTCACAGGCGTGAATTCAGGTTTGAAGTTTAAAAACATTCGTTTAGAGAATGAAATTAAACAACAGTTCTTTATTGAACAGCCAATTTCAATTGAAGCGACAGGCGATTATCATGCCTTTGGTTCATTCGTAAGCGGTACAGCAGCATTGCCACGTATTGTGACCATGCACGACTTTGAAATTGTGGCGACTGAAAATAAAGACAAGAAAACCGATATTCCGCAAGTAACCTATAAAGCGCAAGCAAAAACTTATCGTTATGTCGGCAGTGCAGATGCACAAACCGCGGGTAATGCTGGAGGAGCGAAATAATGAAAATTGAAAAGCTTTCGTTGGCTCTGATGGCAACTTTGTTGATGGTGGGATGTGATTCACGGATTGATGCAGTCAATGCACAAATGGCTGAAATTCGTAATCAGCCACCACTACCCATTGAACCTGCACCTGTGTTTGAGCCTGCACCAACCTTTAACTATGCAGCACACCAGCTCAAAAGCCCATTTATGCCAAGTTCATTGGCGGCAGAGCTTAAAATTATGGCAGGGAAGCGCGTTTATCCGAACCTTGCTCGCCAGCTACAACCACTGGAAAATTACGCACTTGAGTCACTGACCATGAAAGGCAGTATGCGTCAAAATGGTCAAATTTTGGCATTGATTCAAACACCTGATGGTGAAATTGAGCGTATCCAGCGTGGTAGCTATATGGGGGTAAATCATGGTCGTGTGGTGAATATTACACCTACACAAATTGATTTAATCGAAATTATTCCAGATGGTCGTGAAGGTTATGTAGAACGTCCAAGAAGTTTAGTTTTAATTGGGCCTGCGCCATGAATTAAAGGAATAAAAATGAATAACAGTGTGAAAGATTTTATTTTTGGGGATGGTAATACAATGAACAATTTGTTCCGTCAGTTTTCAATGGGCGCAGTCGCAATGGCAGTGATGCAAGTTGCCAATGCCCAAGTCAGCATTACCAACATCGTACCCATGCAAATTCCGGGACAGGGCACCGAAATTCGTGTCATGTTTAATGGTTTGCCACCTCAACCTGCAGCATATCAGCTGGAACAACCTTCCCGCTTGATTTTAGATTTTGATAAAGCGCAACAAACGCTTAAGCAAAACAGCGTTGCAGTCGCGACCAAAGAAGCCAGCTCTGTAGAGGTAAGCTCAGATGCACAGCGTTCACGTTTAACTGTGAACTTGGCCGATGCGGGCGCATTTACCACGCGTGTTGAAGGCAACACCTTTATTTTAAAAATCAACTCAACAACGGCAACCCCTGTGGCTGCCGTGACTGCCCAACGTAGTGCGCAAGGTGTATCCAATATTGGTTTCCAGCGTGGCGGTGAAGGCGAAGGTCAGGTGGTGATTGATCTACTCGGTAGCAATACGCCTGTAGATGTGCAGCAGCAAGGCAGCAAAATTGTGGTACGTACTTTAGGCAATAAAGTACCTGCACATTTAGCACGTCGTTTAAATGTAAATGACTTTGCAACACCTGTATCGACCATTGATGCACACAATGATGGCAGCAATGGCGTGATTACTATTCAAGCTGCAGGCAGCTATGAATATATGGCATATCAGGCAGAAGACAAGCTAACCATCAGCTTAAAACGCCCTGTCGATAAAAACCCGTTTAAACCGCGTGCAGCGCAAAGCTATACAGGCAAAAAGATTTCACTGGATTTCCAAGACATCGAAGTGCGTCGTGTATTGCAGTTATTGGCTGATTTCACAGGCATTAACATGGTGGCAGCAGACACTGTGCAAGGCAACATTACCTTACGTTTAAAAGATGTACCTTGGGATCAGGCTTTAGATATTATCCTGAAAACCAAAAACTTAGATAAGCGTCGTAATGGCAACGTGATTTGGATTGCACCTGTTTCTGAATTGATTAAAGCCGAAGAAGAAGAAGCCAAAGCGATTGCGCAAAGTGTGAAACTGGCGCCACTACAAACTGAATATATTCAATTGAACTATGCCAAAGCGGCAGATATTGAAAAACTAATTACGCAAGGCAAGAATGCATCACGTGGTGGTTCAAATACCAATACAGGTACTGATCCATTAGGCGATAGCGTTGGTAGCTTGTTGAGTCCACGCGGTACAGTGTCGGTAGATCCACGTACCAATACCTTAATCATCAACGATACATCGGCAAAAATTGATCAGATTCGTCAAATGATTGATTTGCTAGATGTGTCTGTGAAGCAAGTGATGATTGAAGCACGTATTGTTCGTGCAACCACAGATTTCACCAAAGAAATGGGGGTGAAGTGGGGCATCTTGTCACAAGGGATTACCAACAATAATCACTTGTTGGTGGGTGGTAGTGACACGACCTTGTGGAACTTGCGTGAACCAGAAAAAGATGATGATATGGGTGGTTGGAAGTATGAAATTGAACGTCCGCAAAACCTGAATGTCGATTTAGGAGTGACCAGTGCAGGTGCTAGCCGCATTGCCTTTGGTTTAATCAGTTTGTCTGACTTTATGCTAGATTTGGAATTGTCTGCATTACAAGCCGATGGTTACGGTGAAGTGATTTCGACACCAAAAATCCTGACTGCAGATAAGCAAAATGCCAAAGTAGCATCGGGTACGCAAATTCCGTATCAATCTTCTGAGGGTGGGGGTGTCAATGCTGTATCGACCACCGAATTTATTGATGCGACTTTAAGTCTGGATGTGACTCCAAGTATCACACCTGATGGTAAAGTTCAAATGCAATTAAATATCACCAGTGACTCACCAGGTGCAGCAACACCTACAGGTCAGCTCACCATTAACAAGAACGCCGTGAATACCAACGTTTTGGTGGACAATGGTGAAACTGTAGTCTTGGGGGGTATTTTTGAGCAACAAACGGCTAACTCTCAAACCAAGGTTCCATTCTTGGGCGATATTCCTTATATCGGACGTTTATTCCGTAAAGATGTTAAGTCGGAAAACAAACGTGAGTTGCTGATTTTTGTTACACCACGAATTGTTAATGACAGTGTTTCAAGAAATCATTAATATATTTTCAATTTAAACAAAATTTATAGGTGACTCCTTGCTAAGCAAAGAGTTTGACACCCTACCAAATATCTATTTGGTAGGGCCGATGGGGGCAGGCAAAACCACTGTAGGACGCCATTTGGCGGAATTGTTAGGGCGTGAATTTCTAGACAGTGATCATGAAATTGAACGCAAAACTGGCGCTACGATTCCTTGGATCTTTGAAAAAGAAGGTGAACAAGGGTTTCGTAGTCGTGAAACAGCGGTTATTGATGAGTTAACCACACGGCATAAACTTGTACTTGCTACAGGTGGCGGTGCGGTGACTCAAGCCCCGAATCGAGACTTCTTAAAACAACGTGGTATTGTTGTTTATCTGTATACCCCTGTCGAAATTCAACTTCAGCGAACCTATCGCGACAAAAACCGTCCTTTACTTCAAGTCGAAAACCCCGAACAAAGATTACGTGATTTGCTTGCAGTGCGTGATCCGTTGTATCGTGAGGTGGCACATTATATTATCGAAACTAATCAGGGTGCTGCGCGTGATTTGGCGCAAAAAATCTTAAATACGATTGTTTCAGAGCAAATATCTTAGGTAGAAAGCGACTTTTTCATGCAGACTTTACACGTTGAACTTGGCGATCGCCGTTACCCAATTTTTATTGGCAGTGATCTTCAGCCCCAAGAATTACTTGCACCTTATATTAAAGGTCAGCAAGTCATGATTGTGACCAATACCACGGTTGCACCTTTGTATTTAAATCACTATGTGACGGCTGTTGAAGCACTGGGCAAGAAAGTGGCAACCTGTATTTTGCCTGATGGAGAAAAATACAAAGATATTCAGCATCTCACCCTTATTTTTGATGCCTTGCTGGAAGCTGGTTTTAACCGTGATTGCACCGTGCTGGCTTTAGGCGGTGGTGTGATTGGTGATATGGCAGGTTTTGCATCGGCAAGTTTCCAACGTGGCGTGTATTTTATTCAAGTACCAACAACCTTATTGTCACAGGTGGATTCCAGTGTCGGTGGTAAAACAGGGATTAATCACCCACTAGGCAAAAATATGATTGGTGCATTTCAGCAGCCACAAGTGGTGTTGGCAGATATGTCTCAGCTGAATACCTTGCCTGAGCGTGAACTGTCTGCAGGCTTGGCTGAAGTCATTAAATATGCGCTTTTGGGTGATGTCGAGTTTCTAGAATGGCTTGAAACGCACATGGAAGCATTAGTGGCGCGTGATCCTGCTGTACTGGCAGAAGCGGTATATCGTTCATGTGCACATAAAGCGCGTATTGTTGCCAATGATGAAAAAGAGCAAGGTGAACGCGCTTTATTGAATCTTGGGCATACTTTTGGGCACGCAATTGAATCTTATTTGGGTTATGGTGAATGGTTACACGGTGAAGCTGTTGCGACAGGGATGGTAATGGCAGCCGATTTATCACAGCGTATGGGCTGGATTTCTGCCGAAGATGTAGAGCGTACAAAAAATATCATTTCTCGCGCCAATTTACCGATAGTATGTCCGCAAATTCCACTGGATCAGTTTTTGGCTTATATGGCACACGATAAAAAAGTGCTGAATGGTCAATTACGTTTGGTGCTCATGAAGCAACTGGGTCAAGCCATCATCACCAAAGAGTTTGACTTAGAATTGATGAAACAGGCGATTATAGCCAATCAAGCATAAAAGGCAGCATATGACAGCACTGCGTACACACTGGCAAAAAATTCAACAGTCAATTTGGTTGCTGGGCGCGGTGCTGTGTTTATTGGCGGCACTGATTTTTTGGGCGGTGACAGACCGTGAAGAACAGGTTGAAATTGAAAAACAACCAGAGTCTGAAATTGAATTACAAATTCAACCCGAGAAGGTTGCTGCAACCACCTATTTGGGTGGCTTGCAAGAAGAAGTCAGACCTTTGGAACTCACCACGCGTTTAACGGCTTCTGGTTTGCATGAGGCTGAGTTTCGCGGTACTAAATTTATTCAGGAACAAAAAAATAATAGCACGATTGAACTGTTTCGGGTCAATGATGAAAACATCATTAAAAGTTTTATTAAAAAGCAAACAGATCGGAGCAAGCTGTTTTATATCCGTTTAAGCGGTGAGGGGCAGGCTGAACAATATGTGATGTTATATGGCAGTTTTGGCAATAAACGCGACGCTGCACAGACTTTGACCGCATTGCCATTCAAATTTCCTGAAACGATTCAGCCTGTTGTGGTGCAATTTGCTGACTATCGTCCTTATGTCAATGATTTAGGGGCGGATGAAATGGGGCTGAGCACTAAGCTATATGCGGTAAATTTACGTCCAGCAGCTGTGCCTAAAATAGATGAAAGTGCTTTGGCACGACCACCTGCAACCACAACGACTGCACCGACTACGCAGGCAGTTGCACCGCAAAATAGTACCACCAGCACTACAATTACCCGCCGTGATCAGGAGGGTAATGTCGTTGATGTACAAAAATCACAAAGTGGTACAGCACCTGCTCAGCCAGATGCACCTGAACCTGAAGTGCGAGATCCTTTTAACTAATCATAAACACTTCCAATATTCTTTTAGCTCAAGTCGAGTCATTCAAATAGCTACTTGAGCTTTATCCTTTTTGTCTATTATTTGCATTGAGCTATTTTGGCTCAATTGCACCAATTTGATCTAAAAAAATTATTCTTCTCACTAAAAAATGCGTTCTAAAATGGAGCAGCATGGTGTATAAAAAAAATGAAATGCACAAAAATAGTGCGAATTTGACTTAAAAATGTGATCTGATTTTACATTTTTAGGATTAAAGCTGAGATTTGGCTCATGTGCGAATAAAAAATAAAGTTGGCATTGTTTTTGCTTTTATTGGTGCGTGAATTGAGTTGTTGTCCCTATTTTGGCGCAAAAAAGATTCAATGATTGTGCGAAACTGTCAAATTTGCCTGCTACATTAAAGTGTAAAAGTTGCGTAAATGATGAATCGGTCACTCAGGCTTTTTAATCGGTATTGATTGAAATAAATGTGTGACATTTCATTTACCCAAGGTTGATGTTTAGAGTTGTAAATTGAGTTAAATCGCAAAAACAGATTGTTTAATTGGCCCAATTGGGCAAGTAAAAGAAGGGTACGCTATGCACATGCCATCGCCTAATACTGTAGCTCCCGCTCAAGGTTTATACCAACCGGATGAGTTTAAAGATAACTGTGGTTTCGGTTTAATTGCCCATATGCAGGGTGGTGCAAGCCATGATCTCGTCAAGACTGCCATTCATAGTTTAAGTTGCATGACCCACCGTGGTGGTATTGCTGCAGACGGTAAAACGGGCGATGGATGTGGTTTGCTGTTGGCGATGCCAAAGCAATTTTTCCGCGAAGAAGCAAAACGCTTAAGTGACATTACTCTGAGCGAAATTTTTGCAGTGGGTACAGTATTTCTGAACCTCGACCCTGCCTTAGCGACACATGCTAAAAATATCCTGACCAAAGAAATTGAAGCAGAAGGCTGTAAAGTATTGGCTTGGCGTGTGGTGCCAACCAATAATGAGGCATTGGGCGAAATCGCCATGCAGTCTTTGCCTGCTTTTGAGCAAATTATTGTCAATTGCCCATTGGGTGTGACTGAAGTTGAATTTAACCGCAAATTATTCTTGGCGCGTCGTCGTGCCGAGCAGCAATTGACTGCCGATCCATATTTTTATGTGACCACGCTATGCTCAACCGTGATCAGCTATAAAGGTTTGATGATGCCTGCAGCGATTGCAGACTTTTATACCGATCTTGCCGATGAACGTCTGGAATCACATATTGTGGTGTTCCACCAGCGCTTCTCGACCAATACTTTGCCACGTTGGCCGTTGGCGCAGCCTTTCCGTTACTTGGCACACAATGGTGAAATCAACACCATTACCGCCAACCGTAACTGGGCGATGGCACGTACCCCTAAATTTGAAAATCCATTATTGCCAGGTTTGACAGAGCTAAACCCAATTGTAAACCGTACAGGTTCAGACTCCTCAAGCTTAGACAATATGCTGGAAATTCTGGTGGGTGGCGGAATGGATTTATTCCGTGCCTTGCGCATGTTAGTTCCGCCTGCATGGCAGAACGTCGAAACCATTGATGCCGATTTACGCGCTTTCTATGAATTTAACTCTAAACACATGGAAGCGTGGGATGGCCCTGCAGGTTTAGTGATTCAGGATGGTCGTCATGCCATCTGTATGTTAGACCGTAATGGCTTACGTCCTGCACGTTGGGTGATCACTAAAAATGGCTACATTACTTTGGCCTCTGAAATTGGGGTGTGGGGTTATGAGCCTGAAGATGTAATTTCTAAAGGACGTGTTGGTCCTGGTCAAATTTTGGTGGTGGATACCTTTACTGGCAAAGTGCTCGATACGCAGGATGTAAATAACCATCTGAAAAGAATGCGTCCTTATCGTGAATGGTTACGTGAAAATTCAATCCGTTTACAAGGTAGCCCAGAGCTTGAAGAATATTTGTGTGATCAGGGTTTAAAAGGTGATGCCTTAAAAGCTGCACAAAAAATGTTTATGGTGACCTTTGAAGAGCGTGATCAATTATTGCGTCCAATCGCAGAAAGTGGTCAGGAAGCCGTTGGTTCCATGGGTGATGATACGCCAATGGCAGTATTATCACGTCAGGTACGCCATGTGTCGGATTATTTCCGTCAGCAGTTTGCGCAGGTGACCAATCCACCGATTGACCCATTGCGTGAATCGATCGTGATGTCTTTGGAAACCTGTTTAGGGCGTGAACAAAACGTATTTGAGCAAGGTCCAGAACATGCAGACCGCTTGATTATCTCAAGCCCTGTGTTGACCAACTCCAAAATGCACCAAATTCGCACTTTGGGCCGTAAAGGCTATGAAATTGCCGACATCGACCTGAACTATGCCGAAAGCGAAGGTTTGCAAGCTGCAATTCAACGGATTTGCGAAACTGCTGCACAAGCGGTGCGTGAGGGTAAAACTTTATTGGTACTCACCGATAAAAAAATCCGTGAAGGTTACTTGCCTGCGAATGCGGTCATGGCGACTGGTGCGGTGCATCACTACTTAATACAAGTCGGTTTACGTACCGATGCCAACATTATTGTGGAAACAGGCTTTGCCCGCGATCCGCACCAATTTGCAGTATTGCTCGGTTTTGGTGCAACTGCGGTGTATCCATATTTGGCTTATGATGTGATCAATGATTTGATTGCCAAAGGCGAGTTGTTGGGCGACCCTGTCTATGCACAAAGCAATTTCCGCAAAGGCATTGAAAAAGGCTTGCTCAAAGTTCTGTCTAAAATGGGGATTTCAACTGTCGCATCTTACCGTGGTGGTCAGTTGTTTGAAGCGGTTGGCTTATCTGCCGAAGTGGTGAATACTTGCTTTATTGGTGTACCAAGTCGTATTCAGGGTGCAACCTTTGCCGACCTTGAAAATGATCAGAAAAAACTAGCAGACACTGCATGGAAATCACGTAAGCCGATTGATCAGGGTGGTTTGCTGAAATTTGTATTTGGCAAGGAATACCATGCCTTTAACCCAGATGTGATTAATGCCTTACACAAAGCGGTGCGTTCAGGCAATTATGCAGATTTTAAAGAATATGCAGAAATCGTAAATAATCGCCCAATTGCTACCATTCGTGATCTCTTTAAATTGAAAACAGACCATTCAATTGCCTTAGATCAAGTTGAATCGGTCGAGCAAATCCTGCCACGTTTTGACTCTGCGGGGATGTCTTTGGGTGCGTTGTCACCAGAAGCACATGAAGCAATTGCGATAGCCATGAACACCATTGGTGGGCGTTCAAACTCAGGTGAGGGTGGTGAAGACCCTGCACGTTATGGCACGATTCGTAACTCGAAAATCAAACAGATTGCTTCGGGACGTTTTGGGGTAACACCTGCTTACTTAACCTCTGCAGAAGTGTTGCAGATTAAAGTGGCGCAGGGTGCAAAACCAGGCGAGGGTGGTCAGTTACCGGGTGGTAAAGTGAATGGCTTGATTGCACGTTTGCGTTACTCTGTGCCAGGTGTAACTTTGATTTCACCACCACCACATCACGATATTTATTCGATTGAAGACTTGTCACAATTGATTTTTGATTTAAAACAAGTCAATCCACAAGCCATGGTATCGGTCAAGTTGGTATCTGAACCAGGCGTGGGGACCATTGCAGCAGGTGTAGCCAAAGCCTATGCCGACTTCATTACCATCTCGGGCTATGATGGCGGTACAGCAGCATCGCCACTGTCATCTATTCACCATGCAGGTTCGCCGTGGGAGTTGGGTTTAAGTGAGGCGCATCAGGCATTACGTGTGAATGACTTGCGTGGCAAAGTTCGTGTGCAAACCGATGGTGGCTTAAAAACTGGTTTAGATGTGGTGAAAGCGGCAATTTTAGGTGCGGAAAGCTTCGGTTTTGGTTCAACCCCAATGATTGCCTTAGGTTGTAAATACTTACGTATTTGCCACTTAAATAACTGTGCAACTGGGGTAGCGACTCAACAAGATCATTTGCGTGAGGAACACTATATTGGTGAACCACAAATGCTGATCAACTTCTTCACTTTCATTGCGGAAGAAACCCGTGAATGGTTAGCTGCACTGGGTGTTGCTAGCTTGAAAGACTTGATTGGTCGTACCGACTTACTGGAAATTTTACCAGGTGAAACTGAAAAACATGCACATCTTGATTTAAGTGCCTTGTTAGAATCACACCCTGCGGCAGAAGGCAAAGCGCAATACTGTCAAGTTGAAGGCAATGCACCATTTGATAAAGGCGTCTTGGCTGAAAAAATGATTGCAGAGATGTTGCCTGCAATTGAAGCAGGTACAGGTGGCGAATATTACTTTAATGTGAGCAACTGTGACCGTTCTATTGGTGCACGTATTTCAGGTGAAATTGCGCGTCGTTATGGTAACTTGAGCATGGAACATCATCCTGTCAAAGTGAATCTTACAGGTACTGCAGGGCAGTCTTTAGGTGTTTGGAATGCAGGTGGTTTGCATATCAAACTTGAAGGTGATGCCAATGACTATGTGGGTAAAGGCATGGCGGGTGGACGTATTTCCATCTTCCCACCAAAAGGTTCGCCATTCCAAACGCAGAATACGGCCATTATTGGTAATACCTGCCTCTATGGTGCAACTGGTGGTAAATTATTTGCTGCGGGCACTGCGGGCGAGCGTTTTGCGGTGCGTAACTCGGGCGCGTTTGCGGTAATTGAAGGTGCAGGCGACCACTGCTGTGAATATATGACTGGCGGAATTGTCACGGTATTGGGCAAAGTGGGACACAACTTTGGTGCGG
Organism: Acinetobacter sp. YH12131; assembly: GCF_013418635.1. NCBI lineage: Bacteria > Pseudomonadati > Pseudomonadota > Gammaproteobacteria > Moraxellales > Moraxellaceae > Acinetobacter > Acinetobacter sp. YH12131. The sequence goes on from NZ_VPBQ01000010.1 coordinate 43,581, forward strand.
GTATGACAGGTGGGTTTGCCTATGTACTGGATTTGGATAATGACTTTGTAGATCGTTACAACCACGAACTGATTGAGCTGAATCGTATTTCGACTGAAGCGATGGAAGAACATAAAGCATTCTTAGGACGTATTTTAGATGAACACATTGCTGAAACAGGCAGTGCGTGGGCGTATAAGATCCGTCATGAGTTTGATTTCTATAGCCGTAAATTCTGGTTGGTAAAACCAAAAGCTGCCAACTTGCAGACTTTGTTGAAAACCACCCAAGCAGATCCACAATAATCCACGACTCAGCATTCGGCAGATGTGGATAACTTTCGACTTATACCCAGTGTAAATGTCGCGTTATCCACATCCACCTACGGAGAAAGACATGGCAGAACGCCTACATAATGACTTTCAATTTCTGGATGTAGCACGCCAAGATCCAGAGAAAAAAGATCTCGATGTCCGCAAAAATGAGTTTGTGGAAATTTATAAACCGTTTACTGCAGAAGTAGCGGCCAATCAGACCCATCGTTGTTTGGGCTGTGGTAACCCGTACTGTGAATGGAAATGCCCTGTGCATAACTACATTCCGAACTGGCTTAAACTGATTTCGGAAGGTCGTATTTTTCAGGCGGCAGAATTGTGTCATCAAACCAATACCTTGCCTGAAGTTTGTGGACGGGTTTGTCCGCAAGATCGTTTGTGTGAAGGCGCATGTACTTTAAATGATGGTTTTGGTGCAGTCACCATTGGCAATGCCGAAAAGTACATCAACGATACTGCTTTTGCCTTGGGTTGGCGTCCAGATATGTCGCATGTGAAATGGACCGATAAAAAAGTGGCGATTATTGGTGCAGGCCCTGCAGGTTTAGGCTGTGCCGATATCTTGGTGCGTAATGGAGTCAAACCTGTGGTCTTTGACAAACGTCCTGAAATTGGCGGTTTGCTTACCTTTGGTATTCCAGAATTTAAAATGGAAAAAGACGTAATGAAACGCCGCCGAGAAATTTTTTCGGGCATGGGGGTTGAATTCCGTTTAAATACCGAAATTGGTACAGATATCACGATTGAACAATTGCTTGCAGATTACGATGCCGTGTTCATGGGCATGGGCACTTATACCTATATGAAAGGTGGATTTGCTGGTGAAGATTTAGATGGTGTTTATGATGCGCTGGATTTCTTGATTGCCAATGTCAACCGTTGCCAAGGCTGGGAAAAAGACCCTGCAGAATACATCAGTGTTGAAGGCAAAAAAGTGATTGTACTGGGTGGTGGAGATACTGCCATGGACTGTAACCGGACTTCTATTCGTCAAGGTGCACAGGAAGTTACTTGTGCCTACCGTCGTGATGAAGCCAATATGCCAGGTTCACGTCGTGAAGTGACCAATGCCCGTGAAGAAGGGGTGAACTTCTTATTTAACCGTCAACCCATAGAAATTGTTGGTGAAAATGGTAAAGTCACAGGTGTGAAAGTGGTCACCACGCAATTGGGTGAGCCCGACAGTCGTGGTCGTCGTAGCCCAGAACCTGTGCCAGGTTCAGAAGAAGTTTTAGCTGCCGATGCGGTATTGCTCGCTTTTGGTTTCCGTGCCAGCCCTGCAGATTGGTTTGCCTCTGCCAATGTTGGGGTAGACGGTTCAGGTCGTGTGGTGGCAGCAGAACAGCAAACATTTAAGTTCCAAACGTCTAACCCGAAAATTTTTGCAGGGGGTGACATGGTGCGTGGTTCTGATTTGGTCGTGACTGCAATTTGGGAAGGTCGTCAGGCGGCAGAAGGTATTTTAGATTATTTAGAGCTCTAAACGAGTTTATTTTGCTTAGATCTTGAAAGGGCTGAGTTTTAAGGAATTCAGTCCTTTTTTAATGGATATTTTATCCAGCTCATCTTCATGTGGAATGTATTGCCATTTCTGATTCATATAAGGTTTAAGAGCTGAAACTTCAATATCAATTTAATCTGCTATACAAGGTTATTTTTTGATGCAAACAGTCTGGTGATATCTCCGATTAAACAAAATACACAAACAGGTCAGAATTTCACGTTAGAATGAAATCATTTCAAACAAGTACAAAGATAAGTTAGAGGTTAATTTATGAATTTCACAAAAAAAACCATGCTCGCAGTGGCTTTAACCAGTACTTTGACTTTAAGCGGCTGTGGCTATAACACCTTACAAGTGAAAGATGAAGCCGTGACTGCTTCTTGGTCAGAAGTCCAAAACCAATATCAACGCCGTGCCGATTTAGTGCCAAACTTGGTGAATGTAGTCAAAGGCTATGCCAAACACGAAGAACAGGTATTAACTGAAGTCACTCAGGCACGTGCCAATGTCGCAGGTTTAAAAGTGGATAAGTCGGTATTAGAAGACCCTGCGTTATTCCAGAAATATCAGGAAGCACAGGCGCAAATGACCAGTGCCTTGTCGCGTTTAATTGCCGTGTCTGAAAATTATCCAGACTTAAAAGCCAATGAGCAATTCCGTGAGTTACAAGTACAACTGGAAGGCACAGAAAACCGTATTGCCGTGGCACGTAACCGTTACATCAGCACAGTGCAAGACTTTAACAGCTATGCACGTCAGTTCCCGCAAGTGATGACCGCAAAAGTCATTGGTATGGACACCAAACCAAACTTCAGTGCCGAACAAAGCGCACAAACAGCACCGAAAGTTTCGTTTGAATAACGACTAGGAGGATGTCTGGATGCTGCAATCGCACAGCAAGACCCGCATGAATCTAGTGCAGATGCTGCTGCTCATGGCAATTATGTGTTTCAGCTGCTTGGCATATAGTGAAGTTGCCACTGCAACTGATGAAACTGCCGAAGCTGTAGTGCTGGGTAAAATTGTGCAGCAACAGCATCCTCAAAATGCCAACCCCATCCCAGATCTTGCAAACTCACGCCAGTCTACATCGAGCACTCAGCAAGTACCTATAGAAAAACCCGTTCAGCAACCGCAAATTGCCAATGATATGGCAGAGGGTGAATCCATCCGTGCTTTGCCGACTTTGAATCAGCCCGTGGTCGATCAAGCCAATTTGCTCACTGCTGCAGAAAAACAGCAAATCAGCCAGCGGATTTTAAATTTACATCAACAAGCCAAAGCGCAAATTGGCGTGGTGATTGTACCGACCACAGGGCAGGAAGATATTTTTGATTTTGCCATGCGGGTCGCAGAACAATGGCAGCTTGGTTCTGCCAAGCAAGACAATGGTGTGTTGATGGCAATTGCAGTCAATGACCGTCGGATTCAGATTTTAACAGGTTATGGTTTAGAGGGCGTGCTGCCCGATATTGTAGTCAGTCGGATTATTAACCAACGCATTACGCCGTATTTTAAACAAGCGCAATATGCACAAGGCATTGACGCAGGCTTGGCAGAAATTGAACGGATTTTAAACTTAGACCCCGAAGTTGCGGCACAGGCAGCGCAAGAACTGAAACAGCGTCAGGAACAAGCCTTGCAAGAACAACAGGCGCGTGAAAAAACCTTGAGCACTGCTTTATTTATTTTAATTGCGGGGGTAATTGGCTCACTGATTGTCGGAAAACGCTTAAGTGCTTCAACCGCTGCCGTGGCAGGTACAGTGGCAGGTTTGGTTAATGGTGCAGGCTTAATCACCAGTTTAATGATTGGCGCGGGAATTTTCTTTTTACTCATCACTGCGATTGCACAGACCATTTTCCAAATTTTCTTGTCCTCTGCAGGGCGTGGAGGCGGACATGGTGGCGGTGGTTTTGGTGGCGGTGGCTATAGCGGCGGCGGTGGTGGCTTTGGTGGGGGAGGAGCATCAGGATCATGGTAACCAAAACAGATACAACAGAAATTATTACTCAACCGAAAATGGACATTGTAGCCCGTCCGAGTGTAAAGCGTTGGCTGAAGCATTTCTTTTATTTACCTGCCACCAAACGTTTTTTTAATGCTCAGGATCAGCATGCCATTGCAGAAGCGGTGACTGCTGCCGAGCATGGGCATGTGGGTGAAATTCAGGTGGTGATTGAAGGTTGTTTACCCTCGCGGTTGGCGTATGCGATAGATACGCATACACGTGCGCGCCAATTATTTGCAGAATTGGGTGTTTGGGATACTGAATTGAACAGCGGGGTTTTGCTGTACCTGAATTTGTGTGAGCGCAAGGTGGAAATAGTGATTGACCGTGGCATTAAAACCGCGACCACGCAACAGGTGTGGGATGAAGTCTGTGCGCATATTGTGCAGGGGTTGGCACAGCAGCAGTATCGGCAAGCGGTAATCACTGGTGTGCAAGAAATTGGTGAAATTTTGGATGATTTTTATGACTGCCAGTTGCTAGATACACAGAATGAACTGGGGAATGCGCCGATTATTTTAGGATAGATTTTTGTCAATTTAGGTCCCTCTCTTTGAAAGATGGGGGAGGGATTATTCATGATTTTTGCTATATAAAACTTTACTTTTGAGATTTTACAATTTTTCGCTTGTGTCATAGATGGTTTACTCTGTTTAAAGCATAGAGGTAGAAAAAGCTCAAAATTGATTACTGCACACAGCTTAAATTTGCTGAAATTTAAATCAAATACATAAAAAACGGATGATGTAATAATTTAAATTGTGATCTATTTCTCTAAAAATGACAAAATTTGTTAAGCTGAAATTTTAAATCTGACAATTATTGTCACTTTTTAACAAAAATACACAGTCGAATTAAAAGTTCTAAATTTTTTATGTGTAAGATGCTGTTTTTTTATGAGAATTGTCTATAATAAAAGTTGGCACGTTTAGTGCTAATATTAAAATAGCTTACAAAGCTTATAATTAAATTAACAAACATTTGTGGAGAATGTTTATGAACGCTCAAAAAGGTTTTACCCTTATCGAATTAATGATCGTTGTCGCGATTATTGGTATTTTGGCTGCAGTGGCACTTCCTGCATACCAAGATTACACAGTACGTGCGAAAGTATCTGAAATTGTTCTTGCTGCTTCGACTTGTCGTACTGCAGTAACTGAAGCAGTTCAAACTGGAGGTGGTACTTCGCTACCAACAGCAGGTAATTATGGTTGTGAATCTTCGGGTGCTGGTCCAGTATCTAAATACGTTCAATCTGTTGCAACTGGTAATAATGGTACAATCACAGTTACAGCAACAGGAGATGATGGTTTAAAAGATGCAAAAGGAAAAACTATTACACTAACTCCTCAAGGTACATCAGGTGGTAATGTTACATCATGGCTATGTGATAGTTCTGATATGCCTAAAAAATATTTACCGTCTTCTTGCCGTGGCCAATAGCAGTATTTAAAAAAGGAGGTTTCACCTCCTTTTTTTTTTGGGGTGAATGTTGAAAAAGTATCTGTATTTGGTCATATTTCTATTGGGATGTTTGGCTTATGTATTACCCAATCGCTATTATCCTTGGCTAAGTGCCTATCATGAATTTTCAATCTATTTATTATTTTTGGTCGCATTTTTAATATTAATCTTCAATAAAAATAAAATAATGATAGATCGATATATTACGCTTGTCTTCTTTATTGCATTGATTCCTTTAGTACAGTATTTCTTTGGTAAAGTTTACTTTTTTGGTGATGCAGTTATTGCAGCAATTTATATATTTAGTTTTGCATGTAGTATATTGTTAGGTTTTAACCTGACGAAAAAAGATAATAAAAAACAAACTTTAATGTTTATTAGTTGGATTTTTATTTTTTCTTCATTATTGTCATCATATATGATGTTGAAACAGTGGTTGTTGCTGACAAATGGTGGTATATGGATAATTGATATCCCACATAATCGACCTTTTGCAAATTTTGCCCAACCTAATAATTGTGCGACTTTTTTGATTCTAAGCTTACTAGCAGTATTATATTTATTTGAAAAAAAGCAAATTAACTATATCGCTAGTACAAGTTTAGCCTGTCTGTTGCTACTTTGTCTTGCATTAACTCAGTCTCGTTCTGTTTGGGTGTATGCAATATGTTTTGTTGTGTGGTGGTATTGGAAATATAATCCTTTAAATACACGATTAAAGAAAAACAGTATTTGGTATTTTTTAGGGATTTTTGCCAGTTTTACTTACGTACTGCCAATTGCATCTCATTATTTAGGCCTAATTGGTATAAATAATGTTGTTGAGCGTACGACATCTGGCTTTACACGTCTTCCTATGTGGCACCAATTAATTCTGGCTTTAAAACAAGAGCCAATATGGGGCTATGGTTGGAATCAAGTCAGTGTTGCTCAAATTAGTATTTTTTCAAGTTATCCAACTACGGAATGGACGGAACATAGCCATAATGTTTTACTTGATTTACTGATTTGGAATGGCATTCCTATAGGAACATTGATTATTGTTTTCTTTGCCTATTGGTTATTTAAATTAGGTCAGCTTGCTTATACGGTGGAAAATTTTATTGCGCTTGCAATGATTGGTGCTGTGATTAGTCATGGGATGCTCGAATTTCCTTTGGAATATGCGACTTTTTTATTGCCTGTTGGTTTTTTAATAGGATATGTATATGTAGATAGTTCTTTCCAAAATGTTATTAATTTGTCTAAGAAAAAAATAATTATTTTTTATGGGTGTGCAATTGTTTTATATGGGACTATCTTCTATGAATATGTAAAGATTGAGCAGGATACAAGATTGGTTCGAGCTGAAATTTTAAATATAGGAAAAACGCATGTTACACAGGCGGCTCCAAATCTATTGCTTATGACCCAACTAAGTGAAAGAATTCGTTATATACGAACAGCTCCTGAAAAAAATATGTCTAAAGAAGAATTACTGTGGATGAAAAAAGTAACGTATAGGTATGCCACACCAAATAACTTATACAAATATGCACAAGTTTTGTTGTTAAATAATCAAGAAGAAAAATCTAAACATTATTTGGATATATTAAATAGGTTATATAATAAAAATATTGAAATTGATGCTTTATACTCTATTCATGACTCTAATGCTTATCAATGGAAAAAGTCGGAGTAGCATTAGTCTTTGTGCGGGTATAGATAAAATGTGTTTATTTTTGAATTTTGAGCTGTTTTAACATTTATTGAAAATAATAGGAGAAATAAATATGATTGATTAAAGAGGTTTGTATTCGATGTAATTTCAAATTTTTCAATTGAATTAAATAGATCATGGTAGTTGAACTTTCTTATGTCAAAACGCCTAAAATTTTTTCTCAGTCATTTATCATTCTCGTTTCTAATCGCTTTATTGGTGATTGGATTGGTCTTTTTTATTTGGTATCCGTTACCACTTGCCACAGCTGTTGGTGTGACTGACCTCTTTTTAATGTTATTGGTCATCGACGTGATTTTAGGGCCACTTTTAGGTTTATTGGTCTATAAAGTAGGTAAAAAAACACTCAAATTTGACCTGAGTGTCATTATTCTCATTCAAATCGCGGCTTTGTGTTATGGGGTGTTTAGTATTGAACAAGGTCGTCCTGCATGGTTAGTTTATAATCTAGATCGTTTTGAATTAGTGCGAAAAAATGACCTTATTTTAGAAAATATTCACCAAGCACAACCTCAATTTCAACAGGTATCATGGACTGGTCCACAATTTGCTGCAGTAAAATTAGCAGTAAGTCCACAGCAGCGTCAGAATGATATGTTTACCGAGGCATTAGGTGGTATTTCTCTTGCTCAACAGCCTGCTCGTTATGTAGAACTGACTCAAGCAAAAAACCAAATCCAACAACGTGCATTATCGCTTGTAGAACTGCAACGGTACAACCCAAAAACAGACGTTGAAAAAACTTTAGCAAAATATCCAAAAGCAGATGCGTGGTTACCTTTAAAAGCCAATGCAATAGATATGGTGGTCTTAGTCAATAAAGAATCTGCAAGCATCATCAAAATAGTAGACCTCAGACCATGGAAGTAATCGCTTCAATTAAAAGGGGGAATTTCAGTATTTCCCATGCGATCATTCCATTTTAAAAGTGGCAGAATTCCAATCAAACTTGCTACACAAAGCACTATCATCTTGCCTAAAAAAATATAAGATAGAGCCAGTTTTTTGGTCTATTTTCCTATGAAATCTGCATTGCTACTTTTGGCTGCCATCCTCATCTCCCTTGCATGGCTATTGCCCATTCACTACCGTCCGTGGGTTACTTATACAGGCGAACTCTACGCATTTTTTGCCTTGTTTGCTCTCGCAGCCAGCCTTTTTAAAGAAAAACTACAGATACCCAAAATCAGCCTGCCCTTACTGGCACTGTGCAGTGTCCCACTCATTCAGTGGGGCCTTGGCTTAGTCTACTTCTTTGATAAAGCTTTGCTCAGTAGCGTATATATCTTCAGTTTTTGGTTAGCAATCATTTTTGGCTACAACCTCACGCAAACCAACAGCGAACGTGAACGCATCTTCGCAGGCTTCAGTTATGTGTTATTGGGTGTAGGCAGCATCACCGCACTGATGGCGATTTGCCAGTGGCTCACACTCGATCAATACCTGCCAATCATGGTGGATATAAAAATTGGACAGCGCCCTTATGCCAACTTCGCCCAACCCAATAACATGGCGACCTTTTTAGTGATGTCGCTTATGGCATGTCTATATTTATACGAAAAACAAAAACTTAAAACCGTGTGGATTGTGATTGCTGCTGCCATGATTTTGGTCGGGGTGGTACTGAGTCAATCACGGACTTCGTGGTTGGCGTCGCTGTGTCTCTTGACCTATTTGAGCTATCAACAATACCGTGGCGTAATGCGGATTAAATGGCGCTATAGCTTACTGTGGTTTGCAGCATTTATCGGGTTAATTTTTATCGCACCTGCTTTTAGTCAATTGCTCTCACAAAGTGCAGACCTTTCGGTGCAATCTCGTGATGTGGTACAGCGCGCCACAGGTGATATGTCACGCTTGGCAATTTGGCAGCAAATGCTCGCTGCGATTGAGCATCAACCGTGGTGGGGTTATGGTTGGCATCAAACCAGTGTGGCGTATGTCACGATTAGTGAATTTGTGCAAGGCCCTGTGTGGATCCGTAGCGCACACAATTTTATTTTGGACTTTTTACTCTGGAATGGTGTGTTACTGGGCGTGCCATTTTTGGCGTATCTGGGCTATTGGGGCTACCAACTGCATAAAGATACTCAGTCGGTGGAATCGGTTGTGGGGATTTTAATGCTCGGTGCATTTAGCGTACATGCCATGCTGGAATTTCCACAAAACTATGCCTACTTCTTGCTGCCTGTGGGTTTTATTATCGGCATGGTTCAATCACAACGGGTGTTTAAAAGCTTCACTTTATCTGCAATTTATTTACGCACGACTTTTGTGATTGGTGCATTGTTGTTGATGCTGATTTATCGTGATTATGAGGTGATGGTGCCTAAATTGAATCAGTCGGTACGCTATGAACAGACACCTGAAAAAATCACCCATCAAGAGCGTATTTGGGTACTCGAAGAATTTAACCGCCGCATTGCGTGGATACGTTTAAATCCGTATAGCCTGCAAACGCCTGAACAATTGCAGGATATCCATGAAATTGTGTTGAATTACCCAACCCGCTACGATTTATTGAAATATGCACGCGTATTAGCATTTAACGGTTATGAGGCAGAAGCCAAAAAGCAATTATGGTTGTTAAGCACTTTGTGGCAGGTTAATGTAGATTATGCGACTTTATTGGATGAGGCAAAGCCGCGCTGATTTAAGTATTCTATTTTAAGAATATGCTTTTGTGGCTTCCCCCTTTGAAAAAGGTGAGCCATGTATGGTGCAAGGAGGGGGGTGAGGGGGATTTAAAAAGGTGAGCCATGTATGGCGCAAGGAGAGGGATTAAAAAAATATAAGCTAAATATGGTGAAAATTTTCAATGTTGAAAATCTCTCTCAAGCTCTCTTCAAAAAAGAGAGGGGTATTCATTATAAAATTGATTTCATGTGCGAAAATTTAAAGAGATGCTGAAATTTTGTTCAGATAAAGGGAGTTGTGTTAGAATTGTATGATCTATTCACACAATAAGGCATGCTGATGGCGAGAACTACAAGTGTAACAATTGGCCCACAACTCGATAACTTTGTGAGCAAACTGATTGAATCTGGACGTTATGGTTCAACCAGTGAAGTGATGCGATCTGCACTAAGATTATTGGAGCAGCAAGAAAATCAAACTGCAGCTTTAAAGCAAGCGATTGAAGCAGGTGAGAACAGTGGAGAAAGTACACTTAGCCTAAAAGATATTGCGGCTCAAGTGAAGCAGAAGCATCGTGTATAAGCTATCAAATTTAGCTGTCGACGACTTCACTGCTATTTATGAATATACCTTACTTAATTTTGGTGTAGCTCAAGCTGACCAATACACGCAACATTTGGAAAATACCTTTCATTTGTTAGTGAGTTCACCGCTGATTGGTTATGCATGTGTAGATATTGGCGAGGGAATACGCCGTCACGATCATCATCAACATGCTATTTTTTATAAAAAACAGGATTATGGAATTTTTATTATTCGGATATTGCATCAACAGATGCAACCCATGAAACATTTTTTTGCGTTATAAATACTTTTTTATAAATCCAAGAATTTAAAATGCGCATCAGTAAAATATATTGATATTGAGAGCTTCTTCATTAGAGATAGGCAAGATACTGAATTTTAGGTAAAGTGCCCCAAAAAACAAAAGACTGGAAAACCAGTCTTTTGAGTTATCTAAACCAGATGAATCTTAGAGTTGGCTTTGAATATAGTTTTCAATACCCACAGTTTCAACCAAATCAAGTTGTGTAGTTGCCCAGTCTAAGTACTCTTCTTCTTTTTCTAGAATTTCCTGGACCAAATCACGAGTCACATAGTCGAGTTGTTGCTCTGCCAAAACCACCGCTTTTTGAATCGCTTCAATATTCTCTTTGACTTTTCGTACATCGCAATTCAGCACTTCAGCAGTGTGCTGACCAATATATAATTTACCCAAATGTTGTAAATTTGGCAGACCTTCTAAAAACAGAATACGCTCAATAATTTTATCGGCATGCTTCATTTGACGAATCGATTCTTTGTATTCAGCCGAACCGAGTTGTTCAATGCCCCAATCATTAAACATACGTGAATGTAAAAAATATTGGTTAATTGCAGTCAGGTGATGATACAAAACTTGGTTTAACTGATTAATCACATCGCGATTGCCTTTCATTGCAGCACTCCATCAACAATTTCTGCCTTAAACCGCTTAAGGCAATCTATATTTCTATCTTAAACAAGACTGGGCAAAATGGCGAGTGATTTATAGAACGGCAAATGAAAATCGCAATCAAAAACAATTAGCTAGGCGGTGTGAAGAAATGTAAGACAAGAAAAACCCGCTGTAGTCGAAAGCGGGAGAGGAAACACTGAGTAAAAATTATAATACTGAAATGCGGGAGAGCAATAAAACGGCAGCTTTAGGCAGCAACGGCAAGACGAGACGCAATTTGTGCAATTTCATCGCTAATGATAGCGCGAGTTTCAGGTGCACAGCGACCACAACAAGTGCCCAAGTCAAACATATCGCGAATTTCACGATAGCTGTCTGCACCATTGGCAACGGCTTCTTTAATGTCTTGATCTGTAATACCACGGCATAAGCAAACGTACATGAATGCAACCACAATAATTGAAATAAGATAAGTGTTATTATTGATAATTATTATCGTTTGTCAATAAAAATCATTTGAAAAGTCATTTATTGTAATTGGGTTTTTGAATTAAAAAATGCCACTTAATAGGTGGCATCGTTTATTTGTTTTTAAGTATTTGAATGATAATGACTTATGAATTGATAATCACAACGCCATCCATTTCAACTAAAGCACCTTTAGGTAAGCTGGCCACACCTAAGGCTGCACGCGCAGGGTAAGGTTGTGCAAAATATTCACCCATAATCTGATTGACCAATTGGAAGTGTGATAAATCCGTCAGGAAAATATTGAGCTTGGCAATATCGGCCAAAGAGCCACCCGCCGCTTCGCAAACGGCCTTTAAGTTATCAAATACGCGGCGAATTTGCGCTTCAATGCCTTCTACCAATTCCATGCTGTACGGGTCTAAACCAATTTGACCTGATAAATAAACAGTATTGCCCACTAAAATGGCTTGAGAGTAAGTACCAATTGCTGCAGGTGCATTTTCAGTATGGATGACTTGGCGAGACATTGATTTCTCCTAAAATAATGTACGAACATCATAGACCATCCGACTGCATTTCAGTAGCCTGATGAGTCTATAATGCAAAATCGGTGAATGTGCGGCACAGTCAAACTATGTAGCCACATTAAATTAACAAGCTTTGGCTTCTTCTGCTATGCTGATGGGGCGCGCTAAACGGCTAATTCGTGGGAACCCGAAGTGCATACGCAAATCACGAATAATTTTGGCAATTTGCTTACGGTTATTCACTACAATATTCACATAGGTTTTGCCATCGTGGCTGCGTACCATTTCTACTCCCGTTTTGGCCTTACGACATTGATAGATCAAATCGGAGATTTGTTCGTCATTCATATCCATATCAATGCTGAGATAAGCAGTAAAACTCACGTCATCAACATCTTCCGAGGTCCATTGTAGCGGCATGATATTTTCAGGATGTTGATGTTGCTCATGCAGTAAGTTGTTGCAACGCGCACGATGCACAATCAAGCCACGGCGTGACAAGTTACCCTGAATCGGATCGCCCAGTACAGGGTTGCAACAGTGCGCATATTTCACGTCAATACCTTCTGTACCTTGAATCAGACGGTCAGAATGTTCGCTGCTGTCCTGATCGAGAGCGTAAATGTGATTTGCCACTAACTGTGGCAATAAATCACCGACTGCAATTTGCTCAAATAAACGGTCTTTAGAGTCAATATGGCGCCATTGCAACACATTTAACCAATCTGCTTCGGTCAAGTCTTGAATCGAGTGATTAAATAATTTCAGTGCACGGTTAAGCGCTTGCTGACCCACCAAACGCTGTTCTTCAATATCCTGATCACGCAGAATATTTTGTAAGGCACGTCGGGCTTTTTGAGTGTTAATAAAACTCAGCCAGTCTGGGTTTGGTGTGGCTAAAACATCAGTAATAATTTCGACCACTTGTCCGCTGGTGAGTGGTGTGGAAAGTGGTTTGCTTTCACCATTAATTTTTGTACCGACGGCATGGTTACCTAAGAACAAACTGGCTGCATAGGCAAAATCAACTGCGGTGGCGCCTTGCGGCAATTCATGTAAATGTCCGTGCGGGGTATAAACATGAATTTTTTCTTGGTGCAGATAATCCAGTAAATCGCTAAATGTAGTTTTAGCGCATTCACCATCAATCAACACGTTCAAGCTTTGCATAGAGGCTTGAATGGCAGAACGGCAGGCTTGCGGTGCGTTTTCACCCAAGACCACACCAAAACGTGCGGCTTTACGCATCAATTCGGTTTGAATGGTGAGTGATAAGGTGGTTTGCTCGCCTTTTAGACGCATCATGAGCGATTGGTTGCCGCCTGGCAGTGGGCGACGGATATGATCTTCATAATGCAAGACCTGAAAGCTGTCACGTAAAATATCAGCCAAACGGTCACAGTCAGCAATGCTTTGTAAAATAATTTCAAAGGCGTGGCTGTGGGTCAGTTCTTGCAGATCAATATCGTTTTTAACAAAGTGGCGCAGTAATTCAATATTGTTATTTTTCTTTTTAATACGGCCTGCAATTTGATTGTTTTGTAGCAGGTCGGCAAGGTTTTGTTCCCATTTAGATTGGTATTCGCAGCGTTTTGGCTTGGTGTGCAACAGGGCGGCTTGCACATCGTTATACATATCTAAATCAAGGTTTTGATAACACAGATGTTCAAGGTTATCTGCCATTTCATTCATACCCACGATACGTGCCATGGGTACAAATACATCAAAGGTTTCTTGAGCGATGCGTGCGCGTTTATCTGGTCGCAGCGCATCTAATGTGGTCATGTTGTGATAACGGTCTGCCAGTTTCACAATAATGACACGTGGGTCCTGTAAGGTCGCTTGCAGAATTTTACGGAACGATGCGGCTTTGTTGTATTCCTTGTCGCTCGAATGGCTAAGTTTGGTTACACCATCGACCAGTTCAGCAACGGTACGTCCGAATTTTTCTGTGATGTCATCTTTGCTGTAGTCGGTATCTTCTATGACATCGTGCAATAGCGCAGCAATGAGCGTGTCGGCATCCAAACGCATGTGTGCCAAAATACAACTCACCGCAATCGGGTGTAACACATAAGGTTCACCACTTTTACGGGTAACGCCATCATGCGCATGCTCAGCATAATCGCAAGCCGTAAGCACCTGTTCGACTTCACTTACGTTAAGGTAAGGTTCGATCATGGCTTGAAGCTGTTGTTTGGCTTGGCTGACCATCGTGCCTGGCATATAACACCCTTTAAAATACAAGTGATAACGAATCTAGAGTTAGACCTTATAATGAAAAGCATATTGCATGACTTGTCAATTTTTTTTCATGCCAAAATAGTGATAAATTTGGCACTAATAAACAGGGTCTTACTCCTTATGTTATAACGGTTTTTGGCCCAAGATTAAAGTTCAGGCAACAAAAAAGCCTAGTAAAAAACTAGGCTTTTTCAGAAAGTTGTTCTTATTGGAAAGAAAAACCATCTAAATTCAAATTATTTGCAGAAAGTGCAAGGTCAAGACTCGAAGTTTGATAGTCTTGATCACGTTGTTTCAAAATGTCTTTAGAAACGTGACCTTCTGCAATTTCACGTAAAGCAACAACGGTAGGTTTGTCGTTGTCCCACTCAACGGTAGGTTCTATGCCTTGACGTGCCAATTGACGCGCGCGCTTGCTTGCCACTAGTACAAGCTCAAAGCGGTTGTCTACATGGTCTAAACAATCTTCAACGGTAACGCGTGCCATAAGAATTCTCGTTCGAATAATAAATTTAAACAGACTGTGCAGTATAAGGTGCTTTGCTTATAGACTCAAGTTTTAATCACGCGCTTGGCGGGCTAATTAACTTTTGAATCAAGGCTTGATGACGATGTGCCTGCTGCGCCATCACCAAACGATTAGCCGTAATCACCGATTCTAAATCGTGCAGAGCCTTATTAAAGTCATCATTAATAATCACATAGTCAAAATTGACATATTGTTGCATGTCTTCAACTGCGCAGCCTAGACGATGCTCAATCACATCGACAGCATCGGTGCCACGGTTAGATAAACGCTCGCGTAAATCAAACTGACTTGGTGGAAGAATAAAAATTTGCTTCGATTCAGGAAAAAGATTGCGTACTTGCTGAGCGCCTTGCCAGTCAATTTCAAGTAACACATCGTGACCTTTGGCTAACTGCTCTTTAACCGTGGCTTGCGCGGTACCATAATAGTTGCCAAACACTTCTGCATACTCAATAAAACCGCCTTGCTCTACCAAGTCGATAAAATCTTGTTTTTGCGTGAAGTGATAATGCACACCATCGAGTTCGCCGGGACGTTGACCACGTGTTGTGTGAGAAACTGAAACGTGTAAATTATTCACACGCTCAAGCAGGGCTTTAACGAGGGATGTTTTGCCTGTTCCTGAAGCGGCAGAAACGACAAACAATAGACCCGACATGATATTTTTCCTGATATGATAAAATATCTTCTCTATTTTAGAGTAGACGCCCCTTAAACAAAATAGCCAAGATGGCTTTTGTTGGCATAAATTTTAAAACATCCCACCTATTAACTTCAACATAGAGGGTTCTATGGAAATTGTATTGGCGAATCCACGTGGTTTTTGTGCAGGTGTAGACCGAGCAATTGCGATTGTAAATCGTGCCCTTGAGTGTTTTAACCCACCTATTTATGTGCGTCACGAAGTGGTTCACAACAAATTTGTGGTAGATGACTTGCGTCAGCGCGGTGCAATTTTTGTCGATGAGCTAGATGAAGTGCCAGATGACAATATCGTGATTTTTAGTGCACATGGCGTATCTAAAGCGGTGCAGCAAGAAGCGGAGCGTCGCGGCTTAAAAGTATTTGATGCCACTTGTCCGTTGGTCACCAAAGTACATATTGAAGTCACCAAATATGCGCGTGAAGGCACAGAGGCGATTTTAATTGGTCACGAAGGACACCCCGAAGTTGAAGGGACGATGGGGCAGTACGATAAGAAAAATGGCGGTGACATTTATTTGGTGGAAGATGAGGATGATGTGGCTGCACTTACGGTTCAGCATCCAGATAAAGTGGCTTTTGTGACGCAAACTACTTTGTCGATTGATGACACTGCCAAAGTGATTGATGCCTTGCGCCAAAAATATCCAAATATTCAAGGACCGCGTAAAGACGATATTTGCTACGCCACTCAAAACCGTCAGGATGCAGTGCGTGACTTAGCCAATCAGTGTGATGTGGTGTTGGTGGTTGGTTCTCCAAACTCATCTAACTCTAATCGTTTACGCGAACTTGCAGAGCGTATGGGGAAACAAGCCTACTTGGTGGATAATGCCGATGAATTAAACCAAGCATGGTTTAAAGCAAATACAAAAATTGGTGTGACTGCGGGCGCATCTGCACCTGAAATTTTAATTAAACAGGTGATTCAACGCTTGCAGGATTGGGGCGCAACAGCACCTGAAGAGTTGGCTGGACGTGAAGAAAATATTACCTTTAGTTTGCCCAAAGAGTTACGTATTCCTGTAACACAGGCTTAAACTGCGAAGCATATAACACTTTAAAAAACTGATTAAAAATAGGCAGATAACCGTTGAATGACGGTTATCTGCTTTTTTATGCCTTTTATCCTGAAGTGTGAGGGTTTTGTAAAGTTGTTGGTTACTATTTTTAATAGGGCAAAGTCTGTGTCTTGGGGGGAGTATGCGAAAAAAAGAAAACGGGTTCACCTTAATTGAGTTGATGGTGACGATTGCGGTGATGGCGATTATCGCGATGATAGCGGCTCCTTCGTTTGGGGATTTGATTGCAAAACGACATTTAGATACCTCAATTCGTGAGCTGTCTTTGGTGCTAAGTGATGCACGAGCGCAAGCTACAACTTTAAGAAAAAATGTGACGGTAAAATTTGAAAGTGGAACAAACACAGCAGAAGTTCGTTACTGGATACCCAAATATGACGATGTGGATATGAATTCAAATGCCATGGATGTTGATTTTTCTGATGTTGTTTATAGTCCAGTCGGGATTCCACAGCAGAGAACTAAAACGATTAATAATCCAGGAACATTACAGGTGTTGTTACCGCTCAAATTTGAATTATGTAATTCAAAAATAAATCAAAGTCGAACGATTACACTTTCAATGAATGGCACTGTAGAAAAAATCGAATTAGGAGTGTGCTCATGAGCAATATGAATACACAAAAAGGTGTTGGCTTAATGGAGGTCTTGGTTGCCTTGCTTTTGTTAGCTATTGGTATTTTAGGCTTTGTTGGTTTGCAGTTGAGAGCTATGGATGCAGCAAATGAGGCAACCGATCGCACAGTTGCTATTAATATTGCGCGTGATTTAGCTGAACGTATGAGGGTAAATAGGTTGGCCTTACCTGAGTATAAAGCAGCAATCAATGCCAAGACTGAAAAAAGTGGCTGTGTAGGAAGTGAGCAAGACTATTTGCCGAATTGTTCTAGTGAAGAAATGGCAGAGGTTGATTCTAGTCAGATTACTGAGAAAGCAGCTGAAGTTGGCCATACTGTAAAAATCAATAATTGTGTTGGTAGTAGTTTGAACTGTATTTATGTTGCTTGGGGCGATACCAATATAGACAGTAACTTAGATGCTTGTATTGATGCTTCGACTGGAGCATATGTAGCGAATTCTAAATGCTTGGTTATGGAGGCTTTTTAAAATGAGTTTGAATAAAAAGCTTTTTTCATTTTCCAAACAAAGCGGCTTCACTCTTTTAGAACTTATGATTGCGCTTACCCTAGGGCTGATTGTTAGTGCAATTGCGATTCAGTTGGCTTTAACAGGGCAAAAAGGTGTATCTACTCAACAGGCACTTTCTGACTTGCAGAATGATTCATTGTTTGGCTTGGAAACATTTGTTCGTGAAATACGCTTGGCTAATTTAAATGCGGTTGAACCAATGATTAACGATACGGTTCTTCATGGGGGAATCGTGTTAGACGCACGCAACTATACCCAAAAAATTAAAATTGATGAGGATGGCAAACCTACTACAACTTTAGACATTACACTTAAAAATGCTTTGTCTGAGGGTGCGGTAAGTGAATCATCTAACTTAGTGGGGCAAGCAAGTGACCAATTGGTGATCCAATATAAAAATTCAATGGGTAATCAATTTGATTGTGAGGGTCGCCAAATTGTAAAAGATGCGTATGTGGTACAACGCTATTTTTTAAGAAATGACACGAATAAGGGAGACCCAAATAAACCATTGGCTTTGGCATGTAAAGCTTTTAGCTATATGGGGGACGAGCCTGCAGAAATTGATTTATCTGGTGATGGCCAAATTATGATTCCTAGAGTGGATCATTTAAGTGTGCAATTGGTTGTTGCAAGAGATGGAATGAATAGCACTTGTTCGGCAGATGCAGATGCAGATGGGCAGTTAGATTGTTTTGGTCAAATTTCAATTGATGATTATAAAAAGCTTACGGGTGCCGTGAAACCGCAGATTGTCGCAGTCAAAGTAGGGCTGTTAGTTCGTTCTAAGAATACCGTGGGAAATAATGACTTATTTAATGCTGATAAAGAATATCAAGTTTTAAATACCGGGGATACCGGGGCGAAATTAATTCCACATGACAAAAATAAGTTGTATATGCGAAATGTAGTTACACAAACCATTGCGATACGTAATGGTTTCGGTATCGCGAAGTAAGGAGTTGAGAATGAATCTACCAAAAGTAAATCATAGACACTCCCAAAATGGTTCAGTACTCATTGTCGTGCTGGTCATGTTGATTGTGATTGCAATTGCGGGTACATGGGCAATTCGTTCCAGTATTACCTCTTTAAATATTTCAACCAATGCCCAAGCGAGTGCATTATTGGTTCAAAACAGTGACTCTGTTTTTTTTACTTTAGAGAACAAAACCAGTAATGCTTTGCAATTTGCTGAAATGCGTATTGGTGATGGTATGTTGGCTTATGCGCTACGTCCTGAAAATAAAGGTAAAGAATTAGTATTTTGTGTACGAGGCAATGTGACAGATAACTTTTCTGGGAGTCGTATTGCCAGCGCTGTGTATTGGCAGAATAAGAAAATTGTAAATACCGATTTGGGACAAAATGGTTTTTGTCAAACAACTCGTGGTGATTTTATCAGTGGTCGCCAAGCTGTAATGACTCAGGTTACTGTGCGTGCAGCAGATACAGATCGAGATTGGGAACACATGATGGAAGGCGATGACAAAGAAAGCTCAAAGAGTACGGGAATTCAGCGTGTGGTGATTACTGCAACCTCTTTACTTCCAAATTTAAGTTCAGCCAGTGTTCAACAAGTCAATAATTGTTTGAAAAATCACACCAGTTTTGTTGATCCTTTGGTTGAAAACGATACCGTGACCGATTGTTTGGCAAGAAATAATGTTCCATATAGTACTCAAGATATGGAATACAGTTTGCGTTCACTGAAAGCCTCTTAGGAGATGAATATGAAAACTTTAAAAAATCATCAGGCTAATGTGCTAGATGTGAAGGCACGAGCTAAAGAATTTGGACATCAGTTCAAGTTAACTACTTTGGCAGGTGCAATGACCTTGCTTATTGCTCAAAGCAGTACCAGTTACGCCAGTGATATTGAAATCTATACTAAGCCAAGCGAGTCATCCGCTTCTGGTGTAGTAGTTATGATGTTGGATACATCTGGTAGTATGGATGTATCTGAAGCAGGAAGCAGCGCATGTGATTATCCTGAAGGTTCTACAGATAAAAAGTATTCAAACACAGCATCATATAGAGAAACATTGTCGGCATCTGCTGGTGGTTACACACGGAGATTTTGTACAGCTGATGTAAAAACTTATTATTATCGACAAATACCTAAAAAGACATGTAGTTGGTATGACTACTGGTGCACTCCTGTACCTGTCGAAAAGTGGTACTCATGCGGTGAAAATGGTTCATTTAAAACCTCTGTATGTACAACAGAAATTCCTAAACCTGAAATCCCTTCTAATATGTTGAAGGATGGTAGTAATTATTATTATAAGCAAGAAAATGATAAAAAAATTTACGATCGTTTAAGTCGTCTAAAAGATGCTTTATATACGCTAGCGACTATGCCTGTATATGATCCTACTACAGAGGAAGGTGAAAAAGGAATTAAAAAAGATGTCAAGATAGGTATAGGGTTATTTCCGTATATTGGTACAGGAATAGATATTAATAGAAGAGGCTATATTCGTATTCCTGCAAAAGCTTGGGGTGACCTAAATTCTCCACAAAGACAGGCTGTTATTAATCTAATTAAAAGTAGTGACTTTAAAGGAGGAGGAGGGACGCCTACATCGGCTGCATATGCTGAAGCGGCTGCCTATTTGTTAGGCACTACTACTGGTGGAGGGGCTTATAGTGGAATTGATATTTCTAAACTCCAAGATGCTACTTTAGTAGATATACATAATAATTATGTATCGCCATTAGATAAATCTGCAAGCGCTGCAGAATGCAGTGGTCAGGGAATTTATTTTTTAACTGATGGTAAGCCTCAAACACCTCAATCTACAGACACATCTAATCTAATGGCAAAAGCCTTAAAGCGTACAAGTTATAGTTTCAGTAGTGGACTTTCTGGAGGAGAAAATGAAAACGCTTATTTAGGCAGTGGATATGGATATGCGAAATCTGATTGGCAAGCTATTGGTTCATTTTCCAAGTCTTTAAATGATCCACAAGTTATTAAAAATGCTTTAGGTGTTGATGAAGCTAAACGTTCTGTACTAACGGCAGTAGTTGGTTTTGGTTCAGACTTTGATGGCTCTTATGATGAAATGAATCAAGATGCTAAAAATGCCTATGACTGGGGTACCCAAGGTCGTGGTTATGGTGAGGGTGGATTTATTGCTGCAAAAGAGTCTGAGGAAATTGTTGAAAGCTTAAATGAATTTATTGGGAATGTCAGTGGCACAATTGGCGGTATTAGTACAGGTTCTTCCACTATTCCGACGGATGCTTTAAACCCAGAATCGCTTCAGGCATTTTCATATTTCCCTCAATTTGAACCTAAAGTGGATGATGGAGATGATCAACAACTTTGGTTTGGTAATTTAAAAAAATACTATGTGGTTAATAATGGTGTTTATGCCTCAGAAGCAGGGTCTGCTAGTTCATTAGTAGTCAAAAAAAGTGTTTTACAGGATTTAAAAGATATTTGGGGGGATAGCACCAGTTACCCTTCAGGAACAGCGACCTTTGCGAAATGGGGAGCATTATCTAAACTTCCGCTGGGTACACAGCAAAATGATGATACATTTACAGGACGTAAACTGTTAACCGATTATGATTTTAATGAGGCTGCTTCTGGTACAGAAAAAGTTTCTCAAAATTTACAGCTAGTAAGAATTACCCATCAATACACCACAGATGAAAAAACCAAAACAGACAACCCAGAACGCATTAAAGGTTTAATGAGCTTGTTAGGTTATAACATCGCTTCAGCAAGTGAAAACTTGGAAGGCGCAACAGCAAACTTAAGACAAATGGGCAGTATTTTACACTCATTGCCAGTGTTACTTACCCAAAGTGGTAAAGCCGTTGCTGTGAAAGATGCAACATCAGGTAATGTCTATGTCGATACTACAGACCGTAAAGACTATGTGCTATTTGGGACAACACAAGGTTTACTGCACGTTGTAGACGCCAAAACCGGGGTAGAAAAATTTAGCTTTTTACCTAAAGAAATGGCTGAAAAACAATATGAATTGTTTAAGTCAGGGGCTGGTGCTTGGGATAATGGTAAAAATGCTCTTTATTATGGGGTAGATGGTGAATGGGCAGCCCATACCGTTTATGTGAGTAAAGATGATGGAACTCTAACCGTTGATGGGGTTGTGCGCGATGTTGCAGGCGGTTTAGAAGGGGAAAAAGAAAATTTACAAGGTAAACAGTGGGTTTATGGTGGTCTGCGGATGGGAGGACGTAGTTATTACGCTTTAGATTTAACCGGTTTAGATGATTCATCCAGCAGCAGTCCTAAAATTAAATTCCATATTGATCCTACATCAAGTTCAGTCAAACGTTTGGGGTATGATGAAGATGGCAACCCGGTTGTGATCACAAAAGAATATGCTGCTTTGGCTAAAATGGGGCAAAGTTGGTCTAAGCCAAAACTTGATTACGTGAACTGGAATGGAGAGCGTAAATTAGTCATGTTTGTGGGCGGTGGTTATGATGCTGGCGGTGATGATGGTGATGGCCTGTATGATGGTGATGGTGTAAGAACAGGCTATGCGGGTTATGAGCACTATAATTATAAACAAGACAATGAAATCGGTGCGGGTGTGTATATGTTTGATGCCGATAATGGCGAGTTATTATGGTATGCCAGTAAAACAGAAGCGAATGGTGATGTGGAGCATACACAACATGACGCTTTGAAATATAGTGTCGTGAGTGAAATTAAAACCATTGACCGTAATAATGATGGTGTTGTCGATCATGTTTACTTTGGTGATTTGGCTGGACAGGCGTTTCGTGTTGACTTAAATCAACCTCAAGGTGATGGTTCTTTTGTGTTTAATCCTCAGATTACCCGTATTTTAAATTTACATAAAGATGATAAAGGTACCAGTCCTCGCTTTTACTACCCGCCAGTCTTTACTGCTCACCATAGCGCAGGGGGAACCGAAGGGGGGAATATTGTCGTAGCATCCTTCCTTTCAGGAAATAAAAGCTCTCCTTTATTAGCCACTAACGATTCACCGACGACTACAGGAACGACTAGTTCTTCAGGATTGGAGTTCGATGGTGTTTATGCGTTGTATGAATATGATATCCATCCGACGGGTACATATTATCCAGCTTCATCACGCGCAGATAAAACTATAGCAGCAGCGGGTGAAGGTATAAGTCTAGATAAGTTAATGCCTTTATCTGTCTTGGTAAATAGTAAAACTGCAACGACGAATCGTGGTGCAGCCATTAGCCCGACCAGTGGTTGGGGAGGGTGGTATTATAAATTTGAGCATAAATTTGAAAGTACTACTGGTGCAGCTAAAACAGAAGGTGCGGGTGTGATAAAAGGTCTTACCCCACTGGTTGCAATGGAAGGAAATCTTTATGTGACTATGTTTGATGCAGCAGAAGCTGGTACAACCTCAACATGTGGTGCAGGTGTTAAAGGGCAAAGTTTTACCCAGCGTATTTGTTTACCTACAGGTGTTTGTCCTGAAATGGCGAACTATAAATACAATTTGGGTTCAGGTATTGTGAGCTTAAATGTTGGACCAATGTCTGAACCAACAAGTGGTAAGGGTATTGTTATTCCAGACCCTAATTCAACGAATGTAACCTGCGTAGGGGATGATTGTCTTGCACCTGGTAAGCGCTTTATACCTGCAGGTGGACCATTGAATTTTATTCCACATCGTTGGTATGAACGATATTCGACTAAGGAGTGAAAAGAATGAAACCAGTTTTTTCACTGAATAAGTCACATTTAGGTTTTACTTTAATTGAGTTGATGGTGGTAGTGGTGATTGTGGCGTTACTTGCTGCAATCGCTTTGCCGAGTTATCAGCTTTATATACAACGTTCACATTTGGCTCAAGCACAACAGGAAATGCAAAAGCTTGCTGAGCAATTGGAGCGGCATAAAGCTAAAAACTTTAGTTATAAAGGTTTTGAAGCAAGTTATTTATACAGAGATAAAGATGGTGTTTTGAGTTCTAACTTTGATACGGTAAAACAGCAAATATCACTCCCTATTCATTCGACTAATCCCAGCTATAAATTAAGTATTATTGGTTTTTATATAGTTAGCGAGTTTGGCAAAGATGAAGAAGGGAATGTAACCAATACCATCAAGGATCCTGAAATTAAAACGGATTTATTGAATAAAAAGATAGATTTTAATAAATCAACACAGGCTGACATGTTTGCAATAGGAAGTAGTTGGGCAATAAAAGCAGAAAGTTTAGATCAAAAGAACTATGGTCTTTTATTAAATAGCTTGGGTACTAAGTGTATGAATAAAAAAGATTACACGAAAGTAAGTTATACCTCATGCGGTACTGAAGAAGATGGAGCAGAATCATGGTAAAGCAAGGGTTTACGCTTATAGAATTGATGATTGTTGTTGCAATTATTGCAATATTGGCAGCTATCGCTTATCCCTCTTATCAACAATATAAAATCAAGGTAAACCGAGCAGAAGCCCAGTCAGAGATGACATCCATTGCAGAAAGAATGAATGCTTATAAAGGGATGAATGGTTCTTTTTCGGGGGCAACAATTTCTAAAATATATGGATCAACGGTTACTCCTAAACAAGGTACTGCTTTGTATAGTTTAAGTTTTGACGCGGCTTTGACGAATGCAACAAGTTGGACTTTAATTGCAAAGCCAATCACAGGAACCTTGCAGGCGGGTGATGGGTGGATGTGTTTGAACAATAAATCTGAAAAATACTGGGCGAAAGGAGCAGTAAGTTGTGCATTGTCGCCAAATTCCAACTGGGACGGTAAATAAATTCAAATCTGCGGATAAATACGTTTTGATCTTTCATTCAGGGCAAATTTCACGTAAAATACTGCCCTCTATGAAAGGGGTTTGAAATGTATCGATGGTCGATACAGGGATAATCCGTAAAAACTATAAGGTTGTATCATGGTAGTTATTCGTCTTACTCGTGGTGGTGCTAAAAAGCGTCCATTCTATCAAATCGTTGTAACTGACAGCCGCAATGCGCGTGACGGTCGTTTCATCGAACGTATCGGTTTCTTTAACCCAACAGCTCAAGGTAAAGCAGAAAAACTTCGTTTAGATGCTGACCGTTTTGCTCACTGGGTTGCACAAGGTGCTCAACCTTCTGAACGTGTTGCTTCTTTAGCTGCTCAAGCGAAGAAAGCTGCAGCTGCTGCATAATTTAATTAATTAAGTAGTAGGTAGCCCATGACACCAACACAGAATGTGCCCGAAGATCGTATTCAGATTGGACAGCTACGTTCAGCTTATGGATTAAATGGGTGGCTCTGGGTCTATTCCAATACAGAACCAATGAGCAATATATTTGACTACCTGCCTTGGTACATCGAAACCAAAGCAGGTTGGCAAGTCGCAGATGTAAAACGTTGGAAACCACATGGCAAAGGCTTGGTGGTCAGCTTAAAAGGTGTGAGTGATCGTACCGCAGCAGACAACTTGGTTGGCGCAAATATCTGGATTTCAAAAGCGCAACTGCCTCAACCAGGCGTGGACGAGTATTATTGGTCTGATTTAAAAGGTCTAACAGTGTTAGGTCTGGACGATGACGAACAAGAAGTAAACCTCGGTCAAATCCATGAATTGTTTGAAACAGGTGCCAATGACGTGATGGTAGTTCGCGCAACTGCCGATAGCGTCGATAGCGAAGAGCGTATGATTCCATGGCATAAAGATGTGGTACAACGCGTTGATCTCGAAGCGGGTCGCATCTACGTAAATTGGGGCGTAGATTATTAATCCATTCAGGATTCGCAGAGCAGGAAAATAGAGGAGTCTGCGGTGTTTTTTGCAGTCATTACGCTTTTTCCTGAAATGTTTGAAGCGATTACAGCTTACGGTATTAGCGGACGTGCAGCAAAACGTGAATTGATGCAAATTCATTGCATTAATCCACGTGATTATGCACAGGGCAACTACAAAAGGGTGGATGAACGTCCATTTGGTGGTGGTCCAGGTATGGTGATGATGGCAGAGCCTTTGGCGCAAGCAATCCAGCATGCCAAAAATCTTGCACAGCAAGCGGGTGCAGTTCATGTGCCAGTGGTGTATATGTCACCACAAGGCAAAACCCTAAATGAGACTGCAGTACAGCAATTCGTTGAATATGATGGATTAATTGTATTGTGTGGTCGTTATGAGGGTGTCGATGAGCGTTTAATTCAGCATTATGTCGATCAGGAATGGTCAATTGGAGATTACGTTTTATCGGGCGGTGAACTACCAGCGATGGTGTTGTTAGACAGTATTATCCGGAGACTTCCGGGTGCAATGTCTGATGAACAATCTCATGTGCAAGACTCATTTGTGGATGGTCTTTTAGATTGCCCACAATATACCAAGCCAGACCATTTTGAAGGGTTGGATGTGCCTGAAGTATTAAAGTCGGGTCATCATGCCAATATTGAAAAATGGCGGTTTTTGCAGCGTTATCAACGGACTTTAGAGCGTCGACCTGAGTTGATTGAAAAAGTTGAGTTGAGCAAGCAGCAAAAAAAATGGCTAAAAGATTCGCAAGGGTAGACCAAATAATTGGTTTATCTAAGCACCATGGCTACAGGCAGTTGGTTTGTAGTCTTAAATAGGCTCTTTATGCATTGAAGCGGTCAGGCATAAAGGGAAAGTCAATCGGGCCTATGCGCTTTAGCCTCTAGACCCAGTGGAAATCAGACCTCTTCTGACCCACACATACTGGAGATACCCCATGAGTGGTAAGCATCCTTTAGTACAAGCTGTTGAAAATGCACAGCTTAAGCAAGACATCCCAGCTTTTGCACCAGGCGATACAGTTATCGTTCAAGTAAAAGTAAAAGAAGGTGATCGTGAGCGTCTTCAAGCATTTGAAGGTGTGGTAATTGCGAAGAAAAACCGTGGTTTGAACTCTGCGTTCACAGTACGTAAAATTTCTAGCGGTGTTGGTGTTGAGCGTGTTTTCCAAACTCACTCTCCAATCGTTGCTAAAATCGAAGTGAAACGTCGTGGTGACGTTCGTCGTGCTAAACTTTACTACCTACGCGAATTGTCTGGTAAAGCTGCACGTATTCGTGAGAAATTACCAGCACGTAAACAAGGTTAATTTTAACTTTGCTTTACAGCTAAAAAATGCGCCGTCTAGGCGCATTTTTTTATGTCTGAAATTTGAGTTTATAAGCCTTTTAATTTTAAGCGGTTGGCATGTTGGCGATAGATGGCAACAGGGTCGGGTGCAAATGTTCCTTTAAGGCCGAACAATAAATTAATTTCATCTAGGTGATTCCAGGCAAAATCATCACGGATGGTTTTGCCAAATTTAGCACTGCATACAGATACAATTCCATCATTTTTACCTGCTTTATGGGCAGAGAGCAAATCAAGGGCTTGCATCGCTGCATCACTCGGGTCTAATGGATTGGTAACGGCTTTATTGCCTGTCATTGAATACAAATACATGCCTTGTTCATAGGCTTTGCCCTCGCCACATGCAGTTAAGGGTAAGCCTACACGAAAGCGTTGGTTAAATTCGGCTGTACCTTCAATGGAGGTGCTTTGCCCTGCAGCAAGTGCATCATGTGGAAAGGCATCGCCATCTAAACCTTGTGCCCACAAAATAACTTTACCAAAGCTGCTGATGAGTAGATTGAGGAGTTCAGACGTACCTGTGCTGTTGGCAACTTGAAGCACATCGGAAGCTACGACAGTCCCTTGATTGGCACCGCCCATGGTCATGACCGATGCAACGTGTTGTGGCATTACGCCTGCAGCATAACGAACAGCATGTGCTCCATGACTATGTCCAATTAAATTAAGCTTGTTTGCACCTGTAGTGGCCATAACTTCTTGGAGTTGTTGAATATATTGTTCACCACGGACTTCGCTAGAATTAAAGGGTGACATGCGTGCCGCCCAAGGTTGTGCGCCATGCCGTGCTAGATCAGGCAAAATTTGATACCAGTAATCCATACCCAGTGCATCGCTGCCAAGTCGATTAAAACCGACCATACCGTGTGCAAACACAATTGGATATTTGGTTTTGGCGTAACTGGAAAGTATGAAAGGTGCATCCACTTTTTGTAAATTGGATGCATGGCTAAAGTTGCTGCTGAGTAATAAACAACCCGCAACAGTGAGAAGGTGCGTTATTTTCATAGGCTTTTTTATTCTTAGATAAGTTATTGGTGTGTTGTTGAGGTGGAGATATAAAAAATCCCTGCTAGAGCATTTGGCAATAGCAGGGATTTGAGGTGATTTTTATAAACCTTGTAGTTTTAAACGGTTGGCATGCTGACGATAGACATCAACTGGGTCTGGAGCAAAAATGCTTTTTAAACCTAACAGTTGGTTGACTTCATCTAAGTGATTCCAATGGTAATTGTCGCGAACAGTTTGACCAAATTTAGCACTACAGCGTGAAACCAGACCATCGTTATCGCGACCATTATCAATGAGTAAACTGGTGGCTAACATGGCTGAATCTGGATCAAGTAAGTTGGTGACTGCACTGGTACCTGTAAATGAATAGAAATGGATACCTTTTTCTTGATAAGCGCCCTCACCACAACTGGTGGTTGGCATACCCATTGGGAATTTTTTGTTGAATTCTGCTGAGCCAGCTAAAGTTAAGCTGTTTGCTCCTGCCAATGAGTCATGTGGATAGCTGTTTGGGTCTAAACCTTGTGCCCAAGTAATCGTTTTGGAAACCAAATTGACCATATCAATTAAGGGCTGTTCAAGTGGTGTGCCTTGTGCTTTTAAAATAAAGTCAGCCACTGGTGAACCTTTGTTTGGTGCACCTACCGCAGTGAGTGAAGCTACTTTAGATGGCATTACACCTGCTACATAACGAATTGTTGGTCCGCCATGTGAGTGACCAATTAAGTTCACTTTGCTTGCACCCGTAATTGCCAGAATTTCATCCACTTGTTGAGCCAGTTGCTCACCACGAATTTCTGATGAGTTAAACGGAGATACGCGGGTTGCCCAAGTGTTCGCACCATTACGTGCTAAATTCGGTAAAATTTGATACCAGTAGTCGACACCAAGTTGGTCGTTACCAATCGTTGTAAATCCAGCCATGCCGTGAGTAAACACAATTGGATATTTGGTTTTGGCATAATTAGAGTAAACAAAGTTGGATTTCACTTGGTCTGCATTTGATGCATGTGCAGTGGTGAATGTGCTTGCTGCAATTAAGCCTGCAATGAATAGTCCATATTTCATATAACATCCTCTATTTTTATTGTGCTTTCCTAGCATGACAACATCTATTGTCAATTTTTATTATTCAGGAAACTTGCCATAAAGCAAGCCCTGAATGATAAATGGTGTTCAAAAAAGCATTGTGGTGGTACAACTTTTTTGGATATTCAAGTGATACCCGTGACAACACGTTTAATGGGCAAAATCAAACCTGAGGTAGATAAACACCTTATAAACCTTGAAGTTTCAAACGGTTGGCATGTTGTCTGAATAAAGTTACAGGGTCTGGTGAAAATATCCCTGTTAAGCCAAACATCATATTGGCTAGGTCAGTATGGTTCAGTCGGTAGTTGTCTCGAATCACATGGCCAATATGGGTACTACAACGCGCGACCATTCCGTCATTATCTTTGTGGCCATAAGACAACGGCCCTAATTGCATTAAAATACTATCAATGTCCAGTAAATTGGTGGTTTGTGAAACACCTGTCCAAGAATAGTAATGAATCCCACGATCTACTTTGGCACCGCTGGTATTACAGTTGGCAGCAAGCGCTGTGGTTGGGAAACGTCTGTTAAAATCGGCAGAGGCCGTTTCAGTGAGTGATGCCATTGAAGCATCAAAATCAATAGGCATGTCGGGTTGAGCTTGTGCCCAGCTAATCAGTGGTGCGACCATATAATCGCCCAAAATATTAAAAGCGGTACGTGATAAACGATTGTTCTGAATATCATCGGCAACTTTTGAACCGCGGAATGTACCTGCTACACCTGTAATTGAGGCAACATATTCAGGTTTGGTAGCAGCCACATAACGCACCGTTGGACCGCCATGCGAGTGACCAATTAAATTGACTTTGGCCTTGCCTGTGATGGCCATGACTTCTTCGACTTGGGCAATTAACTGTTCACCGCGAAATTCTGTACGATGTGCAGGCGAGAGCTGTGCTGCAAAAACGGTAGAGCCATTGCGTGCCAGATCAGGCAAAATTTGATACCAATAATCCATATTAAAGGTTTCATTGCCAATGCGTGACCAGCCTAGCCAGCCATGCACCATTAACAATGGATATTTGGTTTTGGCATAGTCTGATTTGACTCGTTCCTGAACAGCTAAAACGCTTGGCGCTGCTTGGGCTGTGCTTGTCATTCCGTATAGACAGCCGATTGCTGCCAGTGAAAGGGCACGTGTGTAATTGATCATGGTCATAACAATCCTGTGTTCTTTATTTTTATGGTGAAAAATTGTGATCTAAGCGCCTCCCTTACAGCTTAGTCTTTGTTGCCTGTTGGTAGTCATCTACGACTATTTTTTGTACGATTCGATATTTTTCCATGTGCCATACATAAAAAACATATCATTTGAGGACAGTTCTAGGCTGTGAATAAACAGATTTGTAAAAATAATTTAATATACAAATGTCTTTAAATATTAAGTATATGCGTAACTTAATATCTTGCTTGAAATGTGTGAAAGGGTACACTGAAACAATAAAAAATAGGGCAGTGATGTGCCCTATTTCTTTGCAGTTGAATACAGCAGATTGTTCAATCTGCAAAAGGTAGTTTGCCGCCTTGATCATGCACTTGTTCAAAAGTGTCTAAACGTAATTGTTCTTGAGGGTTGCTAAAATGCTGGGTGCGCAGTTGTTGTACCGCTTGTTGTTTGGCATTTTGGCTCATACCGCTTTTCATGATCTGATCACGCTCAGTCAAATAGCCTTGTACCCGAGATTTCCACTGACTACGTTGTCCATCTAACTGTTCTAAACGCTGAGTAGCTTCTGGGCCTACCAAGTTTAGACGCATGTCACGAATTTCTGCGGCAGAACCGCCACGTGCTTTAATTGCTGCGGTTAAACTGCGCAAATCCTGTAAAGTATTTAACTGCTCTAAATTCTCCTGCCAATCTTGCGGGAGTTGTTTAAATAATTCCTGTAATTTTTGCGCTTTTTCAGCTTCGGACAATTTTTTATCATCCATCACCGCCATGCGTTTTAAGGTGTATTCGTGGTAGATATCTTCCGTACCAAATAAACCTTCAATTTCATAATCTGAAAAATACTGTTTACGCAGATTTTGCATATTGCTAAAAATGCTGCGGTAATATTGCGGATCTTCCTGACTCAAGTTCGGTGTTTGCAGTTGCCCCAACGCATTTCTGTAGTCTAAATAACGCTGCCATAAATCTAAAATTTGCGATAAAGCAGGCTCTTTATGGCTTTGCGTAATATAGGCTTTAAAATCTGTACTGATTGCTTCAAGGCTCTTTTCGCCATATTGGGTAATAAAATATTCAAAACAATTGCGGGTTTGTTCATTAACGATCAGGCGGTTGCTTGAATCTAGTCGGAGCTGACAATTGATTTCGGTATCTTGCTGGCTTGGACTTAAAAATGACGCAGCAGCGTTATTGTGCATGGCCTGCTGCATGCGTATCTGTTCAGCACTTTGTGTATCTGCAGTCTGTTCATGAGAAGTAGATTCAGATGTGCTTGACTGCGGCATCAGCCAATACACCAAAGCGGCGATGGCTAGAATCACAACAGCTAAAACAATCCATATTTTATTTTTCTGCATTCCGATGCACCTGTTTCATCCGTTTTATTTTTTTAATCGGGTTTCAATATGCCATAAAAGTTGGTAGCTGTTCTAGAAAAGTTGTCATTTATCTCGGCAGATTGTTACCATGACGCAGTTTTGCTTTGACTTACTTTTTGCTATGAAATCATCTGCGGCTAAAATTCAGCGTCGTGCCATTAGTGGTGTGTTTTTATTAAATAAACCTTTGGGGATTAGTTCCAATGCGGCTTTGCAAAAAGTACGCTGGTTGTATCGGGCGCAAAAAGCAGGGCATACGGGGGCATTAGACCCATTGGCTTCAGGTTTGTTGCCTATTTGTTTAGGTGAGGCCACCAAGTTTTCACATTATTTACTCGATTCTGTAAAACGCTATCAGACCACCATTCAATTCGGGCATAGCACCACGACAGGTGATGTAGAAGGTGAAGTCTTGTTACAGCAAGTTGTGCCAGCATTGAGCCAAGAAAAAATTGAACAGGTTTTGACGCAGTTTCAGGGCGATATTATGCAAGTTCCGCCCATGTATTCTGCCTTAAAAAAAGAAGGTCGTCCGTTATATGAGTTAGCTCGTCAAGGCATAGAAATTGAACGTGAAGCGCGCCCAGTTACCATTTATGCGATTGAGTTACTGTCCTTTACCGAAAACAGTATCACGCTGGATGTTACCTGTTCCAAAGGCACGTATATCCGTGTGTTGGGTGAAGATATTGCCAAAGCTTTAGGTACTTATGGACACCTGACTTATTTGCATCGGATTAAAACGGGGCATTTTGACCTGATTCCGAGCTATAGCATTGAATATTTAGAAAGTTTAAGTGAAGCAGAACGCGAGGCTTTATTGCTGCCTGCGTATGCACCTGTACAGCATTTTCCACAGGTTCAGGTGCCTGAAGGTCGGGCTGAATATTTTAGCCGAGGCATGGAAAGTAATATCGAGCATCCTGCTGTTGCACAAGTATTGGTGTTTGATGGTGAGCGTTGTTTAGGCTTGGCAGAAATTACCGACAAAAAACGCTTGGTGCCTAAACGAGTGTTAAATCTTTAAAATGCAGTGAGATAGCTTATTTAAACTTGTGCTATGAAGACGTAAAGTTTCTCATACAAATCTTTGCAGGATTTCAGCTTCATGCCCTATACAGTAATTAGAGCTAAAAACTGAAATTAAAAACCGACAATAAAACCGAGCGTTGCGTTAGCCAGTGACATTTGCTTGCCAGCCAGCATCGGTTTAAAACAAGAGGTCTGCATATGAATATTTTTGAAGCTTTGCGCCAGAGTCACGAGATTCAACGAGATTTAGCCACCCAACTCATTCAAACTTCGGGTGATAGTCCTGAGCGCAGAGCTTATTTTGAACAACTCAAAAACGAATTGTTTGCCCATGCCGTGGCAGAAGACCGTTATTTTTATATCCCTTTGATGATGATGGATGCAGGGTTGAATATTACCCGCCATGCCTTGTCTGAACATCATGAAATTGATGAGTTGCTGGAACAGTTGACCGAAACTGAAATGAGCAATACAGGCTGGTTGGCTGTGGCCAAACAATTGTCAGAAAAAGTCCATCACCATTTAAAAGAAGAAGAACACGGTTTTTTCCAACAGGCAGGCAAAATTTTATCTGAATCGCAAAAACAAAGTTTGGCCAAACAATACTTGGCAGAGTATGAAAAATATAAACAAATGTCTAAAGACAGTTTGGTTTAAGTTTTCATTCAAAATGCCATTTAAGCACTGTGTGGCTGTTTGGATTTTTTCACGGCTCTAAAGGTCACACCAACTGAAGCCAGCATAATGCAGCACAAAGCCAGCCATTGCAGGCTGGTGATTTTCTCACCCAATAAAACCAAACCTGTAAGTGCAGCCAAAGCAGGCGACAAACTGGACAGTGTGCCATAGCTCATTTTGCTGAGTTGTTTCAGCGCTTGTAAATCTAAAGCATAAGGAATGGCGGTGGCGAGTACTGCAATGGCAAGTGCTTTGCCCCAATATTGAGTTTCAAACATTGCGGGTGCATTGTTATACAATCCAAATGGAATTAGGGCCAAAGCCGAAATACTGATGGCGATGGTTAGTGCATGCATGCCAATATTTTGCTGTACCACTTTTTGGCCAAAGTAAATATAAAAGGCCCAGCATAGACCTGCACCCAAAGCGAAGGCTGCGCCCAAGATGCTAAAATTATCGCCGTGAGCTTGTCCCCATGGCACCATGAAAATAATGCCTAAAATGGCCAAGAACACCCAGATATAATCTTTACGGTTTTGAATGGACAATAACGCCAAACCCAAAGGCCCGACAAATTCCAAACCCACCGCAATGCCTTGCGGTAATTTGCCCAAAGACAGATAAAACAAAATATTCATGCAGCCCAAGGCTGCGCTATAACACAATAAATCACGCCATTTTAAATACGACAGCCGCGAAAGAATTTGCCATGAGCGAAACATGATTGCCACAATCACGCTGGCAAAGCACAGCCGTAAAATTGTCACGCTAAGCGGGTCGAGTACCTGAAAGAGTTGTTTGGCAAATGAGGCACTGATTTGATAGGAGATCATGGACAGAACCATGAACAACACCGCAGTGAGTTGGGCGTTTGGCATGAGGCAGGAAAATACTCTAAAGCGTCAGAATAGGAATACGGGGGAGATTATACCAAGTTTAAAATACTAGCGGGTTGCAGCACGATGCTGTGTAGATGCAGCAGACATAAAAAACCACAGTACGCTGACTGTGGTTTTTTGTAGCATGCGCTGGTGGTATTAGAACAATACACGTACGCGAATTGTGCCTTCAACTTCATGCAAGGTATCAAGCGCTTCTTTAGATGCCGTTGCATCAACGTCCATTACCAAGTAACCGACATCACCTTTGGTCATAAGTGACTGACCAGAGATGTTGATGCCGTGTTCAGCAAACAGGTTGTTAATTTTAGACAATACACCTGGAATATTTTGGTGAATGTGTAATAAACGGTGTTTGCCTTCGGTTAATGGTAGTGCAATTTCTGGGAAGTTCACTGCAGATAAAGTCATACCTTTATCTGAATATGCAACGAATTTCTCTGCAACTTCTAAACCAATGTTCGCTTGTGCTTCCATTGTCGAACCACCCACGTGCGGTGTTAAAATCACGTTTGGCAGGTTGCGTAGTGGAGAAACAAACTCTTCACCATTGGCTTTTGGTTCTTTCGGGAACACGTCAACTGCAGCACCTGCAATATGACCTGATTTGATCGCATCAGCCAAATCTTCAATAACGACACAGGTACCACGTGCTGCGTTAATGAAAATAGAGCCTTCTTTCATTTGTGCAAATTGTTCTTTTGCCATGAAATTACGGGTAGATGGCACATCTGGAACGTGTAAAGAAACCACGTCTGCATTTGCCAATAATTCGCCCATTGAGCCAACTTGACGTGCATTACCTAAAGGTAATTTGGTTACTGCATCATAATAAATCACGTGCATACCCATGCTTTCAGCTAAAACTGAAAGTTGAGAACCAATTGAACCGTAACCCACGATACCTAAAGTTTTGCCACGTGTTTCAAATGAACCTACAGCAGACTTGTTCCAGCCACCTGCATGTGTATCGGTTGATTTTTCAGGTACGCGACGTAGCAATAAAATTGCTTCAGCCAATACCAATTCTGCAACCGAACGGGTGTTTGAATAAGGGGCATTGAAAACTGGAATACCACGTTCCATTGCTGCAGTTAAGTTCACTTGGTTTGTACCAATACAGAAACAACCTACCGCAATTAGTTTGTTCGCAGCTTCAAAAACTTCTTCAGTTAGCTGTGTACGTGAACGAATTCCAATGAAATGCGCATCTTTAATCGCTTCTTTTAACGCATCGCCCTCAAGCGCCGTTTTACGATAATCGATGTTGGTATAACCCGCTGCATTTAACACGTCGATTGCGTTCTGGTGTACGCCTTCTAACAACAAGAAACGAATTTTATCTTTAGGTAGTGAAAGATGTTGGCTCATTACGGCTCCGCTACAAAGGCCAAATTTAGTGGCGGTATGATAACATAGGAGATGGGTCGATATACATTTCCTTTATGACCAAGAGTGCAGGTATTTTTTGTCAGATATAATCTCTTTCAGAAATATTGCCCAAAATTACCCTGTTCTTACCACGTTATATTATCGGAATTGCCAATATTCACAGGTTTTTCAAAAAAATCGCTTATAATAAGCGGCACACATGAAAGCCAACCCACGCTGTTGCTTTGATGCACATATTTAGTCTGCAGTATCTTCAAATTGATCAAGATATGCAGACAGTCGCTTTTCTTCCTGTTTAATTCTTGCTAGGTCTGCAAACGATGAATGCTCCAGTCGCTTTAACCCCTGAGTTATTGACCCAATTAACGGCAATAGTCGGTGAAAACCGTATTAAAACGGATGCCGATAGCCTCCAAAACTGGGGTCGTGACCATACAAAGCATTTTGATCCGAACCCATCGGTCATCGTTTTCCCATCAAGCACAGAGCAAGTACAAGCCATTGTAAAACTGGCGAATCAGTTTAATGTGGCCATTACTCCATCGGGCGGACGTACAGGTTTATCTGCGGGTGCGGTGGCAGCCAATGGTGAAATTGTAGTCAGCATGGACAAGATGAACCAAATCTTGGAATTTTTCCCTGCAGACCGTATGGTACGTGTGCAAGCGGGTGTGGTGACTGAGCAACTACAAAACTATGCCGAAGAACAAGGCATGTATTATCCAGTCGATTTTGCATCTTCAGGTTCTTCACAAATTGGCGGTAATATTGGTACCAATGCGGGCGGTATTAAAGTCATTAAATACGGCATGACCCGTAACTGGGTGTTGGGTCTGACTGTGGTAACAGGCAAAGGAGATATCCTGCGTCTGAACAAAGGCATGATCAAAAACGCAACAGGTTATGCGCTGCAACATTTATTTATTGGCGGTGAAGGCACACTTGGCTTAGTGACCGAAGCTGAAATTAAGCTAGAACGCCAACCGCAAGATTTGCAAGTGATGGTGTTGGGCGTACCTGATTTTAATTCGGTGATGCCTGTATTACATGCTTTCCAAGCTAAAATTGATCTGACTGCATTTGAATTCTTTGGTGAATTGGCGATGCAAAAAGTCTTGGATCATGGTCATGTGCAACGTCCATTTGAAACCGAATGTCCATTTTACGTGTTACTTGAATTTGAAGCGCCATTTGAGCCAATTATGGACAAGGCGATGGAAATTTTTGAACACTGTATGGAACAAGGCTGGGTGATGGATGGCGTATTGAGCCAAAGCCTAGACCAAGTTGAAAGTTTATGGCGTTTGCGTGAAGACATTTCTGAGTCGATTGCACCGTTTATTCCATATAAAAACGATATTTCAGTATTGATTACTCATGTTCCTGCATTTATTCAGGAAATTGATGCAATTGTGGCAGAAAACTATCCTGACTTTGAAATTTGCTGGTTCGGCCATATTGGTGATGGTAACTTGCACCTGAACATTCTAAAACCTGCAGATTTAAGCAAAGATGAATTCTTTGCCAAATGTCAGGTAGTGAATAAGTATGTATTTGATACTGTAAAGAAATATGATGGTTCAATTTCTGCAGAACACGGTGTAGGCATGACCAAAAAACCATATTTGGAATATTCACGTTCGGCTGAAGAAATTGAATATATGAAAGCGCTGAAAAAAGTGTTTGATCCTCAAGGCATTATGAATCCAGGCAAATTATTTGATTTGTAATTCATTGCGCCTTTCATTTATTCGCGTGGTTAGATTTTCGTGAATGAGATGTAGCAAATTAATTGTAGTGAATTGAAAAACGCATCCTCGTGATGCGTTTTTTTATGCCGCTGTTTTAATTTTACATTTCTGTTCTAGCGTTTCTGCTCGAACAAGGCATCATAGAAGCATAAATAATAATCAACATTTTGGAGGAGTTATGTTGCGTTTAATCACGGTTTCCGCATTGGGTGTTGCGTTATTGTCAGGCTGTGCGACTACACAGAATATTATTTCACAAGTTACGCCTGCAGAAACACCTTTGGCGCAGGTACTCAAACAACGTCCAGATTTGCGTAAAGAATTGGCTACCGTTGAAATTCGTCAATACTTTAACCGTGTCGAAGCACCAACTGTGGCAGAAGTAAAAATTACCGAAACAGGCTTAATGGATGATTCGGTACGTTCAATTCGTAGTATTTATCACTTTAAAAATATTAATGGACAATGGCAGCAGGGTGATGTGCAAACCGCTTACTTATGCGCACGTGGTAAAAATACCAAGACTTTCCAAAGCAAAAAATGTCCTTAAATTGCTGTAGGGCTTAGGTAAATCTTGCATGATGTTCTAAAAATGCAACAAAGCGTCTGTGGATAATACTCGTGTTATCCACAGCTTTTATTTAGGATGACTTCATTCGATTCAAAAACGTGTGAGCGCAGCATGTCCATCAAAACTCTAGCATTTCTACACCGCAATGATAGCCGTTTTGCCGTGGGTGATTTTTATCCTGTGCTTTCGGTATTTTCACATTATGAATTGGGCAATACTGTATCGCCTTAACCCGCTGAAGGAGGTGATGCCTAACTTGGTCTGATGTCACATCAAGTGCCGCAATTTATTTAACGGACTTAAAAAATGCGCCATAAATTTGCCATTCAACTCTGTTAAACTGCAGCTCAATTTTCTATTTTTATGGGCTAAACGCGGCTGACTTGCATCGTTTTGTCCTTTATAACTCATGCCACAGCAGCAAAAAAATACCATTCAACGTGCCACACTCATGTTTCCCTTGGCTTTGGTCTTGTTTGAGTTCGCGGTTTATATTGGCAATGACTTGGTTCAACCCGCGATGTTGGCCGTCACACAAGATTTTGGTGTCAGTAGTGCATGGGCAGCTTCGTCCATGTCATTTTATTTGCTGGGGGGTGCTTGTGTGGCGTGGTTATTGGGGCCACTCTCTGACCGTTTGGGACGCAAAAAAGTATTATTGGGCGGCGTGGCATTTTTTACCCTAACCTGTTTATTGATTTTATTGACTCAGAACATTGAAAGCTTCCTTGTTCTTCGTTTTTTTCAAGGTTTTGGTTTGTCAGTCATTAGTGCAGTCGGTTATGCGGCTATTCAGGAAAACTTTGCAGAACGTGATGCAATTAAAGTCATGGCGCTCATGGCGAACGTCTCTTTACTTGCTCCCTTGCTCGGCCCAGTCTTAGGTGCATTTATGATTGAGCATGTTTCTTGGCATTGGGGTTTTATCGGCATAGCACTGTTGGCATTTTTGAGTTGGTTTGGACTGAAAGCCAAAATGCCTGAAAATCAGCAGCGTATTCCCAAACCTCCATTTCGAGATGTATGGGATGATTTTAAACAAGTTTTTCAAAATACCAGATTCTTAGGTTTGACATTGGCGCTGCCCTTATTGAGCATGCCTTTAATGTTGTGGATTGCGTTATCTCCTGTGATGTTGGTGGAAGAGTTAGGCTTTAGTAGTCTGCAATACGGTTTGGCGCAGTTTCCTGTTTTGGGTGGTTTGATTTTAGGCAATCTGGTACTGATGAAAGTCATTGACCGTTTACCTTTAGGAAAAACAGTCTTGATTGGTTTACCTTTAATGTTGTTGGGTAGTGTGCTGATCGTATTGGGGGCAATTTGGCATAGCTATTTTGTTTGGTGTTTGGTGATTGGTATGAGCTTGATTAGTTTTGGTGAGGGAATGAGCTTCTCAGTCTTATACCGTTTCGCCTTAATGTCATCGGAAGTGTCTAAAGGTACTGTTGCTGCTAGTGTTTCAATGCTATTGATGCTGTGCTTTTTTATTGTGATTGAACTGGTGCGTGTTTTATATATGCGGTTTGATATTTGGGCGTATAGTTTGGCTTGTTTGGTGCTGATAGCGCTCTGGTTTAGTTTGCCACGCATGATGCTTAAACAGGTGATGCAGGAGCGAGTTGCTGCAGGGCAGTTTTAAGGGGTTAAATTTTTCAGCTGCATCATAAAACAAGGTGATGTGGCATCACCTTGCAAACATTTGATTTATAAATTAAAGTTGAGAAAATGTGCAATATGATGAAAGCTGAAAAGGACTTGCAGATTAAGCTTGTACTGGTTGTTCCATCTTTTTCAATTTAGCATCAAAAACAAATGGGCCAAAAGGTAAAATTGAAGCAATTAAGCCCAAAATAAACATTTTAAGAGACCATTTTTGTTTTTCGCAAACCACAAAAAGCACTACTAAAAATGCGATAAACAATACGCCGTGTCCCATACCTACATATTTCACTAAAATTGGGTTATCGAACAAATATTTCATGGGCATAGCAATAAATAACAACAATAAGAATGAAATACCTTCTAGGAACCCAACCCAACGTAATGTTTTAATATTCATGCCCAAATCTTTTTCATGTCGATAAAACAGCAGTGTAGCGCAAATAGTGACAATAGCAAAGACGAGCTGTTGCGAGCTCTGCACATTGATGAACTAGATACGATGGCTGCAAAATTGAGCTAATTTTGTGCAAGTTAGTAGCAAGTTATTCAAAAACGAGTAAGTGTGGTTATGAAATACGACCGATATAAAGCAAGAAGAGCTGCATTGAGTGTCGTTTGAGAATAATCCTAAAAAAGATAAATTTTACTTTTTGCGGATAAGTCGAAAGGCATGTGTATAACCCTTAACTTATCCACAATTGGTAATAAATGTTTTATTGAAAATGCATCATGCTCGCTTAAATAATCCCACAGGCAATTCGCTCACCGCCGCCGCCCAATGGTTTTGGATGGTCAGCATAGTTATCACCGCCTGCATGAATCATCAAGGCCAACCCTTCAACTTGTGCCAATGTTAAACGGGGTGCAATCACAGTCACTTTGGCTGTTCCGTCGTTTGCAACACTTAAAGCCGGTAAGTCCCCTAAATGTCCTGTCAGCGGTGTACCATGATTCGGGATATTTTTGGGATTAAAATGTCCGCCCGCTGCCAAAGCAGCAACCATTTTTCCATCTTTTTCTGCTACTGCACATGAACCTTTTTCATGGATATGAAAACCTCGTTCGCCTGCAGGGAGTTGTTGGAGTTGGGGGTGAATGACTAAGCCTGCTGCACTGTCACGCAGTTCAACCGTACCTAATTCCTTGCCAATCCCTTGTGCTGAAACAGCATGCATTTTTAAGATTTTAGATTTTTGTTGTGTGGTCGCGGTGGTGCTGCAACCCATAAGTACTAGGCTGCTAAAAGCAGCAAGACTGGCAAATTTGAGTATTGAGCGCATAAAAGACATCCTGTTTGTTGTGCATAATATTTAGGGATGTCTTGATTGAAGCAAAGTTAGCTCCGTTACAATACAACGTTTGCGTAGTAGTATGTATGTACTGTGTTGAGCTGATTTATTCAGATCAACACAGCCATGTGAGCAATATGATCAGTAAAACAGCTTAATCAAGCTTTGAATTGGATGATGAATCGTCTTCAGGGAGATCATGCGCAAGCGTGGCTTTGGGCAACATTAAAGCTTCGGGCTGGTTGTTTTCATGCAACCATTCACGCCAAATGGCCAGTAACACGGCCAAAATCACAGGGCCAATAAATAGACCAATTAGACCAAAACTGGCAATTCCACCTAAAACTCCAAACATGATTAACAGGAATGGAATTTGAGTTGCACCTGAAATCACCAAAGGACGAATCACGTTATCGGCAGTGCTGACCACACATACGCCCCATGCCATCACGCCAATCGCTTCCATCGTATGCCCTTGGCTAAATAACCACAGCGAAACCGAACCATAAGCTAAAGGTGGGCCAAACGGAATTAAGGCAAATAAGAAAGTCACAATGGTTAGCACCATTGGGTTAGGTACCCCAGCGACAAAATAGCTCACGCCTGCGAGTAAAGCCTGCGCAATTGCAGTG
Organism: Acinetobacter sp. YH12131; assembly: GCF_013418635.1. Taxonomy (NCBI): domain Bacteria; kingdom Pseudomonadati; phylum Pseudomonadota; class Gammaproteobacteria; order Moraxellales; family Moraxellaceae; genus Acinetobacter; species Acinetobacter sp. YH12131. The sequence continues at coordinate 85,115 of NZ_VPBQ01000010.1, forward strand.
AGTCCAACGCCATAAACCACAGCACGTGTGGTTTCAGAAATAGTATCTAAATAGTGATGAATACGTGGCCCAATCACCATTTCTAGCGCTTTGCTGACTTGATGCAAGATGGTGTGACCATCGCGGTAGAAAAAGAATAATGACAGCAGGGCAAAACCCAGTTTGATCAGGTTTTTGCTGACTTCATTAATCACCACTTTACCGTAATTCAAATGCCCTTGAATCCATAAGGAAATGGATTGCACAATGCTGTTCGGATCGTGATTAATTTCTTTAAGGGTGCGGGTGACTTCTTTACCAATAATAGGTAAATTGCGAATGAAATCAGGGACATTTAAGTGTCCAGAAAAGACCTGTTTTTGTAATTCGTAATATAAGTTGCGACCTTCATGTTGCAGGATAAAAATGGCAAAAGTGAGTGGAATGCCGACCACCAACGTGACCATCAGCATCATTAAGGCTGCGCTAAGCGTAGGACGATGACCGCATAAACGTAGCACCGACTGATATAGTGGCCAGCTCATATAGGCAATGATTGCTGCCCAAACAACAGGAACAATAAAATATTTGAGTATGTGAAAACCCAAAAAGATCAGGACAAAAAACAGTCCAAACAATAAAATTTTTTGTAATGTTGGCGCGTACTGTTGCACTGAATTCACTGAAACATTCCTAAGGTCATGTGCCATATTAACTGAAAAAAAAGCTCCCGAAAACGAGAGCTTGGTAAGTTCTGGTGAATAAGTTCTAAACGGTGGCGATTCTAGGCTTTAAAACCATTGAGCAGGGTCATCTACAATGGCATTCAGTACAGGCTGCCATTGATCTTGCATTTGCAGATAAGTTTTTTGGGTTTTATCAAAAATACTTAAACCTTGCATTGCCAATTGTCCATAGGCTGCACGTTCTGAAATCCATGCCACAGGCTGTTGCTCGATTTTCTGGAAAAAATCCTGAATATCTTTAGAGCTGGCAGAGTTGGGTTTGACCCGATTGGCCAACAGCAAAATTTGGACTTTGCCTTTACGAATCCGCTTAATGTCTTGTAAGTGTTTTAAGAAGCGACGGGTGGAGTCAATGTCAAAAAATGAAGGCTGTAGAGGTGTGATAATGGCATGTGCTTCGCTAATCAGCTGCTCGGCATGCTCACCCGATAACGCACCAGGTGCATCAATAATTAAATATTCAATGTTTTTGGGTGCATCGCCAATCGACTTTTCATGACGCCAATCTAAACTTTGAATTGGAGCGGCTGTTTCTGGTCGTTGTTTTAACCATTGCAGCGCAGATTTTTGATTGTCGGCATCCGCCAAAGCAACTTTATAGCCTTTTTGTGCAAGCGCAGATGCTAAACTAATAGCCGTAATGGTTTTTCCACAGCCACCTTTTTGGTTGGCAATTAATATAGTTTTCATGACCCTCGAATCGATTTTAATCTGCTCATCCCTAGCATATCATTGTTTTGTGCTCGGAATATGACAGTTGACAAAAGTCGTATCGAGTTCTGCAAAAAAGGTTTAGGAAGGTTTTATGTCAATCTGGATGGCGATGCTGATTGGTGCCTGTATAGGCGTGGTGCTGACCACCTTAATTTTAAGCAATAGCCGCAATGGACGGATTAAAGCCGAGTATGAACAATATATTGCAGAAATTGAACTGTCACATCAGCAGGCATTATTGCAGGCACAAAAGCGCAGTGTAAATACCAGTCGTGCGGTACTGAAAGGCAAAATGGCAGAGCAATTAGCACCGATTATGCCTGAATTTCAGTATTTACCGAGCGATGCCAAATTTTTAGGTGATCCTGTTGATTATATCGTGTTTGATGGCTATACCGATTATCGGGATGGCAATGGGCATGCCGAAGATATTGCAATCGTCCTAATTGATATTAAAAGTGGTGGCGCACGTTTGACCAAAGGTCAGCAAGCAATTGCGCAGGCCATTCAGCAGGGCAGACTGCGTTTTGAAACCATTCGGATTGATTTTGAGGATTGTGATTAAAGAGGTTTATGTACTCGCGCCAATAACATGCGCTGTGCAAGACTGGGGATATCTGCAGCATCAACATATTGGATTTCACCCAACTCAAAACCAGTTTCCAGTAGGGCAATTTCAATGTCACGGTTTAAGTGACAGCCATCTGCAACTTTCTTTTGAATTGGTGTGAGCAGATGTTGTAAACGCTGAACATTCAAATTTTGTCGATTTAAAACGTGTTCTACGAGGTGCAAAGTGCCGCCCGGTTGTAAGACACGATAAATCTCTCGCAAGCTTTGTTCTAGGTCTGGAATACTGCACAACGTCCAAGTGGATACCACATGCTGTAATTGATTATTTGCAAAAGGCAGTTGTTCTGCACTTGCGGTGATCTGCTCAACCACGAACGGTGCTGCATCAATTCGTTCCTGCGCCAATTGGAAAATTGCTGCATTGGATTCTAAGGCATACAGGGTATCTACACCTTGATAAAAAGGTAAATTTAAACCCGTACCAAAGCCAATTTCCAAAACCTCGCCCGATACGCCCAATAAAAGCTCACGTCGTAAATCCATTAAGGATGGAGTTTGCATGACCTGATTCAGCAAGTGCGGGAAAATATGTTTTTGATAAAATTTATAGAGCATGTGCAGATCTAATTATTGATTTTTATGCCGATAAGCTTAGCTGAAATTACAGGGTTTTTGCCATGTCAGAATGAGCCAATGACTGCATTTTGTTACCAATTTCAACTATTGTATTCATGATATGTGATTAAGATAAATATAGATAGATGAATTTAATAGGCAGATTTTAAGATGAACACGCATATTTCGCTAAAACTCACGGCATTGTTACTGACTCTGGCTTTGCCATGTTCCGTCTATGCTGCGGTCGAGCGTAATATTGCCAAAGGCTTGCCTCCTGTCATGAAAGGTCAGTCGATTGAAGTGTTGCAACCTTTTAAGGGTGATTTTCGAATTTTGGGTTCAAAAACCTATCAAGATGATGCCCAAGCCAAATTTTCTCCGATTGATTATGCGGTGAGTTGGGGCTTGTTTGCTGAGCCTGAAATTGCCCGTCATATCACAGTCAATCAATATGACCGCTATTTAAACTGGAAAATAGACCGTTTACCTGTGCCTGCTGAACAAGCCATGCAAATGGTATCTAATATGCACATCATTCCTGCCAACCCAAAAATTGCCAAAGACATTCAAAAAGTAAAACGAGGTGATTTGGTACGTTTAAAAGGTGAGTTGGTTGAAGTGAAAGATCACGACTTGGTTTGGACATCCTCTCTTACACCCACCGATACGGGGGATGGTGCTTGTGAAGTATTTCGCGTTAGTTCAATTCAGTGGATTGAAAAAGTCAAAAGCTGAGTGTGATGTTTAGTTTAGAGTTTGAATTGTAGATACTTGCCGAAACTGTATCTCATACACGGTAAACAGCTTGAGTATTGCTCCACGTGAAACGTACACATCCCTAATAAAAAACCGCATGATTAGGTTTAACTTTCATGCGGTTTTTGCTTGGTTAAAGTTGTTTTTATTTGGCGCTGAGGGCTAGCGTTTCAAACTGAACGCCATCCCAACCGTGCTGCATAAACTGGCGGATATTTTGATGATCAGTTCCATCAGGTGTTGCAAGTACTGAAGCATAATGTTCTGCAAATAGGCTGAGGGTTTGCGCCTGATCTAAGCCATTGAGTTTCGCAAATGAAAATATTTTGGCACTGCCCTGATTTTCATTGGCGGCGTTGAGCTGTTGCCCATTTTTGAAAGCAGTTGGCGTGTAGGTGTAACGTGCTTCAATAAATGAGAGCACATCGGTAAATATTGCAGTGCCTGCTTCAAGTTGCGCCAATAATTCCTGAGCCATCCTGTCCTCCATTGCGCCTAAAAATAACATGCAGACTAGCGCAATTTTTATGGCAAAGTCTATGTGTTTTTTGAGTGTACATTCGCATTTAAAATCATGATTCTTGTATAGTGTGATCAGGTTTTAATTGTGCGGTGATGGTTCATTCATCTCACTTTTTTTCATTAGGATTCAAAACACAATGAATTGGCTTTTGGTAGCAATGGGCGGTGCAATTGGCGCAAGTTTACGTTATGCCGCAAGCCTGTATTTATTTAAATCGGCACAGCATTTTCCATGGGCAACGTGGTCGGTCAATCTGTTTGGCTGCTTTTTGGCAGGTGTATTTTTTGCATTGAGTCAGAAATATCCTGTGTTGCAGCAGGAAGCCCGCTTATTACTGATGGTAGGTATTTTAGGTGGCTTTACCACTTTTTCCAGTTTTAGTTTGGAAACTTGGCAACTCTTAAGACATGGACAGCAAGGTATGGCGTTTAGTTATGCGCTTTCCAGTGTGGTTTTGGGAGTGATGTTGCTGGGATTGGGTTTTTATGTGATTCAACAGTTTTTAAAACATTAGATTAGGGTCTGTACCAAATCAATCGTTGAGTAGAAAAATCCATTAGATAAAAATTATAAATAAAAAGAAGCCCAAGCTGGAGGAGAGTGCTTGGGCTTTGAAGATAGAGGATATCCCATCGTTTCGATGAGCAATCTTGCTATGTTTAAAATATAAAACAGAAAACTTAACTGAATATGAAGTGATTGTGAGATTTTGCAATAAAACTCAAGCTTAGCGTTTGAAACGTGCAAAGCGTTTGTTGAAGCTCGCGACACGTCCTTCATTACTGGTTTGACGTTGTTCACCTGTGTAGAACGGATGCGATGCGCTTGAAATATCCAAAGTCACATAAGGATATACCTTGCCTTCATATTCTTTACTTTGGCTGCTTTGCAAGGTGCTGCCAATCACCAAATAGGCATTGGCGTTGGTGTCGTGGAATAAAACTTCACGATATTCTGGGTGGATATTCGGACGCATGAGATTTCTCCAAACTAAGTGTGTAATTTGTGAAATGTTATAACATAACAATTAATTTGGCAAATAAAACCCACATGCATTCTTTCTAGTGAGTTTTACATCAAAAATTATCCAATCCCTTTTTAAACCTGTTGTATAAGGGCTGTCATTGAGGGAATAGTGTCTGCACAGATTAAATAATTTTTTCTATTGGAAGTGAAAAGGCATCGTAAGAACAAGTTTGACCCATGCCATTTTAAGGCATAAAATGGCATTCAGTGGTATGTATGGAGTAGATGATGACAACATTGGTAAAAAAACGAGTTCAATACACGGTTGATCAGGCAATTATGGAATCGGCAGAATACATTATGACAAAAGTTGGTCTGACGCCTGCCACTGTAATGAGCATGGTTTACGCTGAAATTGCACGAACTGGAAAAATACCTGTCACGACTCAAGTGAGTGACGAGGATTTGAATACAGCAAGATTAATCGCGATGAGCCATAATGTTCCTAGTGTAAAAGTGTCTAGCGCTGCGGATACTGCTGCTTTTTTAGAAGATGATGGCGGCTACTAATGACCCAACAACTCTATTGGGCTTATGTTGGCTTTACAGATATTGCCGATGGTAAGACCAGACCTGTGTTGTATATTCGCCAAACGGACACCGACTATGTTGTATTCCGTTTAAGTAGTCAGTACGAAAATAAGTCTGCTTTTATTAAAAGCAAATATGTGGAAATTAAAAACTGGCAACAGGCTGGTTTAAAAAAGCCATCGTGGATTGATACAGTACAAACATATCAGCTGCCTATCCAAAAAACACAACTCACTTATATTGGACAACTGTCTGCCGATGATCTGGAATGCTTAATCAAACACCTTGAAATTCAATAATTTGAATTTCATCGTTTCAACTTGAATGAATCGGTTTAGATAACAAAAAATCCTCCTACATTTGGGAGGATTTTTTGTCTGGATTATAATTTTAGTTACGGAGCATAAAACAGATTGGGCTTTATTTTCAGCATCCTTTGCTGAGTCCAAAGTTGAGTCTAAGCTCGCGGTGGAACCAACTCCTCAAAAATATCATTTAAATTATCATGTACTTTTAAATGAATTAAATTCCAATAATGCCCTGAAACAGTTCGATTCACCATTAAGGTATCGGGAGAAGGCTTAAACACATCCCAATATTTCAATGAACTTTTGACCAACTCAACGCCATCATGATGGGCAGAATTTTCAGCAAAATCATAATGTGTGGTTAGCGGACGCGTCAGCACTTCTAACCATTGCAAATATAAATCTTCAGGGAATTTACCCAATGCAGAAATTGCCTGCAGTGCATCTAGATGCTGTTCAATTTCGGCAATATCTTGCGCACGCGCAGCATGAATCAGTTGTCGAAAATGATGCACTACATCATTCGATAGAGTTTTGACGCCGCCGTAATCATAAATCACCACAGAACCATCTTGGCGGAACGCAAAGTTGCCCGGATGCGGGTCGCAATGAAAGCGTTTTAAATAAAAGATTTCTTGACCCATGGCACGCAATAAACGTCGTCCCAAAGTGTTGCGGGTACGCTGTGACCATGTGCTTGCCGTTTCTATATTTTCACCTTGTTCCAAACTTAAGGTGAGAATATGCCGCGAAGAATAGTCTTTAAACACTTGTGGGATAATAATTTTATCATCCAAAGCCGCGTGAAAGGTACGCGCTACTTCTAGGTTTTGTGCCTCAATCTGGTAGTTCAGCTCATTGTCTAAACTTTCCTGAATTTCCTGAAATAGACGGTCTTGTAATTTACGGTCTATTTTAAGTACACCCATTAAACGCAGTGCCAAACGGACTTGTTTCAGGTCACTTTCGCAGGCTTCATCGACCCCAGGATATTGCACTTTGACCACCACTTGCTCGCCATTGGGTAAAATGGCTTTATGCACTTGCCCAATAGATGCGGCTGCAAACGGAGTTTCATCAAAGTGTTTAAAAATTTTGTCGAGCGGTTTACCGAGTTCTTTTTCAACTTGTGCCTTAATTTCAGCAAATGGCATGGCAGGTGCTTGCCGCTGTAATTTACTGATGGCTTTGGCAACTTCAGGCGGAAAAATATCTTTATATTGCGAGGCAATTTGCCCGACTTTCATCACCGCACCTTTCATTTCGCCTAAGGTATCAGCAATTTGGATACCAATATCCTGAAACAATTGGCTGCGTGCCGCATTTTTTTGTTCTTCATCTGCGGTGAGGTTTTTAATCGAGTTCGATACCGTTTTGGTTGCAATACTTGCTGTCATGCTCGCAAGTTTCATAAAGCGACGACCAGGTGTACGCGCCGTTTTTGCCATGCGATGTTCCTCAAGATCATCTTTACTATCTTTTGATCATAAGTGTTCGTGAGCAAAATGCCTACTTTTAATTGTTAAAGTATTTTTTGATCACAAGACCCACGTGCCAAAACGTATTTTGGCATGTAGGTGAGTAGGCTGAGGTTTATGCTGTAAATTGGCGTTCCAGTCGTTGATTGTTGAAATATAAACGGGTCAGAAGTAACACACAGGCAATGCTTAAACCGACAATCAGCCCGACCCAAACCCCTGCAGCGCCCATACTGCTGTAACGAGTTAAATACACGCCAATGGGGAACGCCACAACCCAATAAGCAAGCATGGTAATCCACATTGGGCCCTGAGTGTCTTGCATGCCACGCAAACAACCTGCTGCGCTAATTTGCCATGCATCCATGAGTTGATAGGCAATCGCAAATAATAATAGAGACATCGTCACTTGCGCCACTTGCGGGTCGCGGGTGTAAATTGAAATGATTTCAGGACGGAAAAACCACATCAGCGTCATTGTAGAAAAGGCAAATACAGTTGCAGTTGCAAAGCCTAAGCCTTGTACTTTACGCATGGCGTGAATATTTTGTTCGCCATAATATGTGCCAATACGAATGGTCAGGGCAATTGCCAAAGACATGGGAATCATAAATAACTGAGATGTGACTGACATGGCAATTTGATGGGCTGCCAGTTTGGTTTCTCCCAAAGGACTGATTACAATGGCGGCAGTACTAAAAATACTCACTTCAAAGAAAATGGCTAAACCAATGGGCAGTCCTAACAGCAAAATACGTTTAATCCAGACCGCATCAATCGCTTCCCATTGGCTAAATACCTGCGTGCTTTGATAGGCGCGACTTTTAAAAATATAAAATGCCAAACTTATGAACATTAACCATTGCAAAATGGCGGTGGCAAAACCGCAACCCGCACTGCCCAGTTCAGGCAGAGGCCCCCAGCCATACATAAACATAAAGTTCAGCGGAACCAATAAAACCAATGCCAACAGACTAATTACAGTCACAGGGCGTGGATAGCCCAGTGCTTCCGAATAACCGCGCAAGGCAGCATACATGGTCACGGCAGGCATCCCAAAACCAATGGCATGTAAAAATAAGCCTGCTTTGGGCTGTAAATTTTCAGGCACACCAAATAATGGCAATAGTGCAGGCATGAGCTGTAAAATCAGCCCTGCAATCACACCTAAAATAAACGCAATCCATAAAGACTGACGGGCGATGGTTGCAATTTTTTCTGGGGTACGCGCGCCTTTAGCCTCGGCGACTAAGGGTGTGGTAGCAATCATAATGCCACTGAACAGCAGCATAATGGGCATCCACAAACCGACCCCAACAGCAATAGCAGCTAAGTCGGTGGCAGACATGTGACCTGCCATAATGGTATCAATCAGACCTAAACCTGCTTGCGCAAATTGTGTGACCAAAATTGGAATCATCAGTTGAAAAAGCTGTTTTAATTCAAAACGGGTCGTGGTCACAGAATGTATATTTGACACAAAAAATCTCAATGCATGAGGTGCTTAGCGTTTGGGTATTAGCGTTGTAAAGTGAGAAGCACACCAATAAAAATCACCACGCTACCTAAAAGACGTTGCCAATTGATACTGACTTTTTCAGTGCCCAAGAACCCAAAATGATCAATCAGCATTGATGTGACCATTTGTCCAAAAATAATCACCCCAGATAAAGTGAGTAAACTTAGTTTTGGAGCACTATAAATACTCATGCTGATGGCATAAACCCCTAGACATCCGCCAATCCATAAATACCATGGGATGTTGAGCAAGGTGCTGAGGTTGGGTTTTTCGACTTGCTGAAAAAATACCAGTATGGCTAAAACTATTGTACCAACCAAAAAAGAGAAAAGGGCAGCTTGTAACGGAGAATATAAATATTCACGCAATTGGCTGTTGATTGCAGTTTGAAAGGCCATTGCAATCCCGATGCCCATCGCCAGTGGCAAAATTAAGAGTAATTGGCTGGATATCTTCATCATTTTCACATTTTTTCTTATTAAACAGATTCTAGTCTAAAGTAAATTCTAGGGAATAGATCAGTGTCCTGCTGTAGTCATGTTAAAATCTGTATCACTGTTTTGATTTTGCATTGAGTCTGTCTTTGAATCCACTTCAACCCATTGATATTCCTTTATCTTTATATATTCACATGCCGTGGTGCGTGCGTAAGTGTCCGTATTGTGATTTTAATTCACATGCTGTGCCTGACGGTAAGTTGAGTTTAGATTTAGAACAGGAATATCTACAGGCTTTGCTGGAAGATTTTAAAACCCAGACTCAGTTTGCGCAGGGGCGGAAAATTCACAGTGTTTTTATTGGCGGTGGCACACCTTCGCTAATTTCAGCACAGGGGTATCAATGGTTATTTACACAGCTGAAAGCCGTGCTAGCTTTTGAAGATGACTGCGAAATTACGTTGGAAGCTAATCCGGGAACAGTGGAGCATGATCCCTTTGCAGATTATTTGGCTGCAGGCATTAACCGTTTGTCGATTGGCGTGCAGAGTTTTAATACTGAGCATTTAAAAAAATTAGGGCGTATTCATTCTAATGATGATGCGATTGCCGCAATTGACTTGGCGCGTGAAGCGGGCTTTCAGCGAATTAATGTCGATTTAATGCATGGCTTGCCTGAACAGACTTTGCAGCAAGCACTGCAGGATTTAAAACTGGCAGTGGAACATGGTGCAACGCATATTTCATGGTATCAATTGACTATTGAGCCTAATACTGTTTTTTTCCGCACTCAGCCAATTTTACCTGTAGATGATGTCTTGGAAGAAATTCAAGCGCAGGGTGAAGCCTATTTAACTGCGCAAGGTTTTGTGAATTATGAAGTGTCTGCATGGCGTAAAGAGTTGCCGTCTGCACATAATTTAAATTATTGGCAGTTTGGCGATTATTTGGCGATAGGTGCGGGGGCGCATGGCAAAGTGACTTTGCATGATGGTGTGTATCGCTTCCAAAAAACCCGTTTGCCGAAAGATTACTTAGCCAAAGTACCTGCGGAAAACTTGCAGTTTAAAGCAATTGCAGCCGATGAGTTGCCATTTGAATTTATGATGAATGCACTGCGCCTGAATGATGGGGTTGAGGCAAACTTGTATACTGCCCGCACAGGTTTAAACTTGGATGATTTGCAGGATATTTTAAATACATTGCGTCAGCGGCAATTGTTGCAGGATGATCCGAAGCGATTGGCATGTACTGCGCAAGGGCATGTGTTTTTAAATTCGGTGTTGGAAGCGTTTTTGTGATTTGAGTTCAGCTCAGGCATCTGTCCTAACGCTTATCGAATATTGTGCTAGAGCGACAGCTTGTGTCTTGCACTGCATGCTATTTAAGGTAAATTTTGTTATTGTAATGGCTTTGTTATTGTATCGCCTTGAAGGTTTGAGATGAACTCTACTAGTCCAAAAGTTTTAAAGGCTCATGGTGAATTAGTGGTAAACAAAGAGGAAAACCTTTCCCTCTTTGAATCAATCCCTTTTTATCCAGAATACCCAAGTAAATTTAAATTTATTGACCTATTCGCAGGAATTGGTGGATTTCGGCTAGCGTTACAAAATCTTGGTGGCGAGTGCGTATTTTCATCAGAAATAGACCTATATGCCCAAAAAACATATTCCGTCAATTTTGGTGAAACGCCTTATGGTGATATCACTTTAGAGTCTACTAAAAATGCGATACCTGATCATTTCGATATTTTATGTGGAGGCTTCCCTTGTCAGGCTTTTTCAATTGCAGGTAAAAGATCTGGATTTGAAGATACACGCGGTACGCTATTTTTTGACGTTGCGGATATTATAAAACGGAAACAACCTAAAGCTTTCTTTTTAGAAAATGTTAAAGGCTTAATTAGTCATGATAAGGGAAATACACTTAAAACTATTTTAAAAACATTAAGAGATGATTTAGGTTACTACGTTGCTGAGCCTCAAATTATAAATGCTAAAGATTTTGGTGTTCCCCAAAATAGAGAGCGAATTTTTATTGTAGGCTTCCATAAAGATACTGGAATTCAAAATTTCTCTTATCCACAACCATTAAATAAAAAAACCTGTTTTGCCGATATAAAGGAAACTCAGGTTGTACCTACTAAATATTACTTATCTACACAGTATTTAGATACCTTGGAAAAGCATAAAGCTCGACATGAAAATAAAGGAAATGGTTTTGGTTACGCTATTATTCCAGATCACGCAATTGCCAATGCCATAGTTGTAGGTGGAATGGGGAGAGAGCGTAATTTAGTTATAGATCATAGAATTACAGACTTTACTCCAACTACTAGAATTAAAGGAGAGGTAAATCGGAAAGGTATTCGGAAAATGACGCCAAGAGAATGGGCACGGTTGCAGGGGTTTCCAGATCATTTCAAAATCGTGGTTTCAGATGCCTCAGCCTATAAACAATTTGGAAATTCTGTTGCTATTCCAGCGATACAGGCAACTGCAAAAGAAATATTAAAAGCATTGAAGATTGGTGAGTATGATTACAGCAAATAAGGGGGAATGGAGTGAACTCTATGCCCTTTTTAAATTACTATGTGATGGGGAGTTAAGTGCGGGTGATGAAAACTTAAATAAAATAAATAATTTAATTTATCCTGTAATTAGAATTTTACGTCAAGAACATCATCATTTATTCACTTATGTACCGCATAAATCAGAGGGTATAGTAGAGATTTTGCGGGGCGAAGATGTTTTTCAGATACCATTACAGGAACTCAGAGATATTACTCAGTTTTTGCTGGCAGAATTACAGAAAAAGCAAACGGCATCATTTACTATTCCAGATGTGGAAAACTTTATATCCAGATACCAATCAAATAAGATTAAAGCAAAATCTAGTGCGAAAAGTGATATTAGAATCGTAATTTATGATGCAAAAATTGGAACAATGCCTGAATTGGGATTTAGCATAAAGTCAAAATTAGGTAAACCATCCACATTGTTAAATGCAGGAAAGACAACAAATTTTATTTTTGAAATAAAAAATATTTGCCTAACCGAAAAAGAGATTGAAGATTTTAATCAGCTTGCATTGCCACAACCAATTATTAAATCTCGTATAGCACATTTAAAAATGTTGGGAGCCGATATTAAATTTTCCCATTTAAATAATGCTGTATTTGAGAATAATTTAATTTTGTTGGATAGTTTACTACCAAAAATTATGGCAGAAGCTATATTTAAATATTACACATCAACTCTTAATTCAGTTAAAGATATTTTTAATGAAATTTCTTATGAAAATCCAATGAAATATTCTTTTGAACATCAGCATCCTTTTTATCAGTTTAAAATTAAAAAATTATTGTGTGAAATAGCAATTGGAATGATGCCTGGTACAGTTTGGACAGGTAACGAAATTGATTCTACAGGTGGATATTTAGTAATTAAAGAAGATGGCGAGATCATTTGCTATCATCTGTATCATCGCCATGAATTTGAAGAGTATTTATACAATAATACAAAGTTTGAGATGGCAAGTAAAACCAAGCATGATTTTGGTCAATTATTTCTAAAGGACAATAAATTGTATCTGTCTTTAAATCTACAAATTCGCTTTAAATGATTAAAAATATATCTTTTATCTTAATATAACCCCAGTTACGGATAAGCCAAAGATTTAATCACATGAATTTTAGGCTTATTCTTTTGGCAAAGTTGATACGCACATAGTGAAGAAAATACGCCTGCTAAAAAACCAGCAATCGAACGATGTTTACTCGTAACTAAGTGATATTTTTCTTTCAATAATCCTATCAATGTTTCAATTCTTTTACGTTGTCGTAGATGAAATTCATCAGAAAATGGCAATAAGGTCACTCTCATATTTTTTCTTGGATAAGTAATTAAATCAATGCCTTGCTCTTTAA